>DATLBY010000092.1:0-4553 GCA_035526665.1 Bryobacteraceae bacterium
AACGTCCCCCAGGGATCTGTCAGGAAAGCGAGCGACAGCTTGAGCTTCGGCAGCTTGTGGAAAGGCTGATCCAGCTTCACTCCCATCGCTTCCAGGCGCTTGCAGAAGGCTTCCAGATCACGCACCTCGAAGCCTATGTGATCCACCGCGCGCCCTTTCGAGGGAGCGGCCGCAGTCTCCGATTTGCTGAATGTCAGGTTCACTCCCGGTAAATCTGCCGCCTGGAACTGCCCGCGCCGGCCCGGCTTGGCGCCGAACATCTTTACGTACCAGGCGCGCGTCTCCTCCACATCCGCATCGTAGAAGTGAATGTGATGGTTGGCCACGGAGGTTTTTAGCGCAGCGTCTTGGGTAAGCTCCAGCTTGATACCATCGGGAAGCATTACCATGGACTGCAGCGCGTTTTGGCTCTCAATTGTTCCGCCATTCGTCTTGCATTTGGCCACCGCGTCGATTAGATTGGGCACCAGCACGCCGACGTGATTGACGATGGATCCCACTGAGCCGCCGCTGGGATTGCCTGCCTTGAACAGCAGGATGGCCCCGGGTAACTTTACGCCCAAGTTGTCGCCCAGCTGGAGCGTCGGAACGCCGAATGTGGCTACCCAGAACCTCTGATGGACCGCCGGATCCAGAACCGTGAAATGCAGGTGGCCCATGGAGACTCCCGAACCGCCGGGAGTAAGCACCTGCCCGGTCGACTGGAACGCGGCAACAACAATCAGCAGGAAGTATCTCATGGAAAATGTAGCTTATCATTAAACAAATCCATTCGATGCCTGCCGATCACATGAGGCTGTTGTTACAGCTGTATTCGCGGCCATTGCGCGCGATGAGCGGCATCCTGGACCTGGGGAGCTGCCTATTTTCCGCTGCACTGGCATTCCTCGTCTCGTATTTCCTGTACCGGCCGCTCCCGTTCCTCTCTCCCATTACGCCCATAGTACTTGGCGCCGTCGCGTTCGTCCCGGCATGCATTTTTCTGGTAACGCGCCTGAGTACCGGCACGGCCTTTGAACAGGCTCTGTTTCGCGATTTCGCGCCGCTGCTGGCTTGTACCTTCATGGCTTGGACGGCGGCGCACATTCCGGCCATTTTCCTGGTTCGGCTATCGCCCGTGTTTTATCTTGCCGGCCTCATTTATTTTGCCGGCCTTGCCGTCTGTGCGCTCCGGGTGATCTTCAGCGTCAGCTGGTGGCAGGCTGCGGGAATTACGGTGCTCTCGCTCGCGATTGCAGCGGGCACTCTAGCTTTATATGGGCAGTTCCGCCATGTTACGGGCTATCTCTTGTCGCCGTTCTTTCTTTTTTACGCGTACCGCTACTTTAGCGGGGATGTTGAGTCGTTGGGCAAAGGTTTGCGGTCCCGGCAAAATTTCCGGAAAAATCTAGAAGCGGCGACCGTCAACCCGAGAGATGCCGACGCTCATACGCAACTCGGGCTCATCTACCAGCAAAGACATCAGTTCGATCAGGCTATCGAACGCTTCGAGCGCGCCATCGCGATTGATCCGGCTGAAACGGAAGCGCACCTGCAACTCGGCCGTATCGCGCGCGAGCAAGGCCGTCTGGATGACGCGATCCGTCATTTCCAGGTATCCGCCAGGCTCGACGTCCGCCACAGCTCCCATGAAGTGCTGCGCGATTACGGCGGCGTGCAACTGCAGCTGGGCAGATACGACATCGCCCGCCAGTCCCTGGAGCCCTACATCGAGAAGCGGCCGTATGATCCGGAAGGTCAGTATTACTACGGGGAAGCCCTCCGGCACTTGGGCCGTATAGCCGAAGCAAAGACCGCTTACGAGGCGTGTATCGAGGCGGCCAGCACGGCGCCCTCGCATCGCCGCAGGCAGCTGGCGAAATGGAAAAAGCTAGCGCAAGCGGCGTTATCTCAGTGACGGCCAGTCGGGACGGCGCTTCTCCCGGAAAGCGAGGACGCCTTCCCGGAAATCGGCGCTCGCAAAGGCCGGTGCGCGCGCCTCAGCCGCCAGCCGGAGCGCCTCGTCCTCCGCTAGCCCCTTGCTTTGCTGGGCGAACTCAAGTCCATTCCGGATAGTCTCGGGACTGCTTACGGACAGTTGAGTAGCAATCGCAGCCGCGCGGTCATCCAATTCAAACGCCGGCGCGACTTCCTGGACAATGCCCCAATTTAAGGCGTCATTGACCGTGAAGATACGGCCCGTCAGCGCGAGTTCCACGGCACGCCGGTGGCCTATGGCGGATTGCATCGCGCGAAAGATGACGTAAGGCCACATCGCGATGCGAATCTCAGTGAGTCCGAAGCTGCTGCCCTGGGCGGCAACCACGACATGTGCGTTGACCACCAGCCCCAGCCCTCCACCCAGTGCGGGTCCCTGCACCGACGCTACGATCGGTTTTTTTATTCTCGCGCCGAGTGTGAAGAGCCTCTCGTGGATCGCCGTTTTTTCCGCCGCGGCGGCGGCGAGAGCCTCGTCCAGGTCCATTCCAGCGCAAAATACAGGACCTCGGGCATCAATCAGCAGGGCTCCAATCGCCGGATCCCGCTCGGCCGCCTCCACCGCATTGACGATCGCCAGGCAAAGCGAATTGCTGAGCGCATTTCTCTTCTCCGCGCGGTTGAGCGTCAGGCGCAGGACCCGGTCTTCGCGATTAATCAGTAAGCTCTCGTTCATCCACGTCAATCTCCATGCGAAGCAATGCGGCACTCAAGGTCTTCCCCTGCGCATCCAGGCGTAGCGAGAGCGTGCCGCCGCCGCCCAGCGCTTCGTACATAAGAAAATTCAGCGCCCCTAGATTCGGCAGTTCGTATCGATCTACTTTTCCCTTTACTAACCCGCCGAAGTGCTGCCGCACGCGGGCCGCCGTTACTTCCCTAACCAGGATCGGGTAGTGCCGCTGATGAAAAGCGATAATGCCGACGTTGGAGGTATCGCCTTTATCGCCGGATCTGCCATGAGCAATGCGTGAAAGCGAAATTTTCAATCCACCACCTCCACCCGGGTGCGGATTTCCGATCGCGGGACGAGTGCGGGCCAATAGGCCACCACTTCACGAACCGGTGGTTTGCCGTCGCCAAAACCTGTCGCCGTCGGAGGACCATTCAAGACAAGGGGAATCAACTCCCGCGTAAACCGGTCCACGGCATGCTTATCCGCGCCGCGAACTCCGATGCGAAGCTGCACCTCGGGCGGCTCCTCGCATACTGGAGCGGCCGGCCCGTGACAGGCGTTGTATCCGACCAGTTCCGAATGCAGGTCGTCAAAAGTGAGACCGAGCTGCGTCAGCCGCGCACGCACGATACGATCGGCGGCCTGCGCCTTGGCAACGGCATCGGGATAGCTGTAAACCAGGCTCCCAATCGCCTTCCAGCCATCCGCATAGCTGATAGACACCTTCAACATATCCGTTCGGGGGCCGCCGCGAATTCCAGAGACCCGGACCCGGTCCCGTCCCACGTCATCCAGCTGAATACTGGTGAAATCAGCGACGCAGTCGGGCGTGATGTAGTTCCTCGGATCGCCCAACTCGTAGAGAAGCTGCTCCTTCACTACATCGCTATGGACCCGTCCCCCGCTGCAGGGATGTTTTGTAATCACGAACGTGCCATCCGGCTCGGCTTCAATGATGGGGTATCCGATGTTGGCCATATCGGGAATGCTCTGCCAGTCCACCTGGCAATTTCCGCCGGTACATTGCGCCCCACACTCCACGATATGTCCCGCAATTGTACCGGAAGCCATCAGGTTCCACTGCTCCGGACTCCAGCCGAAATGTTCGATCATCGGCGCCAGAGCGAGCGCGGTGTCGGTACACCGTCCGGCAATCACCACGTCCGCCCCCGTGGCGAGAGCTTCAGCCAGCGGGAATGCGCCGATGTAGGCATTGGCGCTCAAAATCCGGGAGCGTACAGACTCCAGGCCCTCGCCGGTCTCCATGTTCCTCATCGGAATACCGCGGGCCAGCATGTCATCGATGGAAGTGTAAATATCGTCCCCGGTCACCACCGCCACCCGTAGCCCCGGCGCCAGCCGGCGGACCTCCCGAGCGCAGGCCAGTGGGTTGACACCGCCCGCATTGGCGATAATTTTGATGTTGCGATCGCGCAGCAGTTTCGCCACGCGCGCGGCCAGCGGGGGAAAATCTCTGGCATAGCCGAGTGCGGGATCGGCCAGCTTCTGCTTCTGCAGGATCGACATCGTGATCTCGGCAAGGTAGTCGAGAATCAGGTAGTCGATCGGGCCCTGCTCTACCAATCGGACCGGGGCTTCTAACCAATCACCCCAAAAGCCCTGCCCGTTCGCGATACGGATCATAGCGGTAACAATCGTAACCCAGCAGCCGCGGCGCCTCTCATAGAGTTTCCAATACCAGGTGTTCTCCCGCGGTTCGAAACAAGCTCACTTCCAGCGCCGCGGTCAATACTCTTCGAGTGACCAGCGGATCGATCAGCGCATCCACATGGCCGCGGGCAGCGGCATACTTCGCATCCAGCCAGCGATCGTAATCGGCGCGAGTGCGGTCGATCCGCGCCTGGAGCTCCTCCGGGACAGCCTTACCCTCCTGCTGCAGCTT
>DATLBY010000093.1:0-7227 GCA_035526665.1 Bryobacteraceae bacterium
GTTCTCTGGATTGTGATTCAGTACCGGCGCGGGGAATCGCGGCTGGGAACGCTGCTGAAGGGACTGGCGCTCACTGCCATTCTGATCGCCTTGGCCGAGCCGCGTTTGGCGGTTCCGGAAACCAAAGTGGCCGCCGTCCTCCTGGTGGACACGTCCGCCAGCATCCCACCGGAAGACTTACAGCGCGCCTCCCGGTTCGTGAGTGCCGTGGAGCAGGGAAGAGGGCGTAACTGGACGCGAGTCGTCCCGTTCGCCCGCGCCGTTCGTTCCACGGCTCTGGGCGAGGCGGGCAAGAGTTGGACATTGAAAACGACCGCTGGTGAGAGCGGCCGGGGCACGGATATTGAGGCTGCGCTGCGGGAAGCGGTTGCGGCTCTGCCTACCGGCATGGTGCCGCGCGTGGTGCTGATCTCCGACGGTAACGAGAATCACGGCAGCATCGCACGCGCTTCCTGGCTCGCGCGGGAGTTGCATGTCCCTATCGACACGGTCCCGATGATAGGGCGGCCGCGTCCCAATCTGCGAGTGGACTCCGTGAGCCTGCCGGCGGTGGCCTTCACCGGCGAGAAGTTTCCCATCGACATCGTCATCAGCGCGCCTCGGGCCGAATCCGCCTCCGTCGAACTGATGGCGGAAGGAAAAATTATCGGGAATAGCCCGGTGACGCTTAAAGCGGGTGAAAATCCCATCCGCGTGCATGCCAGCCTGAACGTGGCGGGCGCCGTGGATCTTTCGGGTATCGTTCGAAGCAAGGGCTCAGGCGAGGTCCGTTTCGAGCAGGCGATCACGTTGCGGCAGCCGCGCCTGCTGTACGTCTCACAGGATCCGGCCGGCACCGAAGGGCACCTGCTGGACATCGCCAGGGCAGGGCAGTTCGATATCCAGCGCTCGTCCGATGCCTCGCAGGGCAATCCCGCCGACTACCAGCTGGTGGTTTTCAACAATTGGGATTTGGAAGGCATTCCGGCAGCCAGAAAGACCGCACTCGAGGAATACGTCAGGCAGGGCGGCGGATTGCTCGTGATCGGCGGCGAGCGCAATGTCTACGCCGAAAACAAAAAGGCGGAAGACGGCCTGGATAGAGCATTGCCGGCGAAACTTGCCCCTCCGAGGTCGCCCGAAGGCACCACGGTGGTGCTGATCATCGACAAGTCCTCTTCCATGGAGGGACGCAAGATGGAGTTGGCTCGTCTGGCCGCCATCGGTGTCATCGAAAATCTTCGCCCGGCGGACTCGGTTGGGGTGCTCATTTTCGATAACTCTTTCCAGTGGGCTGTGCCGATCCGGCGTGCCGACGATCGCAATACCATCAAGCGTTTGATTGCCGGTATTACTCCCGACGGCGGAACGCAAATCGCCCCTGCTCTCTCGGAGGCCTACCGTAAAATCTTGCCGACCACCGCCACCTATAAGCACATTGTTCTGCTCACTGACGGCATCTCCGAGGAAGGCGATAGCATGGCGCTTTCCAAAGAGGCTGCCGCACAAAAAGTAACCATCTCTACGGTGGGCCTCGGCCAGGATGTCAACCGTGCGTACCTGGAAAAGGTCGCTGCCTCCGCCAAGGGCAAATCGTACTTCCTGGTGGATCCCTCCGGTTTGGAACAGATCCTGTTAAAGGACGTAATGGAGCACACTGGCTCCACTGCAGTCGAGAAAGCGATTGTCCCGGCGGTGGCCATGAAGTCGGAAGTTCTCAATGGTGTGCCGATGGAGACGGCGCCGTCCCTCCGCGGCTATGTCAAGTTCGTGTCGAAGCCCTCGGCCGACACCATCTTGACGGTCGATAAGACGGATCCGCTGTTCGTATCGTGGCAATTCGGTCTTGGACGATCTGCCGTGTTTACTTCCGACGCCAAAAGCCGCTGGGCGGAGAAATGGATCTCCTGGAACGGTTTCGACAAGCTGTGGATGAACATCTTGCGTGACCTTTTGCCGCACACCCAGTCGGGCGAGGCGACCGCCGCCTACGATAGCGCTACCGGCAATATGCTGGTGGATTACCGGCTCGCGCCCAACGTGCCGGAGCCCGCGAAGATTCCTGATGTGTATGTCTTCGGGCCAGATGGATTCCGTAAACCGGTGCCGTTGAAAAAAATCTCCAGTGGCGCCTTTCGCGGACAGATTCCGATCGGCAACCGGCAGGGACTCTTCCGGATCACCCCTGCGGGCGACACCCGTCTGTTCCCCGAGACTGGTCTATACAGGCAGGAGGAGGAGCTGAGCGAATACGGGTCAAATGAGGCCCTGCTGCGCAGCGTCTCTGCCTTCACTGGAGGACGCTATTCCCCCTCTGCCAAACAGGTGCTGGACAACGGAGGCCGCTCCATCAATAGCACCCTGCAGTTGTGGCCCGGGCTGCTGGCTCTTGCGATTGGCTTGAATCTCGTTGAGCTGATTATCCGCAAGTGGCGTGGAATTCTTGAAGGTCTCGGGCTGCGTAAGTAGCCCACCTTTTTTCTCGAATCTTCTATATCATCGAAAGGATGAAAACGAAGAAGTCGCTGCTTGCTGCCTGCTTGTGGACGTCTGTCGCCCTCTCCGCCGAACAAGGCTGGTACCCGCACGAAGGCGGTTTGATGAAGTATCGCGTCAACATCCGCTTCGGTGAGGAGCCGGATACGATGCCCGCCGGCTGGAAGTTCGGCCGGGTTTCTGCCGTGGCGGTGAATCGCGCCGGTGAGGTTTTCGTCTTCCAGCGAGGCCTGAAGGCTGATCCCATCGTCGTCTTCGATGCAAAAGGCAATTACCTCCGCTCGTGGGGCAAAGGACTCTTCGGAAATCCTCACGGAATGCGCGTCGATTCAGAAGGATACGTGTGGGTAACCGACAACGGCGACCACCAGGTAATGAAGTTTACGCCGGAAGGCAAGCTTCTGCTTACGCTGGGCGTCAAGGGCAAGCTGGGCACGGATGAAAAGACGTTCAACCGGCCCACGGACATCGCATTTACGCCATCGGGAGATTTCTATGTTTCCGACGGGTACGGCAATTCCCGCGTCGTTAAATTTTCACGCGAGGGCCGCTATCTGCTTACATGGGGCAAAAAAGGAACTGGACCCTCCGAGTTTAATACTCCTCATTCGATCGCCGTGGACTCTAAGCAGAACGTTTACGTAAGTGATCGTGAAAACAATCGCATTCAGATTTTCGATGCCAAGGGAAAGTTTCTGCGGCAATGGAATCACCTGGGCGCCACGCAGAATATTTTTATCACTCCCAAAGACGAGATGTGGGTGATCACTCACCGCGATAACATCGAGAATCTTACCTACGATACGCTGGCGGGACGCATCATGCGAATCGATTTGGCCAGCGGCAAGATTCTGGGGGCCATGGAGAGCCCCGGACACTGGATCCACGCCAGCCCGACAGGCGAAATCTTCGTAGGCAGTCTTACGGGAAACGTGTTCCGCTGGGTTCCCGGCTGGCTGTCAAAAGGATTGGGCAGCACCGAAGGGCTCGCCCCGCAGAAGCCCTAGAGCTGGAGGTGCACCACCGTCTCGATGTGAAACGTCTGTGGAAACAGGTCGGCCATGGTCAGCCGCGAAATCCGGTAGCCCGCCGCCAGCAGGGGATTCAAATCCCGCGCCAGAGTAGCCGGATCGCACGCCACAATCGTCAATCGCTTGGGCTGAAGCCGCACCAGATTCTTTACGGCCTGTTTCCCCAGACCGGTTCTCGGCGGATCCGCGAGAACGAAATCGGGAGCCTCTGTCAACGTACTTAAGAATGGATCGGCGGACATCCTCTCCGCGCGTATTGTCACGCCGGCTGTCTCCATATTGTGGGTCAGATCGGCCACGGCGCTCGCGCTGGATTCCACCGCGCTAACGGCTTGGAATCTGCGGGCGAGGGGAATGGAGAACAGCCCGACGCCCGCATACAGATCCACCGCGGTGCTCCCTTCCGCCTGAAATAGCGCCTCCTCCACCAGTGCGTCCACCAGGAAGCGATTTACCTGGAAAAACGATTTCCCGCTCACCCGGAACTTTCCTGCTACGGTCGCGTAAGTCAGCGGCCCGGGCACCATTCCTGGGATGCGCTCCGCGCACCAGTCGAAAAAGTGGCGTGCCACCGGCTGCGTGGACTCCAGGACATTGAGCTGTGTATCCGTCTCGTTTGTGAATACCTCGACGGTTTTCAGGAAATTCGGAAAGCGGCGCTCTTTGGCCATTTCCCGCAGCGCGGTCAGGGCTGCGTTCACCTGAGGCGAGGAGATGGGGCAGAACTCGATGGCGCATAACTTGTGAGAGCCGGCTTCGAGGTAACCAAACTGTCCTTGCTGGTAATGAAACTGGCTCCGGTTTCGGTACTGCCAAGGCGCCCCCGCGATCACTTCTATCCTCTCGGGAGCATCCAACTTGCCTACCCGCCGCAGCACTTCCCGAAGAATGGAAACCTTCTGCTCCCGCTGGTTGTCGTAATGGGTGTGCTGGTAATGGCAGCCACCGCAGCGGGCAAAATAAGGACAATCCGCCTGGATCCGGTCAGGTGATGGCTCAATCACGCGCGATAGCTTCACGTGCACGGCCGAGCCTCGCGCCTCGGCCACCGCAACGCGCTCACCAGGCAGCACATACGGGGTCAAAAGCACCCTTCCATTCAGCCGCCCGAGGCCATCCCCCCCATACACCAGCTTCTCGATCACGACCTCATTTGGTTCTCTATTCATCGTCACGCTACGATTGTTAATTGTCTCTTCCATAGAATGAAAGCACGAGTCCTATCCGGCATCCAACCAACCGGCAACTTGCATATCGGAAACTATCTGGGAGCCCTGAAGAATTGGGTCAACATCCAGTACGATTACGAGAGCATTTTCTGCATCGTCGACCTGCACGCTATCACCGTGTATCAGGAGCCCGGCGAGCTGCGGACCAAGATCCGCGAAATTGCAGCCCTCTTTCTGGCGGCGGGCATCGACCCGAAGCACTCCTCTATTGTCGTTCAGTCCTCGGTGCCGGCTCATACGGAGCTGGCCTGGATGCTGACATGTGTCACGCCGATCGGCTGGCTTTACCGAATGACGCAGTTCAAGGCCAAGTCGGGCGCGCAGGATACGGTGGGCGACGGGCTGCTGCAGTATCCGGTGCTGATGGCCGCCGACATCCTTCTCTACCAGGCAGCCATCGTGCCCGTCGGGGACGATCAGTCGCAGCATCTGGAGCTGGCGCGGGACATCGCGCAGCGCTTCAACTCACTTTACGGTGAGACCTTCGTGATGCCTGCCACGCGCCTGCCCAGGGTCGGAGCGCGCGTGATGGGGCTCGACGATCCGGAAAAAAAGATGAGCAAATCCGACGCAGGCTCCGGTCACGCGATCGGCCTTCTGGATACCTCCGATCAGATTCGCAAAAAGATTATGCGGGCCACCACCGATTCCAACCCGGCGGTCGATTTTGACGGCATGGGGCCGGGCGTAGCCAATCTGCTGAGCATCTTTCAGGCGTTTAGCGACTGGACACAGGAGCAGATGACGGCGCATTTCGCCGGCATGCGCTACGGCGACCTGAAGAAGCAGGTGGCCGAGATGGTCGTCAGCCGGATTGAACCGATGCAGCGCCGCTATCGCGAAATCGTGTCGGAGCCCGGTTACCTGGACGACGTCCTGCGGGACGGCGCCGAGAGGGTCACTCCGGTCGCGAACGCTACCGTGGAGCTGGTGAAATCCAGGATGGGTCTTTACACACGAAGCTGAAATGCCGGAATCGCCAGTAAATCTCTCCGCGTACTGGCGGCTTCTCCAGACAAATCGGAATTTCCGCCTCCTCTGGTTTGCCCAGATCGTCAGCGAAATCGGCGATTGGCTGTATGCGGTCGCGATTTACAGCTTGATTCTCGACCTCACGGGCAGCGCCAAGTCGATGTCGTTTGCCTTCGTGCTTCAGGTCCTCCCCCAGTTTTTTGCGGCGCCCACCGCCGGAATGCTCAACGATCGCATCAGCCGCCGGCAGGTGATGCTGATCGCCGACTGGTCCCGCGCCGTCACTACGTTCTGCATGTTGTTTGCCCAGACCCGTGAGCTGCTCTGGCTGCTCTACGTTCTTCTGTTTCTCGAGACGGTGTTCTGGGCCTTGTTTGAACCCGCGCATACCGCCGTGATCCCGAATATCACCAGCGAAAATCGCGAACGTCTCGTAGCCAACGGACTTGCCTCAACCACGTGGTCGTTTACCCTCGCCATCGGCTCGGCTCTGGGCGGCGTCCTAGCAGCCTTTTTCGGGCGCAATGCTGTCTTCATTATTAATTCACTCTCCTTTGTCGCGTCGGCGCTGCTGATCCGCCAGATGCGGTTTGAGGAGCCGCACCTCGCGGACATGCCTCCCATGAAGGCGCGGGAGATGGTGGATTTCTCCCCCATGCTGGAGGGGCTGCGCTACGTAAAGAAGGATCCCAGGATGCTGGCCACCATGTTCGTGAAGTGCGGCCTCTCCACGATGGGAAGTAATTGGGTCCTGTTGCCTATCTTTGGAAAGAACATTTTTCCGGTCACTGTACGGGGCCTCGATCCGCGGTCCAGCGGGATGCTCGGAATGAGTCTGCTGATGGGTTGCCGGGGCATTGGCGCGCTGCTGGGGCCGCTGGTGGCCAGCCGTTGGACCGGCCATGATCCGGGCCGATTCCGGCTCGCAATTCTGTTTGCCTTCCTGATTGGATCGGTCGGTTATCTCGCGCTGGGTCTCTCTTCAACCCTACTTTTTGCCTGCGCCGCTGTTGTTTTTGCGCATTCCGGTGGAGCCATGGCCTGGGTATTCTCGACCACGCTGCTTCAGGAGCAGACCGAGGATCGGTTCCGGGGACGCGTGTTCTCCGCAGAATACGCGATGAGCATGCTGATTCTTTCCGCCGTCAGCTATAGCGCCGGGGTTTTGGCCGATGAGGGGATACCTGTCCGCACGCTGGCTACCTGGACCGGGTATCTGATCCTCCTGCCGGCTCTTCTCTGGGGGTTAGCACAACGTCTGTGGCAAGAAAAACCCGCGCAAATCCCTCGGCAAGCGAAGGCGGAGTAAGCCGTGCGGCCAGAAGGTCCATGGCGGCCTCCGGGACCACGCGCGAGCGTTTGCAGTTGCGTTCCCGGCAGACTTCCAACTGCACGTCGAAGAAAAGCGCCTCGACGTCGCAATTGTACAGTTCTCCGATCTTGATATACGGGCGCCGCTCGCTCTTCCTCAGGTTTGTAGCGTCGATGTAGGTGACTGGCCTCCCAAGCTCCAGCCGCTC
>DATLBY010000094.1:0-10657 GCA_035526665.1 Bryobacteraceae bacterium
CGGCAGACCGCTCCCCATCGAAGATCTCGTGCAGCCATTTACCCGAATGCGAATCTTCGCCGCAGTCGGCCAGCAGCAGACTGGCCACCGAGCTATTAGCGAAGCGGACGGTCGCCACCACGGCGTCGGCGCCCCGGCCAGCCTCGGCATACACCCGGACCGGCTCGGATTGATTCAGCCAGCAGATCATATCCAGCACGTGACATGCAGTTGCCAGAATCAGGCCGCCCCCGCGAACCGGGTCGCGCACCCAACTGTCGTCCGGCATCCGCTCCATTGCAAGCTGGCCGTGCGTCACCACGGGCGAGGAGACCATCTCTCGCGCGCGCATCACGGCCGGGGCGAAGCGGAACTTGAAGTTCATGGTAAATGCGATACCGGCCGCGCGCACCGCCTGGGCGATGGAACGGCACTCCTCCACGTTCAGCGCGAGCGGCTTTTCCATCAGGATGTCTTTCCGCGCGGCAGCGGCCTGCAAGGCCAGCGGCGTATGAGAGTCATGGTGGGTGGCGATGACCACCGCGTCAATATCAGGATCGGCCAGCACCGTCTTGGGATCGCTGGTCGCGTACCCGCGTCCGAACTCCTTCTGCAGGGCCTCGGCGGCAGGCAAGTTCAAATCGGCAAAAGCTCCGATCTCAATGCCTTCCATGTGCGCAGCATTTTCCATGTGCCGCCTGCCGATAAATCCGCAACCGATGCAGGCAATGCGAACTGGCTTCATGCGGGACAGGGCTCCGTTCCCGCCACAACGGGGTTCCGCAGCACACCCAGCCGTTCGATCTCCAGTTCCAGCAGGTCGCCTGGACAGATGGCGCCGGCCGCTTTGGGGCATCCGGTGGTGATAATGTCGCCGGGATACAGTGCCACGTATCCGCTGATGAATTCAATCAGCCGGGCGACACCAAATGTGAGCCCGCTGGTATTTGTAGTCACGCGTGCCGTGCCATTCACCCGCAGGGTCATGCCGAGCGCCGGTTCTATCCCGGCTTCATCGACGGTGACGATGTAGGGACCCATGGGCGTAAACGTGGGCAGACTCTTACAGCGGAAGAGCGGGTAACCTTCCCGGATCTCACGGCTCTGCAGTTCCTGCGCGCTCACATCGTTCAGAATGGTGTAACCGGCGATGAATTCGGATGCTGCCGATGCCGGCACGTGCAGCGCTTTTTTAGCGATCACGATTGCCAGTTCAATCTCCGGCTCGATCCGTCCCAGGTTGGGCGGAAGCACCACCGGCTCCTCCGGACCGATTACCGATGTATTAGATTTGCTAAAGAAAATCGGCTCATTGGGAACCGGCAAGGTACTCTCTTGCGCATGCGCTGTGTAGTTGCGCGCCAGGGCGATGATCTGTCCGGGGCGCTGGAACGGCGCCTGGAATCGCAGCTTCGCCGGGTCAAGCGGGGGTCCATCCACTCCGGCAATCAGCTCGGGACTGAACTGGCCGCTGTCCAGCAGGCATTGTACCGATCCCGCAACGTGAGTAATATCCAGCCAGGGGCCGCCAGTTTTGGCGGCGGCAAGTTTTCGATCGCCGTCATAGACGGCGTTTGCTATGCGCATGAATTTTTTAACTTAGCTTGAAGGAGCTGCCTGCGAGAAAACGTGACCCGCCGAAATTTGTCCCGTCGTTCACCATGAAATAGTAGGACGCAAAAATCTGGCCGTCGTCCAGTTCCGTCGCCACCGGGTACCCAATGTCGGAATACTCGGTGCTTACTCCCCGCACTTTTGTCCTTTGAAAGACGCTGGCGTCATCCCGCAGAATAATGTCCCGTCCCCAGCTCTTTCCTCCGTCTTCGCTCACGATCAGGCCCATGCCGCGCCGCGCCGAGATCCGCCGGGCGAACAGCACCACGATGCGGCCGTCGCGCAGTACCAGCGGGGTAGGCGACCGGTGCGACAACTCGTCTCCATAGAATGGATCCTGCGGCAACCACGGCGACGGTCCCGGCGGCGCAATCAGTTTCCGTTTGCTCCAGGTCTTGCCGCCATCATCGGAGTAACACATTCCCAGCGGATAGTTGTAGCATTGCAGGCGGCCGCTTCGCAGTAGAACCAGGGCCGGGTAATCGTGCGGTTCGCAAATATGCGTCCGGTACTGCCACGACAGTCCGTTATCCGAAGAGCCATACAGGTCGACGCCGTCGCGGCCGCCGAAGGTGCGCATCGGAAAGAGATAAGTGTTATCCGGCAGGCGCACAATCGGAGTGTTGTCAGGCGTGGCGCTGTAACAGCCCGGCGGCGGAGTCAATAGCGTCGGAACTTTTTCCCAGGTGCGGCCTTTATCCTGCGACCGCAGCGCGAACGAGATCATTTCATAGGCGCCGTAGCGGATCGGGCCCAAAAACGTGCGCGGAAACATCACGGCAGCTTGCGGCGTACTGAGGTCGATGGTTTCCCGCGGCGAGGTGAATGCCGATAAAAGGAACTTGCGGCGATCCTCCACCGGAGCCGCTTCGTTCCAGACCTCAACCTCCTCCTTACCCGGCCAGGTCCGTCCGCCGTCCAGCGACCGCTGCAGCAAGACGCTGGACCGGCTATGATAGCCGCCGTAATCATGCTGGATATCCGCCCGCTTCTCATAGGCGCAAGGAGCGTGATTGTGCAGCACGGCAATTTCGTTGTTGCCAAAATTGAAGATGCCGCCCTGGCGCGGGTGACCGCAGTAGGTGGTGCGGTCACCATGCATCTTGATGTGTTCTACCTGTTGTATCCCTGCAGTCTGGGAGACGCCAGGCAGGGCTGAGGCGTGCGCCGCCACCCCCCACACGCAAGCCCCGAAAAATTCGCGTCGATTCGGCATTTTTTAGAAGAGAATTTTCAGTCCAAATTGAATTTCACGCGCCGGCCCCGTTCCAGTGATGCGCCCGAACGTGCTGGAATTCAGGTTCGTGCTCGGATTGCTGAAATTTGCATGATTGAATAGGTTGAACAGTTCGGTGCGGAACTGGAGAGTGGTGCGCTCGCGGATGACGGTGTTCTTAAACAGCGAGAAATCAAACGTCTGGTTCCCCGGCCCGGTAAGTACGTAACCGCCTACATTCCCATACTCCCCTTTCCCGTTGGGCGCGAAGGCCGCGCGATTGATGTAGTTATGCAAATTTGAAGTACGGTAATCGTCTGTCCCGGCGCGGATATCTCCCCCGACATAATTCGGCCGCTGCCCCAGGTTCTGACCGCTTCCAAAGTTGTCCTTGCCGGCATCCATATTCAACGGAAAGCCGCTGCGGATGTTGGTAATGCCGTTAAGACGCCAGCCATTCACAAGCGCCCGGCCGATAGGATGCGCGGTGGCAAGCAGGCGCTGGAGCGGAAGATCCCAACCGTAGTTGATTGAAAGAACATGCGTCAGGCTGAGGGTGGTCCGTGAGCGGGAGCCGCGAATGTTGTTCGGATCCTGGATGTCGTTAATGCCCTCTTCCGATCCGCCATAGGTCAGCGACTTGCCGTACGTGTAATGGGCGTTTAGCAGGAAGCCATGGCTGAATCGCTTGCGCAGGGATGTTTGCAGAGCGTGGTAAACCGATGAGCCGTTGTTAGCTTCGTAGCGGATCTGCCCCACCGTGGGAACCGGCCGCCGGCCATCCGCGCCTACCTGGTTTAGAAACTGTAGCTGCAGTAGTTTGAGGCCCCGATTGCCGACATAGCCGACTGTGGCGACTAGATCGGGCAGCAGTTCCCGCTGGTAATCGAGGGTCCACTGCTCGCTGTAGGTGGTCCGGTGTTTCGGATCCGAGAGCAGCCGGCTCAGCGGCGCCACCAACTTTGAGGTGTCCAGCGTGGCGACATCAAAAGGATATTTCAAATTGGGAGTGTCGGCCCGATCAATCAATAAAAACCCGGGTGTCTGGGGCGGCTGCGTTAGATTGGAAACGTTGCGCAACATGTTTTCCGAGTAAAATACCCCAGCGCCCGCCCTCAGCACATCCTTGCGGCTCCCAAACATTTCCCAGGCAAGCCCCAGCCTTGGTCCGAAGTTATTCAGATCCCTGTCCCATAGCGGATCGCCCTTTTTCCGAAAGGGCCCGTAAGGACTCTCGACAACGTTATAGAGATTCCCGTTACTCTCCGTCGGTGGCGTGTAGTATTCCCAGCGCAATCCAAGATTTAGGGTCAAATGCGATGTCGCGCGTATATCATCTTGCACGTACAAACCAGTCTCGGTAGTTTGCATCCGCGTGACCGGTAGAAACAATGTGTTCACGTTGATGCTCCGCGGACTGCTGTTCAGGAGATCGCTCAAGGTGTCCATGAAATAGATCGGGTTCTGATAGTTGGATCGTCCGTAGTGAAAGCGGCGAACTTCGAAACCTGTTTTGAGCGAGTGCCTGCCCATGGTGTGGGAAAAATTGTCCAGCAGCGTGAAACTCCCGCCGTTCGCACGCAGGAATTTCATTGTAGTGGTGGAGATAAATCCGCTCAACTGCCCGGTGGCAAAGGGAGCGAACGAGGCGTAGGTGCGAGGTAGGTCCTGTTTGTTAAAGCCGAACCGGACCTCATTGACGGACTGCGGCGTCAGAGTGCGCGACCACGAGAGGGTGGCGGTTTGATCCTGGCTGGGATAGGTTAGCCCGTTGACGGGAGAGAGGTCCGGCTGTACTACAAACGCATTCAGAATGGTATACCGTGCAAAAAGGTTGTCCCGCGAGCCGGGCGCGTAATCGAGCCGGCCCATGTACACGTTCTCGCGGCCGCTCCGCACGTCGCTGCGGCGGTGGATGCCGCGGTAGGGGTCGTTCGCGATAGGCTCGGTCACCGCGGGCATCAAAGTCAGGATCGGGGAATAGGCCGGGTTGGCGCTCAGCATCATGTCGCGTAGCAGCGCTGTGGGCACGGTCCCGGTAAGCTGCTGTCCGCGGACTTCGCGCGCGCCTTCCCAGCCACCAAAGAAAAAGAGCTTATCGCGGAGGATGCGTCCTCCCAGTGTCGCCCCGAACTGGTTCAGACGGAGTTTGTCCTTGGTCCGCGCGAAAAAGGTGCGCGCATCGAATCTGTCATTGCGGACAAATTCAAACACACCGCCATGAAATTGATTGGAACCGGATTTAGTGATCACGTTTACGCTTCCTGCGCTGGCGCGCCCGGTTTCGGCGGAGAAGACGCCTTGCGTGGTCTTGAACTCCTGGATAAAATCCTGGCTGATGATGTTCATGCGCGTCTGGCCGCCGAAGTTGCTGGTGGTGGGACGATCGGGATTCGCGGCGTCGGTGCCGTCTACATTAATCGTCACGCCTTGATACGGCAGGCCATTGAATGTAATGGCGCCGTTGATTTGACCGCCGACCACCACGCCCGGTTCAAGCGAGATCAATTGTGAAAAGTTCCGGCCGTTCAGCGGCAGGTTATCCACTTGCCCGGAGCCGATCACCACGCCGCGTTCCGGAGTCTGAGTGGCCAGCAGCGAAGCCGCCGCCTCCACGGTAATGTGATCGCTGACGTCGCCGATGTGCAGACTGAAATCCAACTTCGCCTTCTGCCCGGCATCCAGCAGGATTCCCGTCCGCACGGAGCGCTTGAATTTCGAGAGTTCCGCCGACACGGCATACTCGCCCACGCTAAGCAGCGGAATTTCAAACTCTCCGTTGGGGCCGCTCGCGGTCGTCTTAGCCACTTGCGTTGCTACATTGACGGCAGAAACTGTCGCGCCTGGAAGCACCGCGCCCGTGTTGTCCGTTACCGTCCCGAGGATGGTCGCCGTATTGGACTGAGCCAGCAATGGCGCCGAAGTAATCAACAGCAACACTCCCAAGCATGGATACATGCATTTTCCCATCGTCAAGCACCTCCAAATAACGAGCTCACTCATAACGCCTCCTGGCCTTGCGGCATAAGTTCAGCACTTCGGCCTTTTGCGGAGGAGTAAGCGCCTCCACGGGGAGGCGCTCGACTCGCTGAATCTCCGCGTCCACCCATTCCCGCAAAAATGCCAAAGCGTGAGGTGAGCGCCGCGCCGTCGGCCCCACATAGATGGGGCTGGTGTGAGCAAACCGAAGCGTACGCGGCTCCCGCTCGAAACAGCGTGCCACCATCCAGCCGCCGCTACTCACGCGGACCGAACCGGCCCCGTGGAGACGAGTGTTTCCCTGCTCGGGCGTAAATGTCGCCACCACTTCTCCGTCTACCACCACCTCAGCCCGTTGTAGCGGTGATCTCGACTCACACTCCAGCCGGATCCTAATAGGGGTGTTCCCCTCGGGCAGCACGGAACCGGGCACCTGATCATTCGCGGTGAAGGACAGCATAGGACCATTGGTCACAAAGTTTCGCCCGGCCTTCTGTCCCGACAGCCAGCTTTCCAGCGAGAATTTGCGGCCCAAATAAACGTAGGAGCGATTGTATCCCAGAGCGTTTTTCGCGACTCCGTTGGCCGAGCCTGCCGAAGCAGGAATGCGGAAGCCTGCCGAAAGATAAGTCGCGTAAAGATCCAGGATGTAGCGCCCGAAACCTTCCGTACCGGAGTATTTCGTCTCGTCGCGCGGCCGCGCCAAGGAGGCGCGCGTTGAAATCGTGTCCTCCAAAAAATGGTTGACGGCAACTCCGATCGTATCGGGCGGATTTAAGGCGGCCATCACAGGCGACTCCCACCAGATCACTTTTTCCAGGTCGATGAACGCGCCGCGATCCCGCGCCTCCTGCCAGGTGCGGCCCGGGGGTGGATATTCGGAATTTCTCGGATACAGCATCATGGGCGACCGCACGCCTACAAAGAGCGCTGCTCCCCAACGGCGTTCGTCTTCGCAGTTTGCCGGCCACGACCGTACTTGCGATGTGTCATTGAAACAGGTAATCGGGGGAGCCACATGCAAGTCACTGGCTTGCTGCAAAGCCTCCATCTCACGGGGGGCCCGGTGAACGTGCAAGTCTCCAGACCACCAGCCCCTGCCGGCCATATCAACGACCCGCTTCAGCTGGATGCGCCGCTCCATTTCCCCGTTTTCCAGTGCCATGTCGACGAGTTCGTACTCCGGGCCGCGGTCGATCAGGGCGCTGGCGCTGCCCGGCGGCAGTGAGATGCGCGCGTGTCCCGGAACGATAACTCCCAATTCGGGAAAGTTTGGATGCGCTGGCAAGAGCCCCGTGACGGGAAGCGCTTGCTGCTGGGCATCCAGGATGCGGACGCGAGCGTGTGCCGTCCTGCCGTGCTCGTCCACTATGCGGAGCGATAACACGGCGGCTATAGCCGCCAGCGGACAAACCATCGCCGCCGCCCACGCCGCCAGGAGTTTTACGAAAGGCATCCAGTTAGGTCATATCGCCAACCTGCCACACTGTCAAATCAAGCATTTCGATCTCTGTTATCGAATGTGGCGATAACCCGGTTTGTGATACGCTGTCCCGCATCGGAGCCGGCAATGAATCTGCACCAGCTTTCCATATTTCGAGCGATCGTAGAGACCGGAAGCTTTTCAAAGGCCGCGGCGCATTTGGGCTTAGCGCAATCTGCCGTTAGCTATCACATGAAAGCGCTGGAAAAGGAGCTTGGCGGACCATTATTCTCCCGCGCTAATAACAAAATCCAAATCAGCGAAAAAGGCGAGCGGCTGTGCCGGCACACCGACAAGATTTTTCAGGCAGTTGCAGACGCTGAGATCGATCTGTACGCTCAAGAGCCGCCCTCTCCCCAACTGCACTTCGGTTTGGCCGTGTCGAGTCTCAATCACCGGCTGCCGGCGTATGTGAGGAGTGTCCAGGAGGCCTGCCCCGGTCTGCATTTCCGCCTGCTGACCGGCAACACGCCGCATGTTCTGGAGTGTTTGCGCAGCGGCGCCGCGGACCTGGGCATCGTCAGCATGCCGGTGCACGATCCCGAGATCCGCGTGAGCCCACTGTTTAATGAGGAAGAGGAGATGGTGGTGGTGACCAACCGGGAGAGCCCATTGGCGAGCCTGCGCGAGATCTCGCCCGCCGATCTCTGCCGTTTGCCTCTCATTCTGTACAACAAAACGACGGCTACCCGCGCCAGCCTGGACGACTTTTTCGCAACCGCGGGAATCACACCGGCGATTTTTATGGAGGTGGACCGCGAGGACACCATTCTTACACTGGTACGCAGCGGACTGGGCGCAACAATTTTGCCGCGCTGTTTCCTGGACACAATCCGCAAGGATGCATTTTTGCATTTCCTGCGATTAAAGAATGCGTATTTGCGCCGTCAGGTGGGGGTAGCGGTCAAGGCAGGAGCGAAGCTGCCCGCTCTGGTAAATACGGCGCTGCATTTATGCCGGGAGCATTTCCACGAAGCGGGCTCCCCTCCCGAGAGCCGATGCGCTCAGGCGCCCGCTGTTACGACCAAACCCACGGCCGGTGCGACGGAGACGCGGCGGATCCGGTCGGCCTCTCCTCCCGGCGTAGCTTCCAAAGCCCTCGACCGCCATTAGCGGCCGGGCGCCGAACCCTGTCCGGTCCCGGCACACATCAATGAAATAGATCGGGTCGATGAAGGTTCCGTATTCGCGCGCGCCGGCATGCCGTGATAGACTTCCGGCTCATGAGAGTCCCCCCGATAACGCGCCGCTCGCTACTAGCCGGAGCCGCCGGCGCGCTCGCAGCGCAGCAGCCGCAGGTCCAGCCGCCCAATGTTCTCTTCGTCTTTCCCGACCAGATACGCGCGCAGGAGGTCGGCTATAACGGTGGCAAAAATGTACCCACTCCTCACATCGATCGCCTGGCATCCCAAGGCGTAATTTTCACGAATGCTCTTTCGTCGTGTCCCCTGTGCACGCCGTACCGCGCCATGCTGCAGACGGGACGCTGGCCCACGCTGAGCGGTGGCATGCTCAACTTCGTAAATCTCCCGGCCACCGGGCAATCCATGGCGGACATCTTTTCGCGGGCCGGCTACGATACCGGCTTCATCGGTAAATGGCACCTTTCGGCGGGCAGGTTGGCGGGTACTCTGAAGCGCGGCGCCCCGCCTCCGCCACTTGCTGAAAGTGAGTTCGTACCGCCCGGCCCGGCGCGGCACGGTTACCAATACTGGGCCGCCTATAACTTCCATTCCAATTTCACGAAAGCCTTCTACTACCGGGATACGCCGGAGCGGCTGACCATGCCGCACTACGAAACGGATTCCGAAACAGACATGGCGATTGATTTCATGCGAACCCGCGCCGCCGCCGGGAAGCCGTTCTTTCTCACGGTGGCGCCGCACCCACCGCATCCGCCTTGGCGCGCCGAGCAGACTCCCGCCGGCTGCCTCGAACGTGTCGCCAAGGATCTCTACTGGCGGCCGAACGTAAAAGGCCGCGTGGAGCCGCCCGGGCGCGATCCGCGGTACTATTTCGCGATGCTCGCCAACACCGACGATAACCTGGGACGCCTCACGAAGTTTTTAGACGACTCCGGCCTGGCGGATAACACCATCGTTGTATTTACCTCAGATCACGGCGAGATGCTGGGCAGCCACGGCCGCTACAACAAAATGGTTCCGTACGCCGAAGCAGTAGACGTTCCGCTCATCGTCCGCTGGCCGAGGCATATCCCTGGTGGGCAGAATCGGGATACCCTCTACACGCCCATGGATCACCTGCCGACGTTGGCCTCTCTTTGTCGTCTCCCCAAACCCGGGCTGGCCGATGGTCTGGATCTCTCGGGTTCGGTGCTCGGACGCAAGGGCCCGGAGCCCGACGCGGCACTCATGATGAATTTCGTCTCTCATTGGGATTTCCCGGAGAGCGGCACGGATTGGCCGGAGTGGCGCGCCCTCCGGACCACGCAACACACCTATGTGCATTGGCTGAACGGATCGGAGGAATTCTACGACAACATCGCCGATCCCTACCAGCTCCGCAATCTCTTTGACGGCCGGAATGCGCCGGAGGCGATGAGCCGGCTGCGTCCCCGTCTGCAAGAGATGTTGCGCAGCAGCCACGATGAGTTTCTGCCGGGCAGCGCCTACGCGGAATGGTTGACGCCGCAACGCGATTTCAAACGCAATGCGCTTGGTCCGCTAACCTGATCAGCCGGGTTCCTGCTATTGGGGACGCTCGGAATACCAGAAGGCGACACCGCGGTACGGCCCCAGGTACTCGTTGTGTTCGCCGTGCTCAAACCCGATCACCGCGGAGCGTGTAAAGTTGACGCGATCCGCTATATGGAAGCGATACGCAATCTTGGGTTTCTGAGTGTCGAGCATGCCATAAAGGGGACGCGTCAGCGGACCACCGAAAAAATACCAGCCACAGCGGAAATAATCTTCTGTCCCTGTGCCGTGCCAGGCGGGAGGAAACTTTTCGCCGTCTACATAGAAGCGGTCATCGCCTTCCATGGTTTTGTCGGCCAGCTCAAGAATCGTCCCCACATAATGACCCCGGCCTGTCGTGTTTAGAATCTCTATATCGTGGCCCGGCCGCGTCGTATCCTGGACCTTACTCGCGCGGAAATAGAAGTGCTCTTTGTCCGGCCAGCCGGAGCGATGGCGCGTTTGGACGGACACGCGCCCGTCTCCCTGCAGCTCCACGCGCAGCGATGTACGATGCGGCATAGGGAAGCGCGCATAGTACGTGCCGTCCGCCGCGACTCCCAACAGCAGCGATTCCATGCGGGCGGCGGGCCTCGCGCCGCGTGAAAAGCCCCAGAATTCCGACACCTTCATCGACACAGTCTCGCCGTTGTCAGCCGTGATGCGTATGGAGCACGAGTCTGGATCGCC
>DATLBY010000095.1:0-30845 GCA_035526665.1 Bryobacteraceae bacterium
TAACGTCGGTGAATGTCCCATCCCCGTTGTTGTGATAAAGCACATTCTGCCCGAAGTAGGTGATGAAAATATCGTCGTGCCCGTCATTATCGAAGTCACCGATGGTGACAGCCGAAGCCCATCCGGCGCGCTTGAGTCCCGTCTTTTCGGTCACATCGGTGAATGTGCCGTCGCGGTTGTTCTTGTACAGGCGGTTGGTCGCTTCGGCCGGCGCGCCTTCCAGCCGCGTGCCGCACAGGACCAGGACGTCCAGCCAACCATCATTGTCGTAGTCGAAAAACGCGCAGCCGCATCCCACTACCTCCAGGATGTAGAGCTTCTGGTCCACGCCGCCGTAGATGGTGGGCGCGGCCAAGCCCGCCTGCCGGCCGATGTCGGTGAATTGGGCGCGGAAGGGCAGGCCGGAAGGTTTACCGCGGGCAACCGGCTTGACGTTGCGCGAAGCGACACCCTGGCCAAAAGCGGGCAGAGCCGGTACACCGAGCAAGCTCAGGCAATCGCGGCGCGTCACGATTGTGCCTCACCGGTAGAACCAGCCTTCATCCGTTGGTAGCTGTTCATGAAAATGGCTTCTCAGCTAATAGTGAACCACGTGCTCTAGACCCGTCACGGACGAAAAAGCAGGTAGCATAACGCGGCGCCGACGAGCGTCATCGACATTCCCCAGGCGAGCATCCAATTGAAGAGTTTGCGCGCATCCACCGTTATGGGAGCCGACGCGATACAGAGCGCCCCGATAGTTGAGAGCGGTGAGACGTCCACCAGATGTCCGCCCACGTTGATTGCGAAGGCGATGGAGACAGGGTTGGCGCCGAAATGGGCGGCCAGTCCCGGCACCGTCGGCAGAAACGCCGGCAATACGACTCCGGAGGTGCTGCTGTAGACCGAAACAAGTCCGGTAATAAAAGCGATCGCGGCGGTGATCGATTGTTTGGTTGCCAGACGTGCCAGCAGGTCCGTAAACAGGGCCAGTCCCTGGGTCTTCTCAAGCAGCGCAATCAAGACGGTGACACCGCAAACCATCACAATCACGTTCCAGGGCATCTTCTGAATCGCGTTTGCGTGATCCGCCGCCCGGACCAAGGCCAGTATGCCGGCGGCAGCAAAGGCGCCCATCCCCACATTCACCTTGAATAAAATTACGCTCACAATCAGCAGCAGGATGGTGGTGATGGTGATCCAGTTGCTCCGGTTCAGCGCGGCACTCACAGTCTCCTCCGCAACGGCGTACTGTTGCTGATGACTTGCGCCCGGACGCGCCATCAGCAACCGCAGTCCGCCGAATAAAAAGTAGCCGGCAAAGGCTACCAGGGCATGCGCCACCAGATTGGCCAGATAGCTCTGCCATTCAAAACCCGGCAGACCGATTTTCGTCATGAGTCCACTCACGATGATTCCGGTAGGGGCGAAGGGAGATAGCGCACCCGCATTGGCCCCATTTCCAACCATGATGGCCATCAGGAACGCCGGTATACCCACACGGCCGGCCACGGTCATGGCCATTGGCGCAATCAGCGCAGCGGTAGCAATGTTGCCCGGACCAATGGACGCGAGCCCGGCGGCGAGGAAGAAGAACATGACCGGAATCACACCGGCATTGCCGCGGCAACAGCGCACTGCGAGGTGCGCGAGCTTATCCAACGTGCCATTTAATTGCGCCTGGGTAAACAGCAGGGTGATTCCGGCAAGCGTCAGAAACAGCTGGACGGGAAATCCGGCGGCAATCTGATCTACTTTGAAGCCCCCGAGATAGACGCCGATGACCCAGGCCATCGCGACCGAGAGAACGCCGACGTTCACCTTGGTAAAGCAACTCAGGATTACGACGAACAAGAGTGCGGCTACTGAGATCGCGGCCAGATTCATTGGCGCACCCCGAGCAGGGATTGCAATAAAACCGCTGGATGTATTGCAGTTACCTGCGTAAAATCCTGGATTTGATGCCGGCAGGAAAAACCGGCGGCGACTACTACCGCTCCTTGTGCACGATCTCGAATGGCCGGAAAGAGACGGCGCTCGCCGATTTGACGGGACACCTCAAAATGCTTTACGTCGTAGCCAAACGACCCGGCCATCCCGCAGCAGCCCGCTTCGGGATCGACGATTGCCGCTCCGGGAATTCGGCCGAGTAGAGACTTGGCAACAGGCAGCAGGCCCATCGACTTCTGATGACAATGCCCGTGCAGCAATACCTGCTTCGGACCGGGAGTCAGATTCAGCTGGACACGGCCGGCGGCAAGCCCGGCTTCCACGAACTCCTCGAAAGACATACAGGCACGGGCCACAACCAGAGCTTTGCGCTGCTCCTCTCCCCGCAGGAGGGAGGGGGCATCTTCACGCACCGCGGACAGGCAGCTCGGCTCGCAGAATAGAATCTTCCGTCCAGCCTCTGCCGCTGCGAACAATTTTTGGACATTGTTGCGGGCGCTTTCCCTGGCGCGCCCCAGCAGGCCCTTGGAAATAAGCGGACGGCCACAGCAGAGATCCGAAGTGACGCCCACCCGCAGACCACCAGCTTCCAGAACATCCAGCGCGGCAACGCCGATTTCCGGGCTATAGTAATTCGTAAACGTATCGTTGAAGAGGATAACGTCAGGGTTGCTATGGTGACGCTGAGCGGAGAGGGCCGAGAATGTTTTACGGCTCCAGGACGGTAGGCTGCGCCTTCGATCTATACCTAGGAGACGCTGGTTGACTGCTCGAACGATTTTGGAGCGGGTGACGAAATTGGCGA
The DNA here is from genome assembly GCA_035526665.1 of Bryobacteraceae bacterium. GTDB lineage: Bacteria > Acidobacteriota > Terriglobia > Bryobacterales > Bryobacteraceae > DATLBY01. The sequence goes on from DATLBY010000095.1 coordinate 2,735, forward strand.
GGGGCGCGATGCGGCTACCCCATCTTGCCAACTGGTGTGCACCGCCGAGAGCGCGAGCGTGCAGCGGTGTGCCATGCCTGGTCCAATAATCAGCAAGAAATTCGCTTTTGAAACGGGCCACGTCCACCCCGACGGGACACTCGGCCTTGCAGGCACGGCATTCGAGACAGAGATCGAGCACTCCGTACACGCCCTCATCGCCGAGGCCCGATTCCCCCAGACGGCCGGCCATCGCGAGGCGCAGCACGTTGGCGCGTCCGCGAGTGCTGTGCGCTTCCTCGCGCGTCGCCATGTAGGAGGGGCACATTGTTCCTTCGAGCTTCTTCCGGCAGGCTCCCACGCCGCTGCACATCTCCACCGCGCCGCCCATTCCGCCGTAATCGGAATAGTCGAACCATGTGGGAGGATTTGGTGTTTTGTATCCCGCGCCGAAGCGCAAATTCGCTGTGAGCGGCGGTGCATCCACGATCTTTCCCGGATTCAGCAGCCCGTGCGGATCGAAGGTCTGCTTGATGGTGCGGAAAGCTTCATACAGCACCGGGCCGAACATCTTTTGCATGAAGGGGCTTCGCACCAGCCCGTCTCCATGCTCGCCCGATAAGGCGCCGCCGAACTCCAGAACCAGGCCGGCCACGTCGTTCGCAATCGCTTCGAACTGGCGCAGGCCAGACTCTGTTTTCAGGTTGACCACCGGACGCACATGCAGGCAGCCGACCGAGGCATGCGCATATATTCCGGCCGTGGTGCCGTGCTTTCGAAGTATCTCGCCGAAGCGCTCGATGTAGTCTTTCAGTCTCTCGGGCGCCACGGCGGTGTCCTCCACAAAGGATATGGACTTGGCATCCTCCTTCATGGCCATCGATAATCCCAGGGCCGCTTCCCGCAGGCTCCAAATGCGCACCTGTTCATTCAAGTCGATCGTTTTATGGAAGTGGTAGCCGAAGTCACGCGCCCTGAGGTCCGCCTCCAGCGCTTCCATGCGGCCCGGAAGGTTTTGCTGCACTTCATCGTAAAATTCGACGCACAGTATCGCGCCGGGCTCGCCTTTTATGATGCTGGCGCGGATGCGTTCGAGACCTATATTCTGGCGGGTGTGGTCGAGGATGAATTTGTCCATCACTTCAATTGCCGATGGGCGATGGGCCAGAATCGCAGGAGTGGCGGCGAGCGCTTCCAGCGTGTCGTGAAAGTGAATGACGACCAGGGACTTCGCCTTCGGCAGCGGAACCAGGTTCAGCCTGGCCTCCAGTACGACGCCGAGCGTGCCTTCCGAGCCCACCATGAGCCGGGCCATATTGAACGGCCTAGCGCTGGGGGTGAATTCGTCCAGATTATAGCCTCCGACACGGCGGAGAACTTTGGGAAATCGCGCCTCGATCTCCTCCGCAGAGGATTGCGCAACGCGCCGCACAGTCCGGTAACATTCCGCTTCCAGGGAATCGCACTGGCAGGCGGATTCGAGCTGATCGGGCGAAAGCGGACCGAAGAGCGCTACCGAGCCGTCCGATAGCACCACTTCCTGCTCCAGCACATGATCGATGGTCTTTCCGTATAGAACGGAGCGCGCGCCGCTGGAGTTGTTCGCCATCATGCCGCCGATAGTGGCGCGGCTGGCGGTGGAGATATCCGGAGCGAAGCGCAGGCCGTGCGGCTTTAACTGCGCATTCAATTCATCCAGCACAATGCCCGGCTGGACGCGGACCCAACGTTCCTGCGTGTTCAGCTCAAGGATGCCGTTGTAATACTTCGAAAGATCGACCTGAAGACCCTCGCCAATGGCCTGGCCCGCTTGGGAAGTCCCTCCGCCGCGCATGGTAATCGGGCAGCGATGGCGGGCACAGATCTGGACGACAGCCAGAATGTCGGCGCGCGTTTTCGGAATCACCACTCCCAGCGGCTCGATCTGATAGACGCTGGCGTCTGTTGAATAAAGCGCGCGGGAGATTTTGTCGAAGCGGACTTCGCCCTCGATCGAACACTGCAGGTCCCGCTGCAGCGCAGCTGCGTCCACCCGGCGAGCGTCGGCGCGGGGCAGCGGACCGGCGGAGGAAATCGATACCAGACTCATAGCGAGGCGAGGCCGTCCCGGAGCAACTGCAGACCGCGGGCCAGAGTGTCGCCGCCGGATGCGAAGGACACGCGCAGCATGCCCTCGCCAGCCTCTCCATAGGCGCGGCCATGCACCACCGCCAGTCCGTATTCGTTCAGGAGCAAGCGCCGTACGTCGTCCGAACCGCGCCCCGAGCGGCGGACATCCACGATGGTAAAGAAGCCGCCTTCGGGCGGATATACCTCGATAGCGGCCAGGCCGCTCAGCGCTTCCGTGACTGCTTGCCGGCGCCCGGCATAGGCGGCACGCATCTGCTCCACGCAGTCCTGGGGTCCGGTGAGGGCCACCACTCCGGCGTCTTGCACAAAAGTGGCCGGTCCGCGGCTGGATTGCTGAAGAACCAGCAGCATCGACTGCAGAATGTCCTGGGGAGCTGCGCAGTAGCCAAGCCGCCATCCGGGCATCGCGTAGGATTTTGACAGGCTGTTTACCAGGACACATCGCTCCCGCAGCTCCGGCGATACAGCCGCCGGGGAGAGATGCTGGTGACCTTCATAAGTGATGGATTCGTAGATCTCGTCACTGATGAGAGTCAGGTTCCGGCGGCAAACGAACCCGGCAATGGTTTCCAGTTCTGACCGGGTGAAAACCGTGCCAACCGGGTTCCAGGGTGTATTCAGCAGCAGCACCCGGCTCCTTGGAGTCCATGCCGCCTCCAGATCCTCGACGCCGAATGCAAACCGGCCCTGAACGCATCGGCTGCGAACGGGACAGGCGTTTGCGCCAGCCAACTTTATGGGCGACTGATAGGCATCATAAATTGGATCGGGCAGCAAGACGTCGTCACCGGGGCCTGCCAAAGTCATGAGAGCCGCGTGAATTCCGAGCGTTGCACCATCGGTTACGAGAATCTCGGAGCCGGCGCTGTAGGAAAGTCCGTTGTCCCGAGACAATTTGAGGGCGATGGCCTCTCGCAGGGCCGGCTCGCCGCGGTTGTCGGGGTATGCGGTACGGCCGGAATGGAGGGCCCGCGTGGCCGCCTCAACGATGTGGCCGGGCGTTGAGAAGTCCGGTTCGCCCCGCATGAGGGAAACTATATTCCTTCCCTGCGCCTGAAGCGCGCGGACCTCCGTCAGGATGGAGTTGATCGTGGTTGGCTTCAACAGGGCCGTACGTGGGTGTGTGCGGACAACCTCGGTACGCATTCGTTCATTCGTCATATCATCCATCCCTACCGGCTACTCGCCCATGACGGGCCACACATCCTCCACTTCATCGCCACGGCATACATGGATACGATCGTAGAGATTCACGGTGGGATCGCAGTGCGGTGGAATGAAGCGGACCCGGTCCCCCAGCTGCAGCCTTGGCCGACTCCCGGGAAACACGTAGCCGAATTCATCTCCGCCCCACTCGTAGCGCGCACCGTCGCCATCCTGAATCTCCGGGCCGAAGGGACGATCGGTAGCGAACGCTTTGAAGCCTGCATCCACAGTGACTCTGTCGGCGTGATTGGCGCTCACTACCGTCGCCAGAACCGTGAGTGCATGGCCGAAGGCAACACCGCCGAGACGGCCATAGGCAACGTCCATCAAGGCATACGACCCAGCTTGCAGTTCCGTCATATACGGGAGGGCCGCATCGCATCGGTAGCTTCCGGTGCTTCCGCCTGTTACCAGCGGAACGCCGATGCCCTGGGCGTCCAGTAACCGGCAGGTGAGAAGTACATTGTCCAGGACGTCCGCCGAGTACTTCGCACGCGCCTCTTCGTCTTCAATGTGCGACGCGCGAACCGAATAGGCCTGTAAGCCTGCGAAAGAGAGATTGCGATACTTTCGGATCGCCTCCGCCAGTTGCAACGCCGGGTCGCCGGGAGCGATCCCGGTCCGGTGGTCGCCCAGATCGATATCCACCAGGACGTTCAACTTTACGCCTACGCGTCCAGCTGCATCCGAATACATTTGCGCCTGCTGCAGGTGATCCACCACAACGGCCGTATCGTTTGCCATAACTGCCAGCACCGCCATGCGCAGACACTTGGCGGGATCCGCGATGGGACTTGTCAGCAGCACTCCGGGTATTCCCGCACGCACCATCAATTCCGCCTCGGGTACCGTTGCGACGCACACTCCCACAGCCGAAGCGTCCACCTGGCGGCGAGCGATGGCAACACATTTGTGCGCCTTGGCGTGCGGCCGAAGTTTCTTGCCCGCGCGTGCGGCATGTTCCGCCATCAGGCCGATGTTCGATGCGAAAACGTCTGCGTCAAGAAGCAACGCGGGGGTGGGCAAATCCTGAATTCTCATGTGGCCGCCCGGGAGGGAACCGGCAGCAGATGCTTCTGTACCTTGCCCAGTGCGGTGCGCGGCAAGCTGTCCACGCGGACGAAAGCGCGAGGGACTTTGAAGGACGCAAAAGCGGCCCGGCAGCGCGGTTCCAGAATCTCCGGGTCGAAATCCGGATGGCAAACGACGTAAGCCACCGGCACTTCCCCGCGTATGTTATCCGCCACAGCGGCAACCGCGGCTTCGGCGACCTCTTCCTGTTCCAGCAGAAACTCCTCGATCTCGCGCGGATAGATGTTGAATCCACCCGAAATGATTACATCGCTCCGCCGGCCCTTGAGCACATAGTAGCCGTCAGTGGAGCGCTCGGCGATATCGCCCGTTCGAAAATAGCCGCCGGCAAAAGCGCTTCGCGTAGCATCTTCCTGCCGCCAGTAACCGGGAAACACATTTGGCCCGCGTACATAGAGTTCGCCGGTGGCTCCATCCGGGAGAACCAGTCCATGCGCATCTCTGACCTGCGCGGAAATGCCGGGCAGCGGAAAGCCAACCGTACCCGGCCGCCGCTCGCCGGCATATGGATTACTGGTGTTCATCAATGTCTCCGTCATGCCATAGCGCTCCAGGATGGTGTGGCCGAATCGCAGCCGGAAATCCTGCAGGACCTGGGCCGGAAGCGGAGCCGAACCGGACACGAACAGGCGCATGTACCTGCCGATTTCCAGCGCCGTCTCATGGCTGAACTCCAGCATCCGGATATACATGGTAGGCACACCAAAAAATACTGTCGGCCGGAACTCGAGAAACATTTCCTCCGCCTTGCTTTTTTCAAACCGCTGGAGGAGCCGCATCCGGCAGCCGGAAAGCAGCCAGCAATGAATTCCGTTTGCGAGGCCGTGCACATGGAAGAGTGGCAGGACTAGCAACAACCGATCGCTTCCGCTCATCCGCCAACAGGTATTCAAGGTAATCGCGTTTGACGCAAAATTGTTGTGAGTAAGGATTGCTCCTTTCGAAGCTCCGGTCGTACCCGAGGTGTAGACGATTGCCGCCGGGTCGTCACCATCGAGAGTTAGCGAGGGCAGGTGCGGTGTGGCATGCAGTGCCTCGGCTGCGAGTTGGGTGACCTGCCATGCATTGGCATCTGCGGGCAGTTCGCCGTCCACTACAACCGCTTTCGGCTCGCAATCCCGCAGAATATGCTCGATTTCGCGTTTCTTATACAGGATATTGACGGGTACAAAGATAATGCCCAGCCGGACGCACGCGAGATACAAATCGATCAGCTCGACGCAGTTCGCCAGGTACAGACAAAGGCGATCGCCGCGCACGAGACCCCGGGCTTGGAGCACTTGAGCCATGCGCGCGCCGCGGCGGCCCACCTCTTCGAAGGTAACTACTTGCAGCGATCCATTCCGGTCGTAAAACTCAAGTGCGGGCTCATGCGCACGTTGGTGAAACGACAAATGGAACAATTGATCCAGGTTCATCGTGGCCGACGACTATTGTATAAGGGACCTGCCGGCACATCGTGGCCAGTCTTGCCGCAGGTTCAGGGCAGCGGTACCACCGGCAGCAGGATATGCGATGCCCGCGAGGCGCCGTGATGAATCAGTTGGGTGGCGACGCGCATCCGGGTAGAAGCACCGAGCGGCTCCCCGGTGTTCGGGTTGCGATCGAACTGCGGGTAGTTGCTGCTGGTGACATCCACGCGGATGCGATGACCGGGCTGAAATACGTTTGCCGTTCCCGCCATTTCGATGTTAAATTCGTACACCTGATTGGGCTGGAGCAGTTCCATCCTGTCGACGCCTTTCCGGAAGCGGGCGCGCAAAATGCCCTCGGCGACATTCATGGCGAATCCGTTTGGATACACATCCACAAGTTTGATCATCCAGTCTGTGTCCTTTCCGTCTGTGGCGGCAAACAGCTTCATGGAAACCGGGCCGGCAATGGCAAGCGGCTGCCGCAGCGGCTCACTCGAAAACACGAGCACGTCGTCGCGCGCCTCCAGGGGCCGCTGGTCTTTCGGTCCGGCGATTGTGGGCGTGCCGCAGCAATTGTTGCCGCCGAGCGTGGGGACGGCTTGATTCGGATCGTAGCGGTACTGATCCTTGGTGGATTCGGCCGGTTTTCCAGGTGAAAGAGCGCCGTTGCCTTTTGCGCTGTTGGCGTGTCCGCCCGACAGATAGTAGGGAGTGAAGTTTGTGTCCGGAATCGGCCAGTCCCGCTCATAATGCCACTTGTTCACGCCCATGTAAAAGATCTCGACGGGCGGTTCCCGATCGATGCCGTTGTCCTTGCCTTTCAGGTAATGGTCATACCAGCGAAGTTCGCGGTCGAAAAGATTCCGGTTTGCGTCCACTCCGAAATCCACGTCGCCGTATTTCCGTGACGGCCCATGGCCCCAGGGACCGATCGTGATCTTGCTGCCAAGCCGCGCCTGCTCAGTACCCCCATTCCGCCTCATTCCCACGAAGCCATTGATTGTGCCATTGAGAAAGATGTCATACCATCCGCCTAGGGTATGCGCGGGCACCTTTACCTTTTGGTAGCTCTCTTCATCGCTGATGGAGCGCCAGTATTCGTCATAGCTCTCATGCGTGATCCAGTCGCGAAAATGCTGGACCGCGTAGCCCGCGGAGCGCAGGTCTATGTCCTTCAGGGGGAGATGGGACAGGATGGTTTCGTACTTGAGTTCCACGGGCGACCACGCCTCGGTGTGCCAGTATTGCGGAAGCATGATGCGATTGGGCATGCGCACCACACCCCAGCCGTAATTGAACGAAAGTCGAAATGCGCCGCCGTGCGTGAGCCAGTTCTTGTAAATGCTGGTGGAGGCTAGGGCGGGAAAGATCGCCACCAGGCCCGGCGGAGATTGCGTGGCTGCGCGCCACTGTACGTGCCCGAGGTAGGAGCCGCCCTGCAGTCCGATTTTGCCGCTGGACCACGGCTGCCGGGCCGCCCATGCGATGGTGTCATACCCATCGTTGGCCTCATTGCGAAACGGATCCCATTTGCCTTCGGACTCGTAACGGCCCCGCACATCCTGATTGACAACCACATACCCGTTTTGCGCGAAGCGAATCAACGGCTCGTGGACGGCATCCCGCTGCACGCCATAGGGAGTACGCACGATAATCACGGGAAACTTGCCGTCTCTCTTGGGCCGGTACAAGTCTGCGTAGAGCTTCACTCCATCGCGCATGAGAATCGCGGTGTATCGCTGAATTTGAATTTGCTCGGCGGCGTGAGCACAATGCAGAGCACTGCCTAGAATAAAGGCGACAGCCAGTTTCATCCGTGAAGTTATATCACGGCGCAGGAGGTGCGCGGTATCTTGCGCTCCACTCGTATGATAGAGGTTCTCTGGAGGATATTTGAAACCCGCTCTTTTGGTGGTTCTTGCCGGCATACCGCTGCTTGGCTTTGCTGTATCGGAGCGCGCCCGCAAACTCCACGAGGCCGCCTTTGTCTTCGACGCGCACGTTCACATGGTGGACCGGCAAATGTACCTCGGCGGCGATATCGGGGAGCGCGTCTCCAACGGGCAGGTGGATCTTCCGCGCGCCAGAGACGGCGGAATCGACGCGATGTTCTTTTCGATCTTCATCCCCGAGGATTATTATCCGCAGCGTTTCGAAACCAAGCAGGCATTGCGCCTGGTCGACCTCGCGCTCACGCAAATAGAGCATAACCGTAACGTCATCGAGCTGGCTCGCAACGCGAGCGACATAGTCCGCATCAACCGCGCGGGCAAGATGGCAGCGGTGCTGGACATTGAGGGCGGATTCGATCTCGACGGCGATTTGGGGGTGCTTCGCAGTCTGTACCGCCTTGGCGTCCGGTCGCTCCAACTGCCGGCGCACAACTGGACCAACAACTTCGCCGATTCCTGCTGCGCGGCTCCCAAGAACGGAGGGCTCAATGAGCGGGGTAAAGCGGTGGTTAGAGAGATGAACCGCCTGGGAATGGTGATCAACGTCTCGCACGCTGCCGATGCCACCATCGCGGCAGCGCTCGACGTAAGCACGGCTCCATTGATCGCGACCCACCACGGCATCCGCACGCTCAACAACATTCCGCGCAACATGCCCGAAGATCTGATGCGCAGAATTGCCGCCAAGGGAGGAGTGATTGGATTTCAGATCGGAAACGAGTTCCACAATCGCAAGGCGTTCGATTGGCGAACCCAACATGCCGGCAAACCTTTCTGGGACACAAGCGAGATCGGCAAGCGCAAAGAAACGGCCACCATTGAAGAGATCGATCGGAAAGTAGCGCCGCGATTTCCCATGGTGGGCGTGAACATGCCGGAGTCGATCCTGTTCACGCCGGACGAGTGGATTGCAGTCATCGAAAAAGCGATTGCGATTGCGGGCGAGGACCATGTCGCTTTGGGGAGCGACTTCGATGGCGGCCCTACGCCTCCCAAAGGGATCCGAGACATATCCGGCCTTCCCTTACTGACGGATGCGATGCTTCGCCGCGGCTGGCCGGAAGAGCGTATCCGCAAGTTCCTGGGCGGGAATCTGCTCCGCGTATTCCGCCAAATCACGGAAGGCAAATAAGCCGAGGCGGTAGCAACGCCCGAACATTTACCTGCATCTTCGTGTATAGTTACCCTAATAACCGCCACCTATTGTGACTATGAGGGAATGACCGGCGGTATTGGAGGGTCTCTGCCATGGGGCGTTTTTACCAGCTGTGTCTCGCGGGTCTTCTTCTGACCTGGGCGAGTTTTTCTCAGACGACCTCGACGTCGATTCTCGGGACGGTAACCGACAGTACCGGTGCTTCGATTTCGGGAGCCAAGGTTACCGCCACAAACATTAAAACGGGTGTTCCGTTAGGCACACTCACCACCGAAACCGGAGATTACGCGTTTCCGCTGCTCCAGGTAGGTGAGTATCAGGTTAACGTCGAGAATGCCGGATTCCGGTCGGAGACACGGAAGGGCATTGTTCTTCAGGTGGACGAAAAGGTTCGCGTCGATTTCAGCCTGCAAGTCGGCTCGCAAAGCGATGCGGTGACCGTCAGCGCCGAAGCCGCTACCCTTCGCACCGATGAAGCCTCCCTGGGCGGAACAGTGGAGCAGCGCAGGTTGGTGGAACTTCCGATGAATGGCCGGAACGTAGGGAACTTTGCGGTTTTGAATCCTGGCGTCGGCTTCGGTTCGCGTCATGGCTATGACGGGCAGTCCGGCGGAGGCGGAGGCGTGCCCATACCGGGCCAGACGATTGCGATCATCGCGAACGGACAGCGCGAGGTGAGCCAGCATGCCACGTTGGATGGTGTCGTCGCTACCGAGGCGCGAGTGAACACCGTGCCCTTCTCGCCTTCACCCGAAGCCATGGAGGAGGTCCGGGTGATCACCGGCAGCTATTCGGCCGAGTACGGCTTCAACTCGGGCGCGCAACTTGTGATGATCATGCGCTCAGGGACGAACGATTTCCACGGCTCGGCCTATGATTTTCTGAGGAACGACAAATTCGACGCGGAGGGATTCTTCCAGAACTACTTCACTCCGGCGGGACAGCCGCGCGTAAAGAAAACGTCGCTCCGGCAGAACCAGTTCGGCGGAGTTTTGGGCGGCCCGGTGCTTATTCCGCACTTGTACAACGGGCGGAACCGGACGTTTTTCAACTTTAACTATGAAGGACGACGGCGCCGTGAGCCAGGGGCCATTTCAACAGCTCTGGTTCCTACGGACGCGTTTCGCAATGGCGATTTCAGCGCGCTGCTGAACCTGAGGAATGCGCAGGGCCAGCCCGCTCCCGTACTCGTTGTGGATCCTGTGTCCGATCCTGCCAACCCGACGCCATTCCCGGGAAATATCATTCCGGCGGCTCGCATCTCCGCCACGGCCAAATCGCTGCTGGCCTACCTGCCCCGCGCGCAGAACGATCTGGCCAACCCGCTGGTGGGGATTAACTACCGCTATCCGGGGACCAATTCGATTGACGACGATCAGTACTTTCTGAAAGTCGATCACTCGTTTTCAGCAAGCGACAAGGTGTTTGCGCGGTATGCCACCAACATTCCCAGCTGGTTCAGCATTACCAACAACCCCGCGTTTAGCTATCTGGTCCAGGGCCGCAACAATAACCTCGCCACCCAGTGGCTGCACATCTTCACGCCAACGATCCTCAACGAGGCACGTTTTGGCATCTCAGAATCCCGCGATGACAGCTTCAACCCCCGCGCGAACTCTGATTTCACGCTGGAGGGCATCGGCATTCGCGGCTTCAATGTACTCACCGACGGAAACCGGCCGCTGACCACACGGGAAGTGGGTATACCCTCGATGAACATTTCGGGCTTCCTTGGACAGGCGGAGCGCGATGGCGGAAACGGCTTTGACAAAAACCGCGTTTATCAGTTCAACGACAACCTGGCGATCACCACCGGCGCGCATACCTTAAAGGCGGGGTTCGATTACCGGCGCGTGACTCTATTCCGCGGAGCGGCGAATGTCCCGCGCGGCGCGTTCAACTTCACCGGCAACGTCGCGGGCAATTCGTTCGCGGCCTTTCTATTGGGAGCTCCGACTTCGACCGAGTCGCCGGAAGGACTTCCGCTCACCGATGTTCTGCAGCACCGGAGCGCCATCTACATCAATGACGATTGGAAGCCCATGCGCAAGTTAACCCTGAACCTGGGTGTTCGCTGGGAATACAACAGCCCAGCGACGGACGTTCGCGGACTTTGGCGCAGCGCGGAATGGCGTAACGGCCTGAACAATCCGCCGGAGTTCGTGCCGGCCCAGATACGCACGGTGTATCAGTTCTACGAGGCTCCCAAGACGCAGTTCATGCCCCGCATTGGACTGGCTTATCGTTTCACGGATGACTGGGTGATGCGGGCCGGCTTCGGCACTTATTACAACGTCCACCAGTTGAATAACTATACAATCCTGAACCTGAATCCGCCTCTGTCCGGGAGCTCGTCCTTCGCAAACACGATCAGCAACGGCGTCTTCGTTCCTGGCGCACCGCTCTACAGTTTTACCAGCCCGTTCGGCGCTGTCAACAATGCTTCGACTACGAATGCGAACGTACTGAATAAAGACAACTACCAGCCGTATGTGACGCAATGGAGCTTTGACATTCAGCGCCGGCTGCCCTGGCAGGCAACTCTCGCTGTCGGCTATGTGGGCAGCAAGACGACCCACCTGGACAACACGGTGGAACTCAACAACCCCGATCCATTCATCCCGAGCGGCGCCACGGATACCGTCCAGAATCGCCGTCCACACCCGTTCATCCTGGACAATGGAATTCGCCGTCCGCTCTCTCGCATCCGATTCCTGGATAGCGGCGGAAATTCCTGGTATGACGGCTTGCAAGTGAGCCTCCGCAAACGCTACTCGCACGGATTTGTCTACACCCTCGCGTACACCCTTTCCAAGACTCTCATGGAAGGATATGGCCGCAACGAGGGGGACGGCATCAACTCAAATACTTACCAGGATAAGCACAACCGGGCGGCGGAGAAGGGCCGTGTCGGCTTCGACTCTCTTCATGTGGCGGTGCAGAGCTTCATCTATGACGTGCCCGCTCCTAAGATCCTGTCGAAGGGTATCGCCGGGGGGATCTTCGCCGGCTGGCAGGCGAACGGAATCGTGACTCTGCGCTCCGGCAATCCGTTCACGGTCTCGCAGGGGAATATCATCAATACCGGCAACGCTCCTGTGCGGCCTGACCGTGCCGGCAGCGGTACCGTGGCCAATCCGACTATCAATCAATGGTTTAATCCGGACGATTTCCGGCTTGTGAGCTGCGCGAACTCGACGTTGCCAGAGGTGTGCCATTACGGCAACTCGGGGAATGGCATTCTGGAGGGACCGGGGTTCAAGAATGTGGATTTTTCAGGATTCAAGAATTTCGGGATTACAGAAAAGCTGAAACTTCAGCTTCGCGCCGAGTTCTTCAATCTGTTGAACACGCCGCAATTCAACGTCCCCAACCGGTCACTGAATACTCAGGGTGGTTTCCTGCCGCAGCGGGCAGCGAACGGATCAGTCCTGTATCCATCGCAGGCCGGGGTGGTCGGCGGTGTGGGTGCGGTAACCAGCCTGGTAGCTCCAATGCGCAACGTGCAGTTCGGCCTGAAGCTGCTCTGGTGATAGCACAGGAGTATACGCCGGCCCAACGCCGGATCATTGACGCCCGATTGGATAAGGGTCTTGCAGATATTAAGAAAGGCCGCACGCTTGGTCCCTTCGAGGCAGCCGATGAGATGGTCGCTTCGCTGAAACGGGAGCTGAAGAAGAGGGCCGCAACTACAAAACGCAAGCGCTCTTGATAAAAATCAGCTGTGGTCTACGTGTGCTGGACGCGCTTCGAAGAAGCCGACATCATTCCCAATACCAAATAGGCGCGCCGGTTCAACTACCGGTGCGCTATGACTTCTATCTCGACCAAGGCGCCTTCGAGCGGAATACCCGCGACCGCGACGGTGGTCCGCACGGGCGGCGCCGGGCCGAACTTTCCCAGGTACACCTCGTTCATCGCCTTGTAGTCGTCCAGCTTTGCCAGGTAGACATTGCACTTCAGAGCGTTGTTCATAGACGAGCCCGCGGACTTCAAGCAGGCGTCAATTTCACTGAGCACGTACTCTGTCTGTTCCTTGATGCCGCCGACTTTGTTCGTCCCATGACCACTGACGAAGATCAGATCGCCGTAGGAGATCGTCTCGGAGTACAGCGGTGTTCCCGTAGGCTTGGCGCCCCGAAAATGCACGGCTTTTTTTGCGGTGCTCCTAGCGTTCGCCAAGGCAGCCGGCAGGGACGCGGCTCCAAAAAACATCAGCAGTCTTCTACAGCGGTTCATAGCAGGGTCAAGCTCCTTTGGTCAAGACTTCGCGAATGCGACGGGTGATGATATTTGCATCGCCGGGCTGTAGCATCCAGCTCGCAATTTCAATCGTCTCCGGAAGGCTAGGGGCCGGGACGAGTTCGATCGACGGCTCTCCCTCGCGGAGCTTCTGCATCAGTGCTTCGGAGGAGACAGTATAGCCATCCCAGCGTACGCGAACATGCGGGCATTGATTGGCAATCTGCGGTACGAAGATCTCAGCATGTACACGCGGCGTCCTGCTTAAAGCGGCCTTCATTTCCTCCGCTGTCCGTTCCCAGCCGCGATACAGGCTTGCGTAGTCGTCTTTGAGGAAAGATTCGAGAGCCACCATCATGCCGACCATCTCCTCCTTGTTCACCTTGCAGGAGCGTCCGATCGTGTCCGAATTCGGAGCTGTATTCTTGCGGGCAGCCTGGATCAAATCGGCCCGGCCCGCCAGGATGCCGGCCGATTGCGGGCCCCGGATGGCTTTTCCGCCCGAAACCACCACCATGTCAAACCCGAGCCGGATAGGCCGCAGCAGATTCTCGACCGGCGGCACGTCGGCCGCGCAATCGTTCATGGTCGGGATCGCGTGTTTCCTGCCGAGAGCGATAAATTCTTCCATGCCCAGCTTGCCCGCTTTTTCGGCTTTGTTCAGGAAGAGCAACATGGCGGTCCGGGGATTGATGGCGCGTTCAAACTCTTCGCGCGTTTCCACTTCAATCAGCCGCACACCGCAGTTGCGAACCATGTGGTCATAGGGAAAGCGGTGGGATTTCTGCACAATGACTTCGCTCTTCATGCCGGTGAGATCGGGAATGCGGCGAATCCGTTCGGGGTCATCGCCGGTCAGGACGGCCGCCGTACCCAGCGTAAGTCCGGCGGCCGCTCCTGACGGTACCATCGCTGCGGGCGCACCCAGTAGCTGGGCGATGCGCCGGCCAACAGCATCGTGTAGTTCGTCCAGGCGTACAAAATGAGTGCTGATGGAACGAATGGCTTCCACCACTTCCGGGCGCATGAGGGAGGCCGTGGTAAACGTGTATACCCCGGCGCCGTTGATAATGGGCCGGACTCCCAACTCTTTCAAAAAATCTCTGGGGGCAGCCGGCAGAGGGTTTGGGGCGGCGGCGAGCGCGGCGGTCGCCCCCAGAATTTGCCGCCGGCTGAATGGGCCTGTCATGGCCGTCCAGGGTAGCACGGATCGATAGGTCTGTGTGTTACGGTATGCCATATGGCAAAAGTGGCCGTCGCCAGTGTGATGCACGAGTCGAACTCGTTCAACCCTGTGCTGACGCCGCTGGAGGAATTCCGGGTGCAAGAGCCCTCGCTGGCGACTTGGGGCCGGGATAGTACGGAAGTGGCCGGCTTCCTCGAGGAAGCGAAATCGCTTGGCATGGAGAGCGTTCCGGCGTTTTACGCGACCGCGACGCCCGGCGGAGCTGTAGAAGAGCGCGCCTTCGAGTTGCTGAGCGATTCGCTGCTGAAGGGGATCGCGGCCGCGGGTTCGAGTGACGGCGTCTACCTGGGACTTCACGGCGCCATGGTGGCCGAACACATTCCTCAAGCCGACGAGGAGATTGTCCGGCGGGTTCGCAAACTTATCGGCCCCAATGTTCCGCTTGTGGTCACGCATGATTTCCACGCCAACATCTCCCCGGAGATCGTGGATCTCACGACAGCGCTCCTGACGTATCAGCAGAACCCGCATCTCGACACTAAGGACCGGGGACGGCGCGCGGCGCGTATTCTGGCGCGGACTCTGCAGGGCGAGGTCCAGCCCGTACAGGCGATCGCCAAACCGCCGATGATTTGGAACATCGTTCACCAGAACACCTACTCAGAGCCCCTCCGGCAGGTCACACGCGACTCGCAGGAATTGGAGCAGCGCCCAGACATTCTGGCGGCCAGTGTCGCCGGCGGCTACCAGTATGCCGATGTGCCTTATATGGGTCCGTCGGTGGTAGTGGTCGCGGACGGTTCGCAGGAAGTGGCGGACGGCGAAGCGGAGCGGCTGTCGGCTAAACTCTGGGCGTTGCGGGGTGAGCTCGATCTCCATCTCCCGGATCCCGCGAGTGCTGTAGCTGACGCCATAGCGGGCAGTGAATTTCCCATCGCCCTGTTTGATACCGGGGACAACGTAATGGGTGGCTCGGCAGGCGACGGCACTGCGATTCTGGCAGAGCTTCTGCGGCAGCGCGCGCAGGGCTGGGTGGTGGCGATCTGTGATCCGGCCGCAGTTCAAATAGCGATAGCGGCGGGCGTCGACGGCGGCTTTGACGCGAACATCGGGGGCAAGCGCGATGGCCTGCATGGCGAGCCGGTACGAATCCAGGGACGTGTGCGATCCTTGCATGCCGGCCGGTACCAGGAGCCCGCGGTTCGGCACGGGGGCAGCCGCTTTCACGACTTGGGGCACAGCGCCGTAATCGAAGTGGCCGGCTCGACACCCGATTTGCAGAACTTACTGCTGCTGACCACCCTGCGATCGCATCCCAACTCTATTCATCAACTGGTGAGCTGCGGCATTTATCCCGAGCGCCAGCGCATTCTAGTGGTGAAGGGTACGGTTGCTCCCCGTGCCGCCTACGAGCCGTTTGTGAAGACGATTGTGCTGGTGGACTCGCCGGGGGCAACCGCAGTGAATCCTGCGCGCTTTCAGTACCGCCGCGTGCGGGCCGGCCTGTTCGGAATGTAAATCACTCAAGGAGATCAATGAATCGCCGCTCATTTCTAGCTACCTCCTCCGCAAGTCTGCTGGCCAAGCCATCTCAATCAGCCGCGCCCAAGAAAATCGCCGCGGTTATTACTGAGTACCGCCCGATGTCGCACGCTGATGTGATTGTGGGCAAGTACCTGGAAGGCTTCAACCAGGACGGACATCCTCCCTATCCACGCAACAAGATTGTCTCGATCTTCACCGAGCAGGTTCCGAAGGCAGATATCAGCCGTGACCGCGCTAGCAAGTACAAAGCACCCATCTATCGCACGGTGGCCGACGCACTTACGCTTGGGGGCGAAAAACTTGCAGTGGACGGAGTGCTGCTGATCGGCGAGCACGGCGACTACCCGACCAACGAGAAAGCCCAAAAGCTCTATCCCCGGTTCGAGATGTTTCTTAAGATTACCGATGTTTTCCGGCAGAGCGGCCGGTCCGTGCCGGTATTTAATGACAAACATTTGTCCTTTAATTGGCGGCAGGCCAAGCGGATGGTGGAGATCTCGCGGGAGCTGCGTTTTCCGATGCTCGCGGGATCATCGGCTCCCGTGGCCCAGCGCATTCCGGCGATCGATGCGCCGTTCCAGGCGCCGCAGCGCCACGCGGTCGCGATCTCCTACAGCGGCCTGGATATTTATGGCTTTCATTTGCTGGAAGCGCTGCAGTGCATGGTGGAACGCCGCAAAGGTGGGGAAACCGGAGTCCGCGCCGTGCAGTGCCTGGAAAGTCAGAGCTGCTGGAACTTCCTGGATGCCAATGCCTGGGCCAAAACATTGTTTGAGCAGGCCCTCTCCCACAGCAACACGCGAAAGCCCGGCAACATGCGTGACCTGGTACGAGAGCCCTCGGTGTTCCTCATCGACTACAACGACGGGCTCAAGGCTGCCGCCTTTCTGCTGACGGGCCTGGTGGAGGATTTCACTGTCGCCATTGACGTGGAAGGGCAGGCGAAACCTATCTCCACGCTCATGAACCTGCAGAATGCGAGACCTCACCATCACTTCGGCTGCCTGGTGAAAAATATCGAGAAGATGTTCGATACCGGCCAGCCGCCGTACCCGGTGGAGCGCACGATGCTCACCAGCGGCATGCTCGACTTCGCGCTCGAGTCCCGCTACCAGAAGCACAAAAAGCTGGACACCCCGGAGTTAGCTCAGGTGCGATACCAGACTCCGAACGCATCGAATTTCTGTTCCACCGGTTGGGGGCCAGACGGCAAACGTCTGGATTGAGGAGTACCGATGCGGCTTTTCATTCTGCTGTTGGCGGCTCTCAGTGCGAATGCCCAGACTCGCCGGTTCGTCGTAGGTATCGGCGGACTGATGCACGAGTCGAACTCCTTCAACCCAGCCAAGACCACGCTGGCCGATTTCGGCGCGCCAAGGGGTACGTCCGCGGTTGACGCCTTGAGCTCCTGGCGCAGCAGCAACACGGAGCTGACTGGTTACCTGGAAGGCGCGGACAAGGAAGGCTTGGACGTGTTTCCGGGTTACATGGCCTCAGCCACACCCAAGGGACCGCTCACGCGTGCCACCTTTGATACTCTCACCGAGCGCCTGATCGGCAGCCTTAAATCCGCCCCAAAAATCGATGGAATTCTGCTCGCGCTGCATGGCGCGATGGTGGCCGAAGGCTATCCGCAGGCCGATGAGGAGATCGTCCGGAGGATACGGAAGGCCTTCGGGCCGGCCATCCCGGTTATCGTCACGCACGATTTTCACGGCAATCCTTCACCCGCGTTGATCGAACTCTCCACTGCCTTAGTGTCGTACCAGCAGAATCCGCATCTGGATACGCGGCTTCGGGGGCTGCAGGCGGCCACCATTATGGGGCGTACGTTGAAAGGCGCAATCCAGCCGGTGCAGGTTATTGTGAAGCCGCCCATGGTGTACAACATCATCTTCCAGAACACCTACGCCGAGCCGCTGCTGCCAATCGTCAAGGCCAGCATGGAGTTGGAGAAGAGGAACCCGAAGATCCTGTCGGTAAGCGTCATGGGGGGCTACCAGTACTCCGACGTGCCATACCTGGGGCCGAGCGTCATCGTCGTCGCCGATGGCGACCGCCAACTGGCTGAACGCGAGGCCAAGCGTCTCTCCGACATGCTTTGGTCGACAAGAGAGAGGATCGTACTGAACATCCCGGAGCCGGCGGCCGCCGTTCGCCAGGCCATGGACGCGAAGAAGTATCCCGTGTCGTTGTTCGACACAGGCGACAACGTGGGCGGAGGGTCCTCCGCGGATAGCACCTTCATTCTGGACGAGCTCGTCCGGCAAAAGGCGAGCGGCTGGTTGGTGATCCTCGCGGACCCGGCGGCAGTGCAGGCCGCCATCCAGGCCGGAGTGGGCGGAAAGTTTGACAGGAGCGTGGGCGGGAAGACCGATGAGCTGCACGGGAAGCCGGTGCGCATCCGGGGTTCCGTCAAGTCGCTGCACAACGGCGAATACATGGAGCCTGAAATCCGCCATGGCGGCGGCCGCTACTTCGAAATGGGATTGACCGCCGTCATCGAAGCCGAAGGATCTACGCGGGATGACAAGAATCTGCTTATGCTGACCACGCGCAGGACCACGCCGTTCAGCCTGCAGCAGCTAGTGAGCTGCGGAATCTATCCGGAGCGCCAGAAGATCCTGGTAGTGAAAGGAACGATAGCACCCAGGGCGGCTTACGAGCCCGTCTCGGCTTCGATGATCCTCGTTGATTCGCCCGGCTCCACTGCCGTCAATCCGGCGCGCTTCAAATTCCACAACCTGCGGGAAAAGCTATGGGGGATTGACTAGTCACTTGGTGCGAACGGCGTTCTCACGCAGCCGGCTGTTTTTGCCGTCTTCCGAAGTGCCATCCCAGCGCGAGTCACCTTGAGACTTATACTTCCCGAGCTTGTCCCAGGAGTCGCGCGTGATCCCGTTCAGCTCCCACGCCACTTTTCCATCGCGCAGAGTCAGCTCACAGACGAGCCGCTTGGTCCCGTCAAAGCGCGCCTTATAGGCGTCCACGTACCCGAACCGGCCGGTCTCGATGCGGAAGACGGCGATATCCGCCCCCGCGCCGGGTGACAAGTGTCCGAGCTCCTCACGGCGGATAGCGCGCGCGGGAGCCCAGGTGGATCGTGCGATCACCTCCGCGAGAGGCACTCCCAGGCTGAGAAACTTGGACATCGTCGCCGCCATGTCTTTCATACCGGCGTTCATGCTGCCCGTGTGAAGATCGGTGGAGATTGTGTCCGGGAGGAAGCCCTGGCTGATGGCAGGCACTGCCAGGCGAAACAGGAAGCTACCCTGACCGTGTCCGGTATCGAAGAGGACACCGCGTTTCCTCGCCTCCAGCAGGTAGGGTCGAACACGGTCCTTTTCGTCGAGCATCGGGACGCTATCGAGATACAGGTGAGTATAGATATCGCCCGGCCGCAGCTTCCGCGTGACCAGCTGCTCGAACGGCCGCTCCGGGCGGAACGTGCCAAAGTCGACCATCACGGGCACGCCAGCGAGCTTGCCGGCTTCCACTGCGCGGTCTACCGCGGTCCATTCCGGCCCATCGTAGTGAGCGGTCTTGATACCGACAATGGACTGCCGATTGACGCGGATGGCTTGCGCGGCCGCCTTCGGATCCATGTCGGCAATGGCTTGCTCGGCTGCTCGCCCGTCCATACCGCGCCCGACAATGTTCAGCCAGGCAAGCACCCTGACGGCGGCAGGTTGCATTACGGCCTGTTGGAACGCGGAGAAGTTGCGCCAGCCGGACCCGCCCGCATCCACTACCGTCGTCACACCGGAGCGCAGCGTGTGACTGTCGGGATGCAGCCCGGCGCCGGCAGTTCCCCAGAAATGCGCGTGCATGTCGACAAATCCCGGCGAGACGTAGAAGCCGGAAACATCCACTATTTTTAACGCTTTTTTGGTATCTATACTTTCTGCCACGGCGGCGATTCGTCCCTTCGCAATGGCTATATCGCGCCGTCCGTCGATCCTGTTCTTCGGGTCGATGACATGGCCGCCCTTCAGAACGAGTTCATATTCCTGGCCTGGCAGAAGCAATACTGACGCGAGAGCCAGCGGGACCGCCCAAAGGAAAGCTTTCATCTGTCCCTTCAGAATAACTGGTAGGCAGGCCATTGACGCTGCCCTTGAATAGGAATAGATTAGTGTGGTTCCGAGCAAGGAGACCAACTGTGAGACAAATCACCTCGCTATTCATCGCGTCCGCAATGGGGACGGTACTTCTTATGAACGTACCCTCTCAGGCACAGACAACCTATGGAAAAATTGTCGGCAATGCCCGCGACAGCAGCGACAGCATTGTTGCCGGCGTCGCGGTGACGGTCATCAACGAAGCGACCGGAGAACGGTCTGTGCAGAGCACGAACGACCAGGGCGCCTACGCCTTCAACGCCTTGTATCCGGGGACGTACACCGTCCAGGCGGAGCACACCGGTTTCCGGCCCATTCACATTCAACACATTACTCTCCAGGTAAACCAGACGGCGCGCTTCGACCTGGTGCTGGAGGTCGGGCAGGTGTCGGAGAGCGTCAACGTCACGGCGGCCGTGCCGGTGCTCGCCACCGATACGTCCGATGTCGGGCAGGTGATCACCACGCGGCAGATCGTGGACCTTCCGCTGAACGGGCGGAATTTTCTCCAACTGGCGGCGCTCACCAATGGCGTGGTCCTTTCCGGAACAACCGAGAGCGGCGGACCTAATTTTCTCAGCGAAGGGGGCCGCCCCACGCAGAACAGCTTCCTCATCGACGGCGTCGAGACACGCATCCAACGCGAGGGCCGCTATGGCCTCAACCTGTCGGTGGATGCAATTGAAGAGTTCAAAATTATGCAGAACTCGTACTCAGCCGAGTACGGGCGGGGCACCACGATTGTGAATGCTGCCATCCGGTCCGGCACCAATGCGCTTCACGGCAGCGTCTTCGAGTTCTTGCGCAACGACAAGCTGGATGCGCGCAATGCCTTCGATCTTACCGGTAGAAAGCCCCCGCTGCGCCAGAACCAGTTTGGCGCCAGCCTGGGCGGGCCCATCCGGCGCGACAAGTTGTTTTATTTCGCGAATTATGAAGGGCAGCGCGTACGCCGCGGCGCATCGCGGTTTACCAGCGTACCCACGCCCGCGATGCTCGCCGGCGACCTGAGGGGAATGGCGACCGCCATCGATCCCGAGACAGGAGCTCCATTTCCCGACAACCGGATTCCCGCGGCGCGAATATCGCAGTTCGCGAAAGCTGCGATTCCTTACTTCCCTGCGCCTACCAGTTCCGCACTGATTAACTTGAATTATCAGGCCGTGCTCAGCAACCCGACGGACATGAATCAGGGGACCGGACGGCTCGACTACATTCTGAGCACAAACGACCGGCTCAGCGGCCATTACACGGCGTTCGATTATCGCAACGTGAACGTGGGCACCCTGCCGTTCAGCGGTACCCAGGGATTCTCCCGCGTGAAGAATGTAGCGGCCGAGCACGTCCACAATTTCAGTCCGCGGCTGCTGAACACCTTCCGTTTCGGCTGGGTATATACCGATACGTATACCGGGCCGGATCAGTTGCTGGATAAAGACGTGACGCGGGAATTCGGCCTCAAGAATCTGTCGCCGGAACCCCAGGCATACGCACCCCCGGGAATCAACATCCAGGGATTCGGATCTATCGGCTCGCAATCCTGGATTCCCAATGGCGCGGTGGACAACAACACTCAGTTCGTGGAACAACTCGTGTATACGCGCGGCCGCCACTCTTTCAAGGCCGGCGCCGACGTCCGGCGGCTTCGCTACGACGACTTGGGTTACGCGATTCAGAACGGGACCTATGGTTTTGCGAACCAGTACACCGGAAACGCCGTGGCCGACTTCCTGCTGGGCATACCCCAGACCGCTTACGCACACCGCAGCGGCGGGAAGGGATTCTCCTTCAAGACGTCGAACACGGAATATTCGTTTTACGGACAGGATGACATCAAGCTGAGCCGCAACCTGACCGTAAACGCCGGACTGCGCTACGAATTCGTGCAGTGGCCGCAGGAGGCCAACAACGAATTCTCCGTCTGGAATTTCGAAAAGGGACGGCTCGACTTCGCGGGTAAGGAGCTTTCGCGCAGGATTGCTCCCACCGACAAGAACAACCTGGCGCCGCGGCTGGGGTTTGCCTATACACCGTTTAAAAAGACTGTTGTGCGCGCGGCCGGCGGTTTCACGTACGGAAACTTTCGCCAGTGGGAGGTGGCGCTGTTCCATTTCAGCCCGCCGTTCGTGTACGAGAACCTGGATTCGAACGATTTTCCGAAGCCACGGTTTACCACGTCGACACTCTGGCCCGCGCCGGAACCGCTGGACCGCGTGGATTTCCGCACCGTCACGGTCAATTATCAAAGTCCCGACAAAGTGCTGCCACTGACCTACCAATGGACCTTCGGAATCCAGCAGGAGCTCATGCGCAATCTCTTATTCGAGGTCGGCTATGTCGGCAATCGCTCCGTGCGGCAGCCCAATCGTTGGGACGCCAATCCCGCGCGCCAGGATGCCGACCTCTCCCGTCCCACGCCGATCCAGAGCCGCCGTCCCTACCAGAATGTGGGCTTTGTCAGCGGCAATACCTCAATGGCATGGTCCACCTACAATGCGCTCAATCTGCGCGTGGAGCGCCGGTATTCCAGCGGCCTCTCCCTGCTGGGCGCATACACCTGGTCCAAAGCGATGGCCATCCGCTCCTTCGACAACTTTACCGTCATGGATATCGACAATATGCGGACAAACTATGGGCCCGCAAATGACTTCACTCACAACGCGGTAATCAGCTACATTTATGACCTGCCGTTCGGAACTGGCAAGGCCATTCTGGGCGATATACCAGGTGTTCTCAATCAAATCGTGGGCGGATGGCAGATCAATGGGATCACCACATTCCGCTCCGGCGCGGCACTGTCGTTGAGCTCGCCCGTATCGAACAACCGCGGCAATCGCGCCGGTAACCGGCCGGACCGCCTAGCCGACGGCAATCTCCCCAACAGCGAGCGCAAAGTCGAGAAGTGGTTCGACACCGCGGCGTTCAAGGATCCTCGCCTGGGGACGTACGGAAACGCCGGCGAGGGAATACTCCGGGGGCCCGGTCTGGTGAATTGGGACGTCTCTCTATTTAAAAACTTCCGCATCGTGGAAAATAAAACGTTGCAGTTCCGCTGGGAGATGTTTAACGCCTTCAACAACGTTAACCTTGGCAATCCATCCACTAATACAGGGGATGCACGGTTCGGCCGTATCAGCAGCGCGAGCACTGCCCGGGAAATGCAAGCTGGCTTGAAGTTGCTGTTTTGATTATTCCGGCGTGGCGGACTTCAGGGGCAAGGTAGATCCCTGTGCAAGGGACGCTTTCATCCGCTCAAGTCCACCAACTCCGGTGAATAACAGGCACGCCGCCGCCAGCACGGGAGCGACGCCGGCGATCGCCAGCGCGACCTCGAACTGCTTCTGCGGCCCCAGGATCCAGCCGGTAATCAGTGGCGCTGCCGCGCCTGCCAACTGGGAAATGGTATTCAAATACCCAATGGTGCGCCCCACCAGATTCGCCGGCGCTGCCTGCTGCGAAAGCGCCCAGTAATTCGAATTGCCGATTCCAGCCGCGCACACCGCGAACACGAGGATAGGCAAAACAGCTTCCCGCCCCGGCAGCACAAGTAGCAGCAACACCGAGCCGGATCCTAGATAGCCGGCCGCGCAGAACCAGAGCCGGACGCGAAACACAGAGCCCAGGCGCTTCACCAACCTGTCCGCGAGCGTGCCGCCGGCAATGTTGATTACCGCCATGGTGAACAACGGCACCGACAGCACCCGCCCCATTTCGGTGGTGGAGAATCCACGGGTCGATGTCAAGTAAGTCGGCACCCAGGTCAGCAGAAAATACCAAAAATACGAGGACAGAAAAATGCAGAGAGATGTCGCCCAAAACCCGCGCATCGCCAGCACCTCCCGCCACGGGATGCCACGTAACGGGATCGACGGATTCGTCTCGGTCTTTGCTCGAGCATCGTCGCGTGGAGCCAGCCACAGCCAGATGGGAAGCCAAACCAGTGCGCCCAGTCCGGTAAAGATGAACATGGCGCGCCAGCCAAACTGCACGATAAGGTGCGTGCCCAGCAAGGTCCCGGCCGCCGGACCGAAGTTCTGCCCCGCGATATAAATTGCCGTAGGCAGCCCTAATTCCGCGCCCGAAAAATTGCGCCGGATAAACGAGAGGCTCGCAATCGGCCCTACTGCCTCCGCCACTCCGAGCAGCAAACGTAATAAGAGGATGTCAGTCAGCCCCCGGCTAAATCCGATGGCCGCCGAAGCTATCGACCACAACCCAAACGCCACCGCATACAGAGTGCGGATGCCGAAGCGGTCCACCGCGGTTCCGGCCGGAATCTGAAACAGCCCGTACGTCCAGAAAAACGCCGATAGCAGAAGTCCCATAGATGCCGGCTGGAAGCCGAACTCACGCATCATGGAGGGGGCCGCGATCCCGAGGTTTCCGCGATCTACGTAACTGATGACAATGCCGAAGAAAATGAGTGCGACAACGACCCAGCGCCGGGTCATGGGTGGAACCGTGTCTTAAATTCACTGATCATAAAAACCGGCTCCCTCCGTATTTACGTTATCCCAATGGCGCCTGAGATCACGGCGCCGTTCTTCACGACCGCCGTGATCCCTTCCGGCGGCAGATCGGGCGATTCGTACGTTGCCCGGCTCTGAATCTTCGCGGGATCGAAAATCGTCAGGTCGGCCGCGTAGCCTTCGCGCAGCAGCCCGCGGTCGCGCAGCCCAAGCCGGGCGGCGGGCTTGCCGGTAATCTTGTGCACCGCTTCCGCCAGTCCCATCCAGCCGCGCTCGCGCACCACCGACCCCAACAGCTCCGGAAAGGTTCCGTGCAGCCGCGGATGCGGCCGGCCGTTCACATAGAAACCGTCGCTGATCACCGAGCAGAGCGGATGAGTGAGCAACTGCCGCAAGTTCGGCTCGCTCTGGTTGAACGAGATCACGTTCACCGCCGCCTGCTCTTCCATCAGCAAATCCAGCGCCGCATCCACCGGCGCCACGCCTCGCAGCGGACCGGCCTCCTCCAGAGTCTTTCCGACCAGGTATTGATTCGCGCTTGAGCCGGTTGCGGAAATTGTAATATCGCTCCATTGCTGCGCCTTCGACGCTTCCATCTCCTGCCGGATCAGCAAACGGGTGGCCGCATCCGCCAGGCGCGCCAGCAGCGCCTCGGTCCCGCCATCCAGCGACCAGGCCGGGAGCCATTGCGTCAGTACTGTGCTGCCGCATTGGTAGGGATAAATATCAAACTCGACGTCGACGCCGTCTGCCCGCGCCGCCCCAATCTCATCCAGCGCCTGCTGTTGCAGATCCCAATTGGTCCGGCCCGCGGCCTGCAAGTGGGAAATCTGCAGCCGGCAACCGGTGGCGCGAGCCAGGGCGATTTGCTCCCGCACCGCATCCACCAGACCCGCGGCGTAGCTGCGCATGTGTGTTGCATAGAGCTTCCCGCGGCGCGCGACCGTCGTGCACAACTGCTCCAGCTCTTCGCGGCCGGCGCTCGAACCCGGCGCGTACATCAGTCCGGTGGAGAATCCCACGCACCCGGCGGCCAGCGAATCGTCGAGAAGTCCGTCCAATTGATCCATCTGTGCCGTGCTTAACGGGCCCTGCGCCAGGCCGGCCACAGCCACCCGTAAACTGCCATGCCCGGCGAGAGCGCCAACCCGGACGGGACCGCCCGAGGACTCGACTGATTTTAAATAATCGGCCGCCGACGCCCAACCCCAGCCATCGCGCTTGCCCAGAATGCCGCCCCCGAACTCGCACAGTTCGTGGGCGTGCCCGCCCTGGGGAAATGGCGAAAATCCACAGTTGCCGACTACTTCCGTAGTCACGCCCTGTAGCACCTTCTCGCGCCGCTCATCCTCCAGCACCTGCAAATCCGAATGACTATGGAGATCAATAAATCCAGGCGCAACCAGCAATGCGCCGGTAGCCGGAGGATTGGGCAGCCGCTCAATGGCAACCAGCAAGCCTCCATCGACCTGCAGGTTTCCACGGAATGGCTCAGCCCCCGACCCATCCACGATACTGACGTTTTCTAATCGCACCGGCGCCTCAACTTTGCGGAAATTGCGGCGTTGCCGCCGCTTTATATGCCACATTCAAATGCGGCGTGTCCAATCTCGCCTGGCCCTGCAACTTCGATGTGAGACAACTTTCCAAAATTCCGCTGACCAGCAATGTCCGATCCACGGGGTAGGGCCCTTTCCCTGTCTCAAACATTTCTTCGACCTTATGCATGAGACAAGCCGAGTAGGTGACGTTAGGTTCCGGCGGCAGCAAGAACTGCAACGATTGCGGACCGCGCATCCCCTTCACCCGTGCGGCAAAGTTAAAATCTTTCAGCGCGCCAGTGAGCATCAGCAGAGTAGCTTTCAGCCCGTCCCGGTATTCAATGAAGTAAGCGGCCGGGTTCGCCACCAGTTTGGGCAATACTCCATCGCGCACCATATCCTGCGGGCGGCTGTCAGCCAGGGACAAACCGAGCGGCGTATCGCTGCGGGACAGCGCGGACGACAATAATTCCTTGGAGTAACGCCCTTGCTCTCCGGCCTTCCAAACTGCGTCGCCCTCTATCATCTGGACTGATTTCACCCCGGTCTCTCCGCGCCCGCGCCGCTCCACCATGCACTGCATGGCTTCGAGGGCGTGAAAGTCCATCGGGTCTGATCCGCCTGTTCCCACCATCAGCGCCTCTTCAATATGGCAGCCCAGCGGCAGGTCAAAGGCCGGCAGCCGCCAGGTCACCGGCAGCGACGAGCCGGCCAGCATGGGGAAGCGCAGCTGCCGCGAGGCATCCACCATCGCTTTCGCCTTGTCAAAACTGTAGGAAAGGTGCTTATCGTTGAATACCGGGACGGCGCGCCCATCCTTCTCGAACACCTTCACGCACTGCTGGAAAAACTCGTAGCGCGGATACTGAATCTGGCCTTTTTCGTTCCGCGGGTAGTCCCCATGTTCGCCGATGATCAGTACCGCATCCACCGCCAGCTTATCGCCGCCGCAGCGCAATGCCTCTGCAATCGTGGGATACACCTGGAAACCGAATTCTCTTGCCCGCTCGCCCGAAAGATCACCGGCGGGTTTTTGATCCACGTAGAGCGACACGACCTTCCAATTGGGCTTGTGCCAGGCGCCTTCCAGCGGATACCCAACCAGCCAGCGGTCTCCCATGTGCTCCGCGTGCGACAGGTAGCGGTACACCGTTGTAACAATGGCGAGGCGCTTGGCGCCGCCCATCTGTGCCGCGGGTATTGCGCCGGCGGCGGATTGCAGGAATGTTCTTCGCGTCAGCATGGGTTAGCTCCTCCAAAAGGTCGACTCTGGCGTAGGCTGATACCGGATCGCCAGATGCGGCGTCTCCACCTTTGTCTGTTTGCGATACAGGCTCTCCACTCCCGCGGCGGTAAGCCCCGTAGTCAGCAGAGTGCGCTCCAGCGGATATGTCGGTTTCCCCGTCAGGTACATCTTCTCCGCATTATTCACGAGCGGACTGAAAAAACTGGCCAGCGTAGTACGCCCGTCCGGCATGGGCAGGTACATCTGCGTGGACCACGGCTTCCGCTGGCCCTCCACATACGCGGCGAAATTGAAGTCGCGCAGCAGCCCGCCCATCAGGAGCATGGTGCATTTCAGTCCGTCCGCGTGTTCATAGCGGTAGGCTACCGGATCTTTCACCAGCCGTTGCATGTCATCAACGGAAGGAAAGACGTTGCTAAAACCCGGACGCGCGGGCGTCAGAGTGTGGCTGCGGCACAGCGCCGACTCCATTAACTCCCGCGGCCAGACTCCATCCCGCAGCGCCTTCCAAAACTCCGGGCCGCGGTATGCCTGCACCCACTTCACCCCAGACTCACCGCCGCGCCTTCGCTCCACCATGCATTGAATGGTCTCCAGGCCATGGAAATCATAGCTGTCCACGCCGCCGTAGCATACGCACAACGCTTCTCGAATCCGCGAACCCATCGGCATCTCGACTGACGGCGTGCGCCACGTCACCGGCAGGCTGGATCCCGCCATAAAGGCGAACCCCATCTCGCGCGACGTATCGTACATCTTGCGCGCCCATTCCCAATTCCACGAAAGATGTTTGTCGTTGAAGACCGGCACGGAGCGATTGCTCTTGCGGAA
>DATLBY010000096.1:0-6435 GCA_035526665.1 Bryobacteraceae bacterium
GGTCAACGATTATCTGGCCCGCCGCGACTCGGAGTGGATGGGCCGCCTGTACAAATTTCTCGGCATGAGCGTCGGCGTCATCGTTCACGATCTGGACGATCAGGAACGCAAGATCGCCTATAACTCCGACATCACCTACGGAACCAATAACGAGTTTGGCTTCGACTACCTGCGCGACAACATGAAATTCCGGCTGGAGGATTGCTCGCAGCGGGAGCACCACTACGCCATTGTCGACGAAGTCGATTCCATCCTGATCGACGAAGCGCGCACGCCTTTAATCATCTCCGGGCCGAGCGAAGAGTCCACCGACAAGTATTACAAGATCAATCGAATAATCCCCAAGCTGATCCGCGGCGAAGTGATCGAAGGCAAGGAGCCGGGCGAGAAGTACACCACCGGCGACTACACCGTGGAGGAAAAGCACAAGACGGTGGCGCTCACCGAAGAGGGCGTCTCCAAGGTGGAGAAGCTGCTCGGCGTCGCCAACCTGTACGATCCGGCCTCCATTGAGATCAACCACCACGTGCAGCAGGCGCTGAAGGCCCACGTGATGTTCCACCGCGATAAGGACTACCTGGTGCAGGACGATCAGGTCGTCATCGTGGATGAGTTCACCGGGCGCATCATGCCCGGCCGCCGCTGGAGCGATGGACTGCATCAGGCCATCGAAGCCAAGGAAGGCGTCAAGATCGAGCGCGAGAATCAGACGCTGGCCACCATCACTTTCCAGAACTACTTCCGCATGTACAAGAAACTGGCGGGCATGACCGGCACCGCCGAGACGGAAGCGGCCGAGTTCTACAAAATCTACAAGCTGGAAGTGACGGCGATTCCCACCAACCGCCCGATGCTCCGCAAGGAGTTTCAGGACGTCGTCTATCGCACCGAGGAAGAGAAGTTCCGGAACGCCGCCAAGGAGATCAAAACCCTACATGAGAAGGGCCAGCCGGTGCTGGTCGGCACCATCTCGGTGGAAAAATCCGAGCGGCTCTCCGGCATTCTGAAGAAAATGGGCGTCCGGCACGAAGTGCTCAACGCCAAAAATCACGAGCGCGAAGCCTCCATCGTCGCGCAGGCCGGTCGTAAGGGCGCCGTGACCGTCTCCACCAACATGGCCGGCCGCGGCACCGATATTCTGCTCGGCGGCAATGCCGAATTCCTGGCCAAAGAGCGCGCGCGCAAGGGCAACATGGATCCCGAAACCATGCCCAAAGACGCTTGGCAGGCGCTGCTGGCAGAGGTGCAGAGCCAAATCGACCGGGAACATGAGGAAGTAGTAGCCGCCGGCGGACTCCATATTCTCGGCACTGAGCGGCACGAATCGCGCCGCATCGACAACCAGCTGCGCGGACGCGCCGGCCGCCAGGGGGATCCCGGCAGCTCCCGCTTCTACCTGTCTCTGCAGGACGACCTGCTGCGCATCTTCGGCGGCGAGCGCATACAGAATTTGATGCTCCGTCTCGGCATGGAAGAGGATGTGCCGATCGAGTCCACGATGATCACCAAGCGGATCGCGGCCGCGCAGAAGGCCGTCGAGGCGCAGAACTTTGCCTCCCGCAAACACATCCTGGAATACGACGATGTCATGAACAAACAGCGGCAGGCCGTTTACGGCATGCGCCGCGACCTGATTCGCGGCATCGAACAGAAGGAGCGCATTCTCGAAATCGTGCGCGGCATCGTAGGCCAGTTTGTCGATACGCGCTGCATTGAAGGCACTCATCCGAATAGCTGGGATTATGAGGGGCTGGCCGCCGATATCAATAGCCAGTTTGGCGCCAAGGTCGATATCCAGGCGCTCTCCACCATGAGCCGGGCAGAGATCGAAGACACCATCTATGAGCAGCTGGTAAAGAAGTATCAGGAAAAAGAAGACATGCTGGGCCCCGATGGAGCGGCCATCCTGCGCGAAACCGAGCGCATGATCATGCTCAATGTCATCGACAATCAGTGGAAAGACCACCTGCTGTCGATGGATCACCTCAAGGAAGGCATCGGTCTACGCGGCTACGGCCAGAAGGATCCACTGGTGGAGTACAAGAAGGAATCCTTCACCATGTTCCAGGACATGATGGACCGCATTGAAGACGAAACCATCAAGTTTCTCTTTTTTATGCAGGCTTACGAAGGCGAGCGTCCGCCCCTTCCATTCCCCGATGAGGAGGAGGAAGAGGAGTTCGACGTGGAAAGCTCACCCGACGGCGCGGCTGCGCAGAACGGTAGCAACGGAGCGCATCCCGACCACAAGGCCGCCCAAAGCACTTTCCAGGACTTCACGCGTAATATTCAACGCAAGAAGGATAAGGAGCTGGCGGAGCTGCAGTTCGTTGGCGGCGACGCCAGCGGCAACCCCCAGCAACCTGTCCTGAGCGCCGCAAATAAAGTCGGCCGCAATGACCCATGCCCGTGCGGCAGTGGAAAGAAATACAAAAAATGCCACGGCGCTGCCTCCTAGCTCTTCTCCTCTGCCCACTGCTGGAAGCGGCGATCTGGCCCGAGCAGATCGGTACTCTTAAGCGCGCCGAAACGCAGAATGTCGCTGCGCCTGACCCGTCCCTTTGGGTGGAATTCGGGTTCGTCACGGGTGAGCAGGCCCGCTTTGCCGACGCCGCCCGCCGGCTCACCGCCACCGCCTGGCGATTGAAAGATACGACGGGCGCATTCGCCGCGCTCCAAAGTTTCGGGTCATCCCTGCCGGCCGGTTCTACGCGGATCCAGGAGGACAATTACATCCTGCAGTTCGACGGGGGGAAATTGTCCGCCGATGAACTGAAGCGCTTGGCCAATGTTCTTCCAAAAGTCGACCACGCCTCCCTGCCGCCTCTCAAGGATGCCATTCCGGCGCGGGGCCGGATCCCGGGCTCCGAGCGCTATATCCTGGGGCCCGTGTCGCTAGAGCGGTTCGAGCCGAAAATATCACCCAGCGCAGCCGGATTCCATCTGGGGGCCGAGGCGCAGTTGGCCCGCTATAAGGCGAAACACGGCGACGAAAAGTTGATCGTTTTCTCCTACCCGACCCCCCAGATAGCCCGGGAACGGTCGGAAGTCCTGTCCCAGGTCGCTGGAGCCGTCGTAAAGCGTTCGGGACCTCTGGTGGCGGTCGTCCCCTCTCCGGGCGATCCTGATGCGGCTGAGCGCCTCCTGGCGATGGTGAAGTACACTCCTATCGTGACGTGGAGCGAGCCCGCTCCCAAAAAAGAGGCGAACTTCGGCGACACCCTCCAGAGCATCGTCATCCTGGCGGCAGTCTTGATTGTGTGCTCTGTATTACTCGGAGTCTTCCTCGGAGGTTTTCGCGTGCTTCTCGCCCGGTTTGGAATCTCAAGTGCTGACAACTCATTTACGGCGCTCGACATCGGAAAGAAGTAAGTTCCAATTCTGCTAGAAGTTGGAGCTAAAACTAGCTGCGGGACAAGCCGTTTCGACGCGCGTTCGGCACAGATTACCGAAAAACACTTTTGGCCTAAGTTGTTCCCGCATTTTGGTTTGCAGGGCTCCGCGGACGGGCTCCTTTTGCCACTTGACTTCAACGCCTCCAGGCCATAATATCCAAATCACGTACAGGATTTTGGCGGTTGCGATTCCGTCGAGCCTGATTCTCCCATAACATCGCCCTCCCTTGGAGGGTTGTATGCAAAGCCCACCTCCTCCAAAGGTGGGCTTTGTATTTTCAACGACATACATTTTATTTTTCCCTATTGGCCTACGCATCGGCACGGCATGCACTTTTATGGTTATACACCGGAGTGTCTGATAACCTGCGCGGAAAAGACTCAGCTTGACAGAGGCTGGATCATGAAAACATGCCCTCGATCTTTACCGATATGTTTACCCTGCAGCTTCCGGTCCTTGAGAAGATCCTTCGGCCGGTACTCGTCTACCTCTTTCTCGTGCTCATGCTGAGAATCTTTGGGAAGCGTGAGTTGGCCCAATTGAACCCCTTCGATCTAGTGGTCATTCTGTCTCTCTCCAACACCGTCCAGAACGCCATCATCGGGAACGACAACTCGCTCACCGGTGGTTTGATCGGAGCCTTCGCGCTACTGGCAATGAACTATCTGGTGATCCGTTTCCTCTTCCGGCACCCGGCAGCGGACCGTCTGATTGAAGGTTCGCCGACCACCCTGATTGAGCAAGGCAAGATCATCGGCAAAAACCTGGAAAAGGAATTGCTTACGGAAGCAGAGCTTCTTACCGTTGCTAATCGGCAGGGTTTTGAGAGTATCGGCGAGATTGAATCCTGCACACTCGAGCCCAGCGGCATATTCTTTATGAAGGGACACAGCGAAACTACTGAGACGGGACGGCATGAGGAGATCATGACCGTTCTCAAAGATCTGCGCTCAAAAATGGACGGCGTGGAGCAGCGGCTCATTACATTGGAGAAAAATGGCTGAACTTGAAATCCATCACGAATCAGAGGGTCCACCGGACCCCACCGGGAAGCGCATCGGTGTACTGGCCGCCCTAATTGCAGTGCTGCTGGCAGCGGTCACAATTCAATCGCACCGGACGCACACAGAAGCTGTCGTGCTGAAGTCCGAGGAAAACGATCAGTGGTCTTTTTACCAATCCAAACGAATCAAGCAGCACACGATTGAACTCGGTACTGATCTTTTGCACGTGATGGCGCCGGTTAACGAAGCTACGGCCGGAGTCCTGAAGCGCTACCAGGCCGACTTGAAAAAATACGAGAGCGACTCGGAAAAAATCAAGGAAGCGGCGGTTCGTAAGGAAGAAGAGTGCGTAGCCGCGGAGCACCGGGCGCTGCGCTACGACCTGGGCGAGGGATTTCTGGAGCTGGCGCTGGTGCTCTGCTCCCTCTATTTCATTTCGAGAAAAAGGCTTTTTCCCTCCGTCGGAATCATAGCGGCGATTCTTGGGGCGGGGATTGCGGCGACGGGGCTGTGGATGCGCTGACGCTGGTCGAGCAGATATTTTGAAATATTTCGCGCAGCTTGTCGGTGGCCTGCTTAGAGAACATACCGGCCAGTGCGGCCATGGACGCGATGCCGTAGGGATTCAAGCTCTCGGTGGCATGTTCGCCCGCGCCGGTGATTAGCCCCGCCCGTATCAGAAAGTAGACGACCATCGCCACCGCCGATCCGATAAACGGCCGGAATACATACCACCAGACCCAGCCGGCGGACAGTTTCCTCTGTCCCGCATACTCCACAAAGGAGGTGGCGACATGGATGAAGCTTCCCATCGCCCCGGCCAGCGCCGCGGCGGCGAGATACTGGCCGTCCACCGATAAGAAAGTCTTTGGCGAGCCGGTCAACGGGACCGGCCACACGCGCAGCAGCAGATAGAGAACTGCGGCGGCGAAACCCAACAGATACACACCAAGAGTGAGTTGCGTCACACGCCGCATCGCCGCCGCCTCTGGATTTTCCATAAAGATTCCCGGCTTCATATAAGCACGGGCGCAGCATGCAAATGGCGGATCTAACTCCTAAGCGGCTGATTCTTATCTGGATTTTATTTGTGACTGGATCCACCGAGGTCGGCGGGAACGGTGTAAAATCGCTGGCAGTCCCATGCTCCCAAAGCCGCGTCTCGCAAAAGGGCACCCCCCGGCCGGTTCCGCGGTGGACGTCAAGTTCAAAAAACGGTTGGCCCGGCGCTACTTCGTCCGGTTTCACATGGGACTGATCGTTTCAGCGGCTGCAGCGGCCGGCTTTACCGCCAGCAAGCTATTGCTGGAAACCGGTCTCACTAGCCTTCCCCTTCGCTATCCCTTGGCTGTTCTGGTTGGCTATCTGGCTTTTCTGGGGCTCACGCGTCTCTGGGTCGCCCGTGTGCTGCCATTCCGAAGCACCAGGCGCGCCTGGGATGCCGAGTATCTGGAAGACATTATCGATTTGCCGGAATCCGGTTCTGACGCCGTGATTTACGGCGGCGGGGACTCGGGCGGCGACGGAGCCTCAGAATCGTGGGAAACGTCTGGTGTGATTTCCGAGGCTCATGCGGGCTCCTCCGGGGGAATTAGCTTCCCCAGCTTGGACATTGACCTCGATGAGGGATGGTGGATCCTGGCCCTGCTGGCCGCGCTGATGGTCGTCCTTTTCGGGGCGGGCGCCTACGTGATTTACGCCGCGCCGGAGATCCTGCCGGACGTGGCCTTCAACGTTTTACTGGCTTCTTCGCTGCATAAAGCGGCCAAACGGGCGGAACAGCAAGGTTGGGTGCGCGGAATCGTGCGCGCTACCTGGATTCCGCTTACCGTAGTTCTGCTGACCACCCTCGCGTTTGCCCTGGCGATCCACCGCCATTGCCCGGCGGCCGTGAAGCTGGCGGATGCGTTCACCTGTCCCGTCGCCGCGCCCTGATCGGCATTTATTCCAAGTGGCCAAACCTGCCGCTCTGAAAGTCGATCATCGCCTGACGGATCTCCTGTTGGGTGTTCATTACGAAGGGTCCGTACTGCAC
>DATLBY010000097.1:0-6173 GCA_035526665.1 Bryobacteraceae bacterium
CCATCCAAGACGCCAGCCTGTCATGCAGTAACTTTTCGAGAAGGACTGGGCCACGATCACGGCATCCTCGCGCGCGGCCAGTTTTAGGATGCTCGGCGCGGCGGCATTGCCTTCGGAGTAATTGAGACGCTCGTACACCTCGTCGGCCAGCAGCCACAGTCCGTGCTTTCGTGCGAAGTTCAGCAACTGCTGTTGCTCCTCGACCGTGGCCACCCAGCCTAAAGGGTTTGAGGGAGAAGTATAGATCAGCAGGCGGGTGCGCGGCGTAACCGCGGCGTCGAGCGCGCCGAAATCGATTTCGTAGCGCTCCCCTGCAAGAACGTGGGGAATCTCGCGCGGCGTTGCGTTGCACATCGAGACGATGGCGGAGCCGTTAGGCCATGCCGGGGTCAGAACGATGGCCTCATCGCCGGGATCGAGCACACAGCGAATCGCCAGATGCAGAGCCTGGACGCCGGAGGCTGTCACGACAAACTCGCTCAGCGGATCGAGTGTGACGCCGTGCGTCCTGCCGTAGTAGCGGGCCAGAGCGCGGCGAAGCGAGGGAAGCCCAGCATTCTCGGTGTAAAACGTGTAGCCTTCGGCCATCGCCTGACGCGCCGCCGCCTTGATGTATTCCGGCGTGGGCACATTCGATTCGCCGAAGTACAGCTTGAGTACCCCGTCCATTCCCATGGCCATCTCGGCCAGCTCCCGGATGCGGGAATGCGGAATCTGCAGCGCCGAGGAGGCAACGCGGGGGGCGGCCGCCGCGGACATTACCGGTTTGCCTTGGCCGTCATCAGCTCGTTGATATGGATTAGATCGGTTGGATAATCGCCGGTGTAGCAGGCGTAACAGAAGCGCTGGTCGGTATCGCCGACGGACCGCTTCAGGCCCTCGTGCGACAGGTAGAACAGCGAGTCGGCCTCGACAAACCGCCGGATCTCCTCGGTCGTGTGGTTGGCCGCGATCAGTTCGCTCTTGTTGGGCGTATCCACACCGTAATAGCAGGGCGAAACAGTCGGCGGACAGGAGACGCGCAGGTGCACTTCCCTGGCTCCGGCGCTCCGGACCATGCGGACCAGCTTCCGGCTGGTGGTGCCGCGGACAATCGAATCGTCCACCAGGATGACGCGCTTGCCTTCCAGCAGATGACGTACCGGGTTGAGCTTCAGCTTGACGCCAAAATCACGGATCGACTGCGATGGTTCAATAAAGGTGCGGCCCACGTAGTGATTGCGGATCAGGCCGTGACGGAAAGGGATGCCGGACTCCGAGGCATAGCCGAGCGCCGCCGAAACACCGGAATCCGGGACAGGCACCACCACGTCGGCGTCGACGTGCGATTCCCGCGCCAGCGTCCGGCCCATCCGTTCGCGGGACTCCTGCACGGCGCGGCCGAAGACAATGGAATCCGGACGCGAGAAGTAGACATGCTCAAAGACGCACTGCGCGCGTTTACCGGCGGGAGCGTAACGCTCGCGCGTGAGACCTTTTGGACCCGCGATCACCATCTCGCCCGGCTCCACATCGTTCAGGTAAGTAGCGTCGATCAAATCGAAGGCGCAGGTTTCCGAGGCGAACACGTAGGACACGCCACCGTTCGCCACGCCAAGCTGACCCATGGCGAGCGGACGGAACCCGTGCGGATCACGCGCCACAATGATCGAATCCTCGGCTAGAAACACCAGCGAAAAGGCTCCTTCCAGTTGGAGCAAGGCTTCCCGCAGGGCTCCCGCCAGGGTGCGTTCCCGTGAGCGCGCCACCAAGTGAAGCACAACTTCGGTGTCGCTCGATGCCTGGAAGATGGAGCCTTCGCGTTCCAGCTCGCGGCGTAGCTCTCCGGCGTTGGTGATGTTGCCGTTGTGTGCGACCGCTATTTTTCCCTTGTTGCACGCCACCGAAAAAGGCTGGGCGTTCCCGAGCACCGTGTCGCCCGCGGTGGAGTAGCGCGTGTGCCCGATGGCGTGGTCTCCCGGGAGCCCCGCCAGAACCTCCGGAGTGAAAATGTCGGCCACGTGCCCCATCGCTTTATGACAGTGGATGTCCCGGGTGTCGCTCGAAGCGATGCCGGCGCTCTCCTGTCCCCGGTGCTGCAGAGCGTACAGGCCCAGGTAGGCCAGATTGGACGCTTCCGGATGTCCGTGGATCGCGAAGACCCCGCACTCCTCGTGCAGCTTATCGAACATAATGGTCACCGTTTGTTTGCGGGTAGATGGACATCACGATTGCAGAAGCTTCTCCAGAGAACCTTCCCAGAGTTGCCGCAGGCTGTCGAGATCGCAATTGAGGAGGGAGGCTGCGCGGTTGCGGATCACGACCTTCTCTTTCAGGGTAACACCTATTTTCAAGGCTTCTACCCCGTGTTTCCGGGCGATTTGCTCGATGCCGGCCGCGTTATCCGTGGAGATCAATATTCGCGAGGGTCCTTCGTGGAAAAGAGCGATCTCCGGGGCCAAATCGGTTGCTAAATCAATCTCCGCGCCGATCCCGTTACCAAAAGACGATTCGGCCAACGCAACTGCCAGCCCGCCATCGCTTAGGTCGTGGGCCGACTCGGCCAGGCCTCCCGCCACAATTTCACGAACCGCCGCCTGAACTCGCTTTTCATAATCCATCCCGAGAGCGGGAGGAAGTCCCCACAGCGATTGGATGATCTGCTTGGCATATTGGGTGCCGCCAAATCGAATGCGGTCCGAGGTTCCGAGCCCACCCAGCAGGATCACACTGCGGCCCGGGTTGCGGAAGGCAATGCCGGCTGGGACGCTGGTCTTCATCAGCCCGACAATCCCAATCACCGGGGAGGGATAGATGGCGTCTCCCAGCGTTTCGTTATATAGGCTCACGTTGCCGCCTGTGATCGGGGTCTCAAAAAAAGTGCACGCCTCACCCATGCCTTCAATGGCTTCCACGAGCTGCGCCATGATTTCCGGCCGTTCCGGGTTCCCGAAATTGAGGTTGTTGGTGGCCGCCACCGGCAAGGCGCCGACGGTGGAAAGGTTACGGCAGCACTCCGCCACAATCAATCGCGCGCCTTCGCGGGGCGAGAGCGAGCAGTAGCGGCCGTTCCCGTCCAATGACATCGCGATCGAGGTTCCCGTCTCTTTCACACGAACCACGGCCGCGTCGCCACCCGGGCCTTCCACGGTGTTCGTCCGGACCATGTAGTCGTACTGCTCATAGATCCAGCGTTTGGAGCAAAGATCTCCGGACGATATCAGGATTTCCAGCGCCCTCTGTGGGGTGGGCAGGTTGTCGAACGCCGGCGCCTCCATGGGAGCGGTCCGGTAGGGCGTGGTGTGCGGCCGATCGTACAGAGGAGCTTCGTTGGCCAGCGCGTGATTCGGGATCTCGGCGACGATCTGCCCGTGATCCTTTACGCACAGCTTGCCCGTGCCGGTGACTACGCCGATGGTCACTGCATCCAGGCCCCACTTGCGGAAAACGGAGAATACCTCCTCCTCCCGGCCCTTTTCCGCCACCAGCAGCATCCGCTCCTGGGATTCGGAGAGCAGGATCTCGTACGGGGTCATACCGGTTTCCCGCTGCGGAACGTACTGCATGTCGATCTCGACGCCTGTGCCCGCGCGGCTTCCCATTTC
This sequence comes from Bryobacteraceae bacterium, assembly GCA_035526665.1. Lineage (GTDB taxonomy): Bacteria > Acidobacteriota > Terriglobia > Bryobacterales > Bryobacteraceae > DATLBY01. The sequence continues at coordinate 3,585 of DATLBY010000097.1, forward strand.
ACAACTGGAGCTGGTCAGTCCCGCCGCTCCCATGTCCTGAATACCCACGATGGCGCCGGTTTTCATCGCTTCCAGGCAGGCTTCCAGCAGTAGCTTTTCCAGGAAGGGATCGCCGACCTGCACATTCGGGCGCTTCTGTTTCGATTCCTCTGTGAACTCGGCCGAGGCCATCGAGGCCCCGTGAATGCCGTCGCGTCCCGTTTTCGCGCCCACATAGATGACAGGATTGCCGATGCCCTCTGCTTTCCCATAGAAGACTTCGCCCTTCTTAAATACACCCAGGGCGAACACGTTCACCAGCGGATTCCCGTTGTAACTGGGGTCGAAGACACACTCGCCGCCCACTGTCGGAACCCCAAAGCAGTTGCCATAATGGGCGATGCCGGAGACGACGCCTTCCAGAATGCGCGCGTTGCGGGCGCCGGTTTGCGGGTTTTCGCTCTCCCGCGTTAGCGGGCCGAAGCGCAGGGCATCCATCACCGCGATAGGCCGCGCCCCCATGGTGAAAATGTCCCGCAGGATGCCGCCGACGCCGGTGGCCGCGCCCTGGAAGGGCTCAATGAAACTCGGGTGGTTGTGCGACTCGATCTTAAAGGCGATCGCGTAGCCGCCCCCGATGTCGATGATGCCCGCGTTCTCGCCGGGTCCCTGCAACACCAGCTTGCTGCGGGTTGGCAGTTTCTTGAGATGCAGGCGCGAGCTTTTATAGGAGCAGTGCTCGCTCCACATGACGCTGAAGATGCCCAGCTCGGTCCAGGTCGGTTCACGGCCGAGCAATGAGACAATTTTGTCGTACTCGCCGGCCGTCAACTGGTGGGCGGCGATGATATCCGGAGTGATTACGCTCATTTGGAAGTGGCGGCCAGGGCGGAGACCATCGATTGCAGGATCACCAGACCATCCGTGGAGCCCATCAGCGGCTCGGTAGCGCGTTCCGGATGCGGCATCATGCCCAGCACGTTCCGCTCGCGGCTCAGGATGCCGGCGATGTCGCGCACGGAGCCATTTGGGTTCGTTTTGTAACGGAAGGCGATGCGATCCTCGGCCTCCAGCTCGTCCAGGGTCCGGTCGTCGGCGAAATAGCAGCCTTCTCCATGGGCGATCGGCAGGTTCAGCACCTGCCCTTTAGTTGCCGCGTGGGTGAAGGGTGAATTGGTGCTTTCCGTTCGAAGTTCGATGGTTTTGCAGAGGAACTTGAGGCCCTGGTTGCGGAGCAGAGCGCCCGGGAGCAGGCCCGATTCGACCAGAATTTGAAATCCGTTGCAAATGCCGAGCACCAGCCCGCCGTCTCGCGCAAAGTTCGCGACTGCCTTCATGACCGGAGAGAAACGTGCGATGGCTCCGCAGCGCAGATAGTCTCCGTAGGAGAAGCCGCCGGGGAGGATTACCGCGTCGATGTCACCAAGTTTGGGGGCGTCGTGCCAGATAAATTCGGTCGTCTGCCCAATGTTATGCGATACCGCGTACCAGGCATCGTGGTCGCAATTACTGCCAGGAAAGACAACTACTCCACATTTCATCGGCCAGTTTCATTTTACCAGACAACCATCGATACCTTTGCCGCTGATAAAACTGCGTGCGGCCGCGTCTAAGGGCATGGGCGTAGGATCGCAAATTGTCTCGTCGCTGGGCGCTTATGTGAAAGCGCAGTTTCAGAACGCTATCATCCTGATCCTGCTCTATGTGGCTGGATTTGCCATTGCCGGCGTACCGTGGTGGCTCCTGACAGGGATTCTGTGCGGTCTTTTAAACCTGATTCCACAAGTTGGATCGATTCTCGCGCTCGGTTTGGCGCTCCTGCTTCAATTTCTCTTCCGGGAAGGATGGGAGCCGCTCGCCTATGCAGGCATCGTCTGGCTGGTGATCCAGGTGGTGGATGGCTTCGTGCTCTCCCCGCGCGCGGCCGGCCGCTCGGGCGTGAATCCCTTCGCGTCGATCATTCTGGTGCTGGTCGCCGGATTCTGTTTTGGACCCCTGGGAATGATTCTCGCGGTTCCGGTCGCGGCTGTGCTTCTGATTGTGATCCGGGCCATGCGATCCGGATCTTAATTGAAAGAAACAGTCATCGCCGCCGTCTAATAGGGGAGCTCGCGAGGAGCGTATGAAGTTGTCGAGGGTGTGCGGCGCGCTGACGATGGGTGTATTCCTGGCCGGTTCCGTGGCTGCCGGTGCGTCCGACCGGGAACTTAAGCGCAGCATAGAGGCTGCCATTCAGAAGGATCCGTCGCTATCCACGGCGGCGCGCCGGATCAAGGTGATCAGCCAGCGCGGCAAAGTGACGTTAAGAGGGTCTGTTCCAACCGAGGCGGAACGGGAGACGATCCAGGCAAAGGCCACCGAAATAGCCGGCGCAACCAACTTGGCGAGCGAGATATCCATCAAAAGTGCGGCGGCTGGAAGTGCGCGCACGCGCTCCGGAAAATTAAGAAAGCGTAAGCCCTAGACAAGAAAGTACAAGGAGATAAACCATGGATCGAGACGATGTGAAAGACAAGATTGACAACGCCGCCGATAAAGCCAAGGACCTGACGGATAAAGCAGCCGACAAGAGTCAGGAGACTGCCCGCAAGACGGGTGAGTCCCTGAAAA
>DATLBY010000098.1:0-9354 GCA_035526665.1 Bryobacteraceae bacterium
CTGCGCACCTGATTGTGGCCCATCGAGATCAAGTACTTGGAGATACGGGCGTCGGCCGAGATGCCGCTGTTCACGATGTGGCCGCGCAGCGGATCGTAGTCGGTGCGCCACTCAATACCCAGGCGCGGATCGGGGTTCACCCGCAGCGTGGAGCCTACCGGGGAATAGTTGCGCGGCTCGGCCAGGAAGGTGTAGCCGCTGAACATCTCAGTGGTGGTAAACACATTGCGCTGGCCGGCCACTACCGCACCGCCGAAGGTGGGATCGAAGAATCGCTGCTGGAATACTTCCCAGCTCATCACTTCCTGAACCTGGCCGTCCTTGCGCTTGGCAAAAAGGCGGTTGGTAAGGGATACCTCGGCTTCACGCGTGTTGGAAACGATGTCATTTTCGTCGAATCGAATAATCCGCTGAAAGTCCTCTATTCCGTCCACCGACCGGAAGCGGGCGCGCGGTTCGATCACATGCTTCAGCTTCGGCCCCAGCCAGCCGGGAGCGTCGTACACCCTGGCCAGCGATGGCAGCCGCAGGTCCAGGGAGAACTCGCGCGAGCTGCGCAGCAACTGGTTTCCGGTAAGCCGGCCATTCGCATCGAAGCTCGACCCGTAGCTCGTTTCGCGTATGGAAAAGGATGGAATCAGGTTTAGATCCTTCCAGCGAATGGCGGTGGTGATCCTCGGCTCCACATCCAGGCGGTCCACGTGACGGCGGGTTTGAAACGATAGCTGATTCCGCCGCAGCAGGCCGGCGCTGGCGTTGAACGACAGCCAGATGGGAAGGGCTCCGGCGGCGATCTGGCGGTCGCGGCTGGTCAACTCGAGCGACGGCAGCTTGCGGACCGCGATCTTGTCATCGGGTGCCCGGCTCTGGAAGTTTTCGTTCTCGGAGGTAACAAAATTGAATCCAAAAGTGGACCAGTGCTTGGTGATGTATCCGATGGAATGAACCTCAGAGAAGATCGCCTCGAAGAAGGATTCGGTGAAGGCCTGGCGGAAAGCGAAGGAGCTGAGATAGGTGAACGCCCCACGGGCGAGAAAGCCGTGGCCTAGGTCGGACTTGCCATCCAGCGTGAGCAGATAGCCACCCTCCTTGCGCCGGCTTCGGTCGTCCAGCAGCAGGCCACGGTCATTCACACCGTAGAGGATGAAATTAAAGTCGGAGCGGTCGTTCGGCTTCCCGCGAAAGTCCACGTGATGGGCGAGGCCGCGCTGGGTAAACAACTGGGTGCGGTAGGTGAGGTCGTAGCTGCGATTGATGGCCCAATAGTAGCCGACACCGATCATCTTGCCGCGCCGCGAGCTGTTGCCGATGTTGGGCGTCAGCAGCCCGCTGCGCCGCGGCATCTTGGCCAGGGATTTGTAGAAGAACGGCGTGTAAAACAGCGGCACGCGCCGCAGCACAAACGTGGAGGAGCGCGCAATGGCGCGGTCGCCCGGCACAATGTCGAAGACCGGACCGCGCAGAATCCACCAGGGCTTCGGCAATTTGCAGTTGGTGATAAAGCCGTTGTGAAGAACGTAGCGGTCTTTCAGCCGCTCCGCCCACTCGCCTTGAAACGAGAATGGATTACTGGTAGTCAAAACGCCAGGGCGGGCTTCAATCTTGGCGGGGGATGACCCTTTGATCTCAAAGTATTTGCCGGTCTCTTCTTGCAGGTTGTATTCCACCTTCGCGGCCTCGATCTGCTCGCCGCCGGCGAAGTGTTGAAACTTCACATTGCCGCGGGCCTCAGCGGCTCCGGTCTCTTCGTTGTAGTCGATCTCGTCGGCTTCGAGCAACATCTCGGTGGTTTCGAGTTTGACGTGGCCGCGGAGCTTGTATTGCGGGCCCTCCCGCTCTTGAACGACGGCGGAGACATTGATGTCGCCGGGCCCCGGAGCGTTCGGGCGCAAGGGCCGCGGCAAGGCGTTTTGAGCGTTGAGGAATGACCCGGTAAGCAGCATGACGGCACTGGTCCAGAAAAAAAGTCCGTGACATTTTAGACCAGATATGTTACGAAGAGTTTGGAGCACTTTGCGCACTAAGGGTGTGTGAGGCTTCAATCAGAACCGTAACACGGTAAAGCGGAGAGCCGCAAGAGCACGGCCGGGACTTCAAAACCAATGACGACTTGCCACTATTGCCGGACGCAAAACGAAGCGGACGATCATCGCTGCCAGCGCTGCGGACGGCGGCTGATCGAGCAGGCGCGTCCCAGGGCGGAGGCGTTTCCGGTCAGCACTTCGGCGCTTGCGCCAGATCTGCGGTACGAGGCGCCCGCGACAGCAGCGGCCGCTCCCGCGTTCGGACCGCAAATTGTTCCGCCGCCAGTTCCCCGCCCCAGCGATGCGCCCGCTGATCCGGCTTATCAAGCATCTTTGTTCGGGCTGCACGAGGTACCGAGGACGGCGGTACCAGCACCGGCCAGGAAGCCCGCTCCGCCGCCCGCTCCCAGGGTACGGCGGGACCGGACGGCACAACAGTCGCTGGACTTCACAGCGAATGCAGCCACCACAAGAACGCTGAAGACGTCAGTCGACGCGGCCATCTACTGCAATGCCCGCGTGGCCATCACCGCGCACCGGGTAATGGCGGCGGCGATCGATACGTCCATCGGCATCCTGGCCCTGGGAGCGTTTCTGCTTACCCTCCATCTGAGCGGACAACATCTTGAGTTCGGCAGGCAGGCGACCCCTCTGTACCTGGGAGTCGCGGTAGTTATATTGCTGTTCTACAAGGCTCTGTTTTGCATTGCCGGCAGCGACACACCGGGTCTCCATTGGACTGGCCTGCGGCTCTTAAATTTTGACGGGCACCTGCCCACGCGGCGCCAGCGGTTTAATCGCCTGATCGGCGGCTGCGTCAGCCTGATTGCGTCTGGCCTGGGTCTGCTCTGGGCGCTCTGCGATGAAGAGCGTCTCACCTGGCACGATCACATGTCCAAGACGTTTCCCACTTCCTACTAGCCGCCAGCCCGGACGCCCTCCCCAAAGCAGTGCGCGGGATGCAGTATCCTAAGTGGCGATGGCCATACTCTTCGACGAACGCAATCTGCTGGCTGGGAGAATTGGCGAGCAGCACGGTCTTACCCCCACGGAAGTCAAGTCCGCCGGACCGGCGGCGCTACAAGCGCTGGAGTCCTTTAAGAAGTCCAGCGACATGGGGCTTTACGGTTTTCCGCATCTGCCGTTTCAGTCCGAACTGCTCAAGTCAATCAGCGAATATGCCAAGGACATGCGGGGCAGCTACGACACCGTATGTGTGATCGGCATTGGCGGGAGCGCGCTGGGAGCATGGGCGCTGGACTGCGGCATGCACGGCCCGCATCCGGTCCAGTCGAAGGATCATCCGCGGCTTGTGGTCCTGGATAATGTGGATCCTGTGTTTGTTGAAAGCGCACTGGCGTCGATGACGCCCAAGAAAACCATCGCCGTGGTAATCGCAAAATCCGGCTCTACGGCCGAGACAGTGGCGACCTTCCTGATGGTCCGCGACTGGTTAACGCGCAAATTGGGACGCAAGGCATCTCAGCGCATCGCCGTGGTGACCTCGGAGGGGCAAGGCGACCTGAAGACACTGGCCGCGCAGGAATCGTACCGGATTTTTTATCTGCCGGATAATGTGGGCGGGCGCTTCAGCGTACTATCGGCGGTAGGGATGCTGCCGGCCGCTCTTATTGGCATCGACATAAAAAAGATCGCCAAAGGCGCGGCGGGAATGACGCATCTCTGCTGGCAGCCCGAGTTGAAGACGAATATCGCCTTACGGGCGGCCATGCTGCATCACCTCACCTGGACGGCGAAGGGCAAGACGATCCAGGTGGCCTTTCCCTATGCGAATCAGCTGTGGGGCGCGGCCTTCTGGTTCCGGCAGCTGTGGGCGGAATCGCTGGGTAAGGCCAAAAATCGCGCGGGCGATACGGTGCACAGCGGCCAGACTCCGGTGGCGGCCCTCGGGACCACCGATCAGCACTCCCAGGTGCAGCTTTACATGGAAGGACCCAATGACAAGGTATTCAGCTTCTGGGGGCTGAATAAATTTTCCGCCCAGGGGAAGATTCCCAAGGTGAAGACGGGCTTTGAGAGCTTCGACTATCTCTCCGGCCAGAGCCTGGGGAAACTGATCGATGCCGAGCGGCGTGCGACCGCGGCGGCGCTCACCGAAAATCAGCGTCCGAACTGCACCTTCCTGCTCGACCGGATGGACGAGGAGCACTTGGGTGCTTTCCTGCAAATGATGGAGTTCGAAACCGCGTTTATGGGTGAGCTGCTGAATATCAATGCCTTCGACCAGGAAGGCGTCGAACTGGGCAAGAAGTTCACCTTCGGGCTGATGGGCCGCAAAGGCTACCAAGATTTCAAGACGCGCTTCGATAAGTACGAAGGTTCGTAGCGGGCTAGCCGGCTACTTCGGGTCCGGCGGCCGGCTCGACGATCGCTTTCATGGAGCCCTGGGATCGCGGCATACGCCAGTCGGGCCCGTAGGATTGGATCTGGTCGCGCCCAAATTCGGCCTCGGATAATTCGCAGGTGATGACGATAGTGCGTCCGGTGGTGTCCACCTCGACGGCGTGGCGGAACGCGTCCGTGTCGCTGCAGAGGAAGAGCTTCTGCAGCATCTCGATGACGTACTCGTAGGTATGGTCATCGTCATTCAGCAGAATGACGTGGTAGAGGGGGGTAAGCTCCTCGCGCTTCTGCTTCTCCACTTCGGGAGGAACCACGGTCTTCGGCATCACTGTCTATGATCGCTCCCGGGCAGGCATGGATATTCGATGGTACAGCATACGCCGGCGGGTGTTAAAATGATGTCTGGGGGGCGCCACGGATTCGACGGGATTGAGTCGTTGTGATGAGGCGTGCCGGGTTCCGAGCTCCCGTAAAACGATCGGAAAACAAACAACTGCCAATAACACGCAGTTTGCATACGCTGCTTAATTAATTAAGTAGCCGCTTCGGTTGCCGGGCCTGCACGGTAGCCAGGAAGCGTCATTTTGCAGGATAGGCCTAAAGCTTCTGTTCGGAGCCTCCAGCCGAGACACAATCGAGCTAGGCTGCCAGTGCTCTTGCCGGCTCTTCAGTTGGCAGCCGAAACCACCGAACCGGATACGCACGTAGGCTTGTCACGGCGGGCAATTTCGGACGCGGGTTCGACTCCCGCCGCCTCCACCAATCCATCTCTAGATAAAATCAGTAACGAATTGTGTCCGTCCGATTGTTTGTTACATTTAGGTTGTGAGCGGGAATGAGGAACTCAATACAGATACCGTGGACGCTGCGATTGAAACGGAGGCCATCTGGATGCAATTCAGGGACTGGCGGACCGATAAGCTCGCCGAACTCGGTAACGGTCAGTGGATAACCGTCTATCAGCAGTTGGACAGTGCCGGTGAGGATTTCGGGTTCTTTTCGGCACTTGTTCCGCTCGTGAAAGTCGAAGCCGTCATGCAGGATGTCTCTTGGGATTTGATGATCGGCCATGGTCGGCCCGGCTGCGCAACGCATCACGAAGGCGATCAGGAAGTTGTCGAATACCTTCGCTTTGGCAATGATGATGTAGAACCATTTGTACACGTACGCTCTTTCCACGGAGCGGCCCCCAACTATGTCGAGGTTTCCGAGGAGTTCCGCCTCTTTCACAATCTTTGTTTCGATGCGAAGCGGAATGTTCACATGGCCTTCGATGAGTCTGGTGATGCTGAAGACGTCACCGTCATCAAAGAAGATGAGGTGCGGATTAGATCGAAGTACCTAAAGCAATACCTTGCAATCAGGGATCTCGCACTGCTCCTCTTTTTCGATCTCCGCCGAGATACGAAGACTCGCTTGCCAGCCTTGGGAATCGCGGGGCGGCAAGTATCTTTGAGTGAACCGGAGATCCGTTATGAGATGTATTCTGGCGACACGGGCTCGTATCGTGAGCCAGCGACCTTCACTCGGCTGTTCGGGAAGAAGCTGATTCGCGGCATGGAGAAAGAGAAGTCCGGCATCTGGCCCTACGACGAACCTGAGAAGCATGCCGAATACATCATCCAACGGAGGCGGGGAAGTGAGCCGGAACTATGGAATTCCGACCCCGACCAACTCGGCAACTACTTCGGTGCGAATCCCGAGGCACCGCAGTATCTCACACCGGTATTCTTCAGGCGCGATGTACTGAACAAATATTACGCTAACCCACAGCGGTATTCAGTCGAGGATGGCTATCTTCGAGCTTCCGGTCAATGGGGTGTACAGATCGACAACAACCATCCAGATCACATCGTCGTGTTTCTCGGTGATCTTGGTCGTGACCTGCCATACAAGGAGCAACTGTACTGGAAAAGCTTCAATGTAGAACCGTCAGGCTCCATGAGCGAAGTTAATTTCCGCCGTAGCATGCTTGGTCAATTTACCAGTCCGACGAAACCGGACCTGATGTTCAAGCAAGAGTTCGGGAACTTCAATGATGATTGGCAACGAAGATTCGGCTGGCCGATGTTCAAGCCACTTTCAGATGAGGACGAGCATTGCTCGATCGCCCTGCGGGTTCCCCTTACGAACACTCAGACGGAATTTGACGGCCAAGTCCTAGCGCTTTGCAAGATAATGGTCGACTCTCTGAACGAGGCGGAATTAGCAAAGGGAGTAACCCACCTTCCCGAAAACGCAAAGGGAATAACGAAGTTGAACCTGTTCCTCCAAGCGCGAGGTGTTCAAGTGACTGATGAGCCCATACGCTTCATGAGGAAGCTGTGGGATCTCCGTCACGGAGCAGGCCACCGTAAGGGTAACGCGTACAAAAGCGCGGCAAATTTCTTCCAAGTGGAGGAGAAAGGATTCGTTTCTGCCTTCGAAAGCATTTTGGTGCGTGCCATAGCGCTTCTGAATTTCATCCGGGCAACGGTGCTGCGATCAGCCGAGGATGACATCAAGGCTGCCCTCCCCGCCTAGGGCGGTGTACGATACACGTGCGACTAAACACCAAAAGCGTTGTTTAAGCGATTCAAGCCGATTATGGAATCAACACTCATGTGATTTGAACACCCCGACACGCTCCGACTCCCCCCGCCTCCAACAAATTTCCTTATGAAGATTTACACGACGTCCATAAAGCTGAAGAAGGTGGATTCTGGGCTGAGCTTCCCTCCATCCCGGGCTGCGCGACGCAGGGCGAGACGATGGAGGAACTCCGTTTCAATCTGCGGGAAGCGATCGAAGGGTGTCTTTCTGTCCCCGTGGAGACCCCAGCTACGCACACCGGCGATCAGGTGATTGAACTGGCGTTGTGAAGTCGCTCTCCGGCAGGGAATTCACGCGGCTGCTCGCATCACTTGGCTGGTCCACAGCCATAGAAAACCCTACCATCGCTATAGTCCCAATGGAACCAAGGCCCTGCCTTCGTGTGTCCATTCGGCGGCTCACCGTCCTTGATGCCACATCACGCACGGAACCACTCCGGCAATTCAGTTCACCGGAAGCACGTTTGAACCCACTGGGGCATCGGGCGGTCCGGATGCCCCGCTAGCGTTGTCTACTGCTTGTCGTAGACGATCGTGCTCGAGAACGACTCTCCTTCGTCGTTGGTCCCTTTGCTCGTAACTGTCATGATCTTGCCGTCCTCCGAAACAACGGTGCGGCTGGTTGCCTGATACTTGCCGCTACTTTTCTTGGTCTCACTCGTGAGTGTGTTGGCATCCACTTGTTTAATTGAAATGCTATCCCACGGCGCGCCGGTCACCGGGGACTCCGTGCCGTCGTACTTCGCCGTATAGCTGGAGTTGATTGCCGTCCCGTCCTGCATTTGGCCGGTACTGGTCACCTTCACTCCACCGTCAGATGCTTCGCGCACCACGGTAAGGCTGGTGACGGGATTTTTTGGGGCCGGCGTCGATGTTGTCTTCTCTATATTCCGCTTCCAGGTACCCAGCGTATTGTCCGCGGCCTGCATTCCTAGCGCGGCCGCGGCTAACGCGATAATCAGCGTCGCTACGTTTCGTGGCATTTCACTCTCCTCTGTATTTTGCTAACTATGAAGGTGCTTGAATTTCAGCATTGTTGGTAAACAACGCCGACGGGAAAAACAATACCCGGCTGATTGCTCCAGACACCGTGGCCTCAATCAGAGTGTCAGGAAGCGTATCAGGATTGTGCACCCCACGCAAGGCTCTCGTATGCGCCGGGATGCGACATGGAGCGACCCATCAAAGCCCTATGAATCTGTTACAGTACCTTCGAAGGAACTTCTACCTATGCACTGGAAATCCACTTACATCCTCCTTAGCGCTGCCGTTATCGGTTCAGCCGCTGAGGTGCGCATTACCAACGACTCCACCGCTACCGGCGGTTATATAAGCGCCTATACGCAGGCCACAGGCGTGGCGTATACCGACCCCGTACTGGCCGAATGCTCGCTGGCACGCGGCCGGCAGAATGAACCCTCAGTGGCGATCAATCCGCGCGATCCGCGCGTGATCGTCGCGAGCTCGAACGACTATTGCGGCGTTTACGCAGGCTCCCCCGCCGCCGGACCCCTTGTCGCCTCTGGCCCCATCTGGCTCGGTTATTACCGCTCCTCGAACTCCGGCGCCACATTCGCCAGTTCTCTGGTACCCGGTTACCCTGGCGACGTTTCGCCGTACGCGCAACTGGCCCACATCCGGACAGCGAGCGCCGGCGACCCAGTCATCGCCTGGGACAACCACGGCCGCGTCTACTTTGGCGCGGAGAGTTCGGACGATCCAGCAGGATCGAAGAAGAGTTTTGGCGACGTCTGGGTAGCAACATTCGACAATCCCGCCGGAGTAGCGGGAGCCACCATCCACGATGGAAAACGCTTTTTGGGCTCGACGATTGTGGCCTCAGGGTCATCGGCGCCGAATTACGGCGGCAAGTTCCACGACAAGACGGCGATCGAGGCCGACCGCACCGGCGGCGCCTGTGATGGCAACGTTTACTTTTCCTGGTCGCGCTTCACCGGATACAGTTCGAACATCTATTTCTCGCGTTCTACGGATCATGGGGCCTCCTGGTCCAAGCCCCAGTTGCTCACGTCCAATGTCATGAACGTGCAGGATCCGGATATCTCGGTCACCGGCAGCGGCAACGTTTATGTAACGTTTGACCAGGGCAGCACGGTCAGCGGACAGGCAGACGCCGTGATGATCGCCAAGTCCGCCGATTGCGGTATGACGTTCAGTAAGCCGGTGACAGTAACCACCTTCATCCCCTACACAGCCCAGGATGTTGTGGCAGCGCAGCCGGTGCCGGCGCCTGCCTCCCTGCCGGACGATCCGAAGTCGGAAGAAGGAACCTCCGCGGCCGGTTCGCTTGCCCGGGATTGTGGAGATTTCGATAGCGCCTGCGCGTCCGGTTACACGTTCTTCCGGAGAAGCAC
>DATLBY010000099.1:0-7970 GCA_035526665.1 Bryobacteraceae bacterium
GGGCTCGTACCAGCCACTAGCGCCCTTGGCAAAGCTACCATCACACGCGGGCAGCTCCTGATGCCCTATCCGGAATTTCAAACCCTGTTGCGCCGGGGCGACAACTCGGGCAGCATTACCAACCAGGAAGTCTACTTCGCCTGGCAGCGCCGGTTTTCTAAAGGTCTGTCGGTTCTGACCAATTACATGATCTCGAAACAGCTGTGGGCTCGCGATAAGAAGAATCCACAGGACACGCAGTTCGAGCGGCGGCCCGGCAGCGAAGATCGTCCACAGCAGTTTACTCTCAGCGCCAGCTATGAGCTGCCATTCGGCCGTAATGCGACCGGCCTGGTTAAGCGCATTATCGGCGGCTGGCAGCTGGGTGGCATCTACTTTGCGCAGAGCGGAGCCGTACTGAGCTGGGGGCCGGTCATCTTCACCGGTAGCAACTATGGCGACATCATGAAGGCGCCCGGCGGTAACACGATTGACCACTGGTTCAACACGGCGGTGTTCAATCGCAATCCGAACGATCAGCTCAATACCGCGTATCAATACAAATATTTTCCGGCGTCCGTTGGCCCGGCACGGGCACCCGGCGTAAATTCGCTCGACATGTCCTTCAGTAAACGGACAGTCATTCGAGAGAACGTAAATTTGCATTTCCGAGCCGATTTCTTCGATTTTCTAAACCATCCGAACTGGGGTGCGCCCAACACTACGCCCACCAGCAGTGCTTTCGGAAGGATCACTTCGCAGGCTAACCTGCCGAGGACTGCTCAGCTAGGACTACGGCTCACTTTTTAATGATGAGAATTCAATTCGCAAGCTTTTTCCGACGCTGCCGTGTAGGGAGTGTCCTGCTGCTGAGCGGGACACTCTGCTCCTCCGCAGCCCCGGTAATCACCACGGGAGAGATTGTGGAACGTGACGGCATCCCGCGGCACGGAAGTCTCGTCGAACAGGGTATACCGGTTAGCCCGCTGCCCGAAGCCGAGGCACGCAAACTGGTGCTGCGCCGCGCCGATGGCAAACCAATGTCATCCGTTATCGATGTGGACGCGCACGACCAGGATGGCAAGGTACGATGGCTGCGCGTTTCGGCAGTGGTCGACGTCGGGGCCCGCGGGCGAATTCCGGTCAGAATCGAGAGCGCGGACGGAGCGGCAAGTCCGAAACTAGACATACGGAAATCCCCTGACGGCGTTCAGGTCAAAAGCCGTTTCTACGATGTGATCGCCCGCAATCCCGGTCAGATTGAAATCTCCACCGGAGGCAAGCAATTGCTCGGCGGCGATTGGAGTGTGGATCTCATCAGCGACGCGCGAGGAATCATCTGGGGAACGTACTTCCGCGACTTCACGGCCCAGGGCGTGAGTGTGGAAACCGAGTCCAGTTCGCGCGTGACGCTCCTGCTGCGAGGATATTTTGGGAAGAATCAACGCAAAAATCCAAAGGTGGCCGAGGGTCAGCGCAAGTTCGACTGTGAGCTGCGTCTTTATCTGAACGCAATTTCTCCGCAGATCCGGTTCGCATGGCGCCTTACCAACGTCACGGGCACAAAAACGTGGCTGGAACGTTATGCCTTGCGGCTGCCGGTAGCTCAAGGAATGCGCGCCAGCGAACGTACAACGCCGGACCGCATACTTCTTGACGCACCCGGCGGCGGACGCTTGGCTGTTACCGCCGATTTTATCGACGACCTTGGGAAAGGGGCCGGGATGCGGTTGGACGCATCGGGCCATCTCTTATTCGGCGGCTTGGAAATGCCTGCCGATGGCGGCTTTTTCTCGGGCCGCGTTCCCGATGTTCATCGACTCTTCTATAACGGGATGTCGCGCACGTTCACCGGCACACTGGTGACCACAGGATCCTTAAGCGACGCGGCCGAAGAGAGGGCGCCGCTGGATCTGGTCCTGCCGCCCCAGTATTACTCCGACGTCAAGGCGCTTCCCGAGCAGGGCGACCCAGTCACGTTTGGAGAGTTTGAACCTGCAGTCCGCCGGTCGGCCGAGTGGCTGCTCAAGTCACAATGGCGCGGCACGCTGCTTTGGGGCGAATGGTACCGGGAGTGGGACATGACACGCAACATGGGCGTGGAGGAGGCGAGTAACGGTCATAGCCCGCTGGCCCCGCTGTACCATTACTGGCGAACCGGTGATGCGCGGTTCCTGCGATGTGCGGAGCGGTCCGCAAACTACGTCTGGGATGTGCAATTGAGCAAGTCTGAAGAGGACCAGGGGCGCATGTTTCACACCCGGCGCCACCTGTTTGATGAGTTGGACTGGATCCACCCCAGATATCAGCGGGCCACCGGAGCAATTGTAATGAGTCATGTGCTGTTGAATCCCGTGATGCGGAACGAAGCGGTGCGGACGGTCCGTAGCTATCACGAACATATGTTCGACGATAATGGCGTGCCGCACGACTGGGACAAGATCCGGCACAAGCGAAGTGATGTGCTCGCCGGCGTGGATACATCCAACTTCATGGAGGCGCTGACGTATTGTTACCGGGAAACGGGCGACCGGCAATATCTGGATTGGGCGCTACAGATGAGCCGCTGGACAGCCGAGAACTGGGCTCTGCGGGGCAAGGCGAAGGGCAACGACTGGAATTGGAACCTGACGAATTACGTGCTTCGCGGGCTGCTGCCGCTTTACGAATCGAGTGGAGACGCGAAGGTGCGAGACCTGGCAATTGACATTTCGCGCAAAACGTTGGCGAATACCGGCACAAACGGAATGGAGTTGATGGATGGTGTTGGCGGCGGCGAACTGCACTTCGTTTTCTATCATGCGTATCTGAGCGCGCGGATTTCCAAGTTGGCGCCGGACGGCCCCGAAATGACGCGCCAATTGCTGTCCATCGTGCGGCGGGAAGTGGCCCGGCAGACGCCGGATGGACAATTCCCCATGAAGCACGGCACTGAGGCCGGCCGGGAAACGGTCTGGACCAGCTATTATGATCCAAAGTCGTTAGTGGCATACGTACCCGTACTCGCCGCGCACTTAGCCGCTCGTCACTGAAATCCCAGGCCGGAGCCGCTTAGGAGAGCATGATAAGATTCATCCGCATGCGATTCAGCCTTCTTCTCATGGTCTCCGTGATGACCACGCTCCTGGCAGCGGATACCGCTACCCCGATAAAAAAGCACGGGAAAGTCGTGAATGGCGTCGAGCGCCTGTTGTACGTTGCCAACAAATCTGGCGTCAGCGTTTACGATATCAATGATTCACATAGGCTCCTGCGGAATTTTGACGTGCCCGATTCGGCTGACTACAAAGGCATCTCCGCCAGCGTTCAACTCGGGAAGCTGTATCTCACCTCGAACCTGAAAGACGATCTGATCTGCATCGATCTGGCTACTGAAACCATCGATTGGCGCAAGCATTACAGCGACGGCTACGCCGACAGCCAGGCCATCACGCCGGACGGAAAGACAATCTATCTACCGTTGCGTGATGGGGAGAGTTGGTGGGTGATCGACGCCGCGACCGGGGCCGTAAAGGCGAAGATTCCCGTCGCCCACGGGAAGAACTACGAAGACCATCCGATCGGCGGGATCGGGCCGCACAACACCTGGATGAACCCTGACGGAAGCCGCGTGTACATGGCGTCTCTTACCGTTCCTTACGTCTACATCGCGGATACGAAGAGCAATCAGGTCATTGGCAAGGTGGGCCCCTTCAGCAAGGGTATCCGCCCTTTCACCGTCACCGACGACGAAAAATACGTTTTTGTAAACGTGGACTGGCTGCTCGGCTTTGAAGTCGGATCCGCCCGCACTGGAAATCAGTGGGGAGGGAAAATGCTGCACCGCGTAGAGGCTCACACGCCGGAGTCGCGCCTCGCGCAAATTCCAAACCCACCCACGCGTAAGCCGCACAGCACGATGAGCCACGGCATCAATATCCGGCCGGACCAGAAGGAAATCTGGATCGTGGACGGTATCTACGGTTATCTTTACGTCTACGATGTGACGTCGATGCCGCCCAAGCACGTCGCGGATGTACCTCTCTTCAAAGAGGCAAGCGAGCAGCCGCGGCCGGGTTGGATATCCTTCAGCCTCGACGGTAAATACGCGTATCCGGATGGCGGCGCGGTGATCGACAGCTATACCAAGAAAGTAGCAGCACGAATTCCCACCAGTGAAAAGCTGATTGAAATCGATTTTCGGGCGGGAAAGCCGATTAAAGCCGGGCACCGGTAGCTCCAGGGATCCTTTCCATGACACGTTTTCTGTTCGCATTCTGTTGTTTTTTGGCGATTTCGATTCCGGCCTGGACCCAATTTGAGCTCGGCTCGATTGTGGGGCTTGTCACCGATCCGCAGAAGGCTCCAGTGGCCGGCGCAGTCGTGGAGATTCGCAGCTCGACTACGAACGTAAAGCGCGAGGCGTTAACTACTCAGGGCGGTGAATACAATTCTTTGCCGCTGCAGCCCGGCGCGTATGTCGTCACCGTCCGCCATCCAGGCTTCCGGGAGAGGTCCGTGACACTGACCGTCGGAGTGAGCCAGCGCCTCCAGGCCGATTTTTCGCTGGAGCTCGGCAACGTATCGGAACAGGTGAGCGTTTCAGCGGCAGCCGCCACCATTGAGACTGCGTCCTCCGAGATCGGGCAGGTGCGGGCCGCTAAGGAGATCATGGATCTGCCGTTGAATACGCGTAATTTCACCCAATTGGTGCAGCTTGCGCCCGGCGTTCTCACGGGAGTGGGCGGCGCGTCCGGTTTGCTCGGCTACACCAGCGGCCGCGGAACCAATGGAGCGGTGATCAACGGAGCTCCGGTTGAAGATGTCACCTATCTAATCGACGGCATCAACAGCGTCGATACTGATGCCGGGGTCCTGATCTTCTTTCCGCCCGTGGACTCGATTTACGAATTTAAGGTGCAGACCAGTTCGGCTCCGGCCGCCTATGGCGGAGGTCAGGGAATCATCAACGTCACCTACAAATCCGGCACCAACGAGCTGCACGGCACCGCCTATGAATTTCTGCGCAACTCCGCACTAGACGCAAAGAACTTCTTCGACTCACCCACGAATCCTATTCCGCCCTTCAAACTGAACCAGTTCGGCTTCAATTTGGGTGGTCCGGTGGTTTTGCCCCGTGTGTTCAACGGCAAGGACAGGCTGTTCTTCTTCGGCGATTACGAGGGTAAGCGCGTCCGGCAGGCGCAAACATTTCTGAGCTCTGTCCCGATTGCTGCGTTCCGCACCGGAGACTTCTCTGCGCTGCTGCCGAAAACCATCGTCACGGATCCGCGGACCAAGGTGCCGCTGCCGAACAATATTCTTCCCGCGTCAGCCATCGATCCAACGGCCGCGCGGATGATTGCCTTATATCCGCAGCCAAACCTGCCGGGTCAGATCAATAATTTTCTGTATAATCCCGTCCAAACCAATCGTGTGGATCAGTTCAACCTGCGGGCCGATTACCGCACCAGCGTCTCCGCAGTCTTTGGCCGGTTTAGTTGGGAGGACGCCGATACGTTCAATCCCGGAAACCTGCCGGAACCGGCCGTGGGGGCAGGCCCGGGACGTCCCGGCCGGGTAGTGATTCCGAGCAAGCAGGCTGTGCTGGGATATGGCCGGTCTTTAGGGGCCACAAAGTACTACGAGGCGCGGGTGGGCTATTCACGCATGTTTCAAGGCATCTATGATTCCGATACCAAATACCCGACTCTTGCGGAAGACCTGGGCATTCCGAATGCGAACAGCCACGGCGCCGCACCTGGGTTGAGCACAACCAATATCACCGGGATGACAGGTCTGGGCGATGGGGCCGGCAGTCTTCAGAAAATCAATAACAATTGGGAAATCGATCAGGCTCTCAGTTGGGTGCGCGGCCGCCATGAGTTGAAGTTCGGGTTCGATTACATGTCGCGGCGATTCGCGTTCTTCTCTCCAGGCGCACCCGCCGGGCAATTCACCTTCAGTGGAATCTACAGCGGCTTCGGATTGGCTGACTTTATGTTCGGCCGCCCGATCAGTTCCCGCCTGGATGTGAGCAAGTTCTTCAGTATTCAGCGGTTTTATCGCAGCTGGTACCTGCAGGATAACTGGCGCGTCAACTCGAAACTTTCCGTCAATATGGGCCTGCGCAACGATGGCATCAGTGCCTGGAGGGAGCGCCACAACCGTCTGGCAGGATTTGTCCCGGAGAACGGAGGTAATCTCGTTCCCGTGGGCACTCCCCCATTCAGTGGAGACTCGGTTCTGGAAGGGCGTCCCTGGCAATTAGGTCCGCGGCTCGGCCTGGCGTACACGATCACGCCCAAGACCGTCATCCGCACCGGTGGAGGCATTTTCTATAGTTTCAAAACGGTGACCTCCGGCAATTCGCTGGCAAAGAACGCGCCTTTCAGCGGTACGCTCCTCACTACCAATGACGCGACGAACTATGCCGCGGCCAAGCCTATATCGGCAGGCTTCCCTGCGGAACGGCCGGAGCTGTGGCCGGTCCAAGGTACGGGCTTTTATTACTGGCCGCAGGACAGCAAGACCTCTACCATGTACGAGTGGAACATCAACGTGCAGCGTGAGTTGATGGCGAACATGGTTCTTTCGGTGGCCTACGTGGGCGGCAAGGGAACCTACGTGGACGTTGTCGGAGTGAACATAAACCAGGCTGTCCCTGGCCCCGGGGCAGTAGTGAGCCGTAGGCCATATCCCAATCTGAGCGATGCCACGGGTGTCGCCCCCTGGGGCAACTCTACCTACAATTCGATGCAAACCACGTTTGAGCGGCGGATGGGTGTCGTCCGCTTTTCGGGCGCATGGACCTGGGCCCACAGCATCGATAACACCAGCGGGGAATCGAGCAACAGTCCAATCCAAAACTCGCGTAACCTCCGCGCGCAGCGTGGCAACTCAACGTTTGATGTCCGCCATAAACTAACGCTCAGCGGCACCTATGAACTCCCGTTTGGAACGGGTAAGCCCTGGCTGAACTCGGTTCCCCGGCCGGTCGAGTGGATCGCCGGGGGATGGCAGTTGAATCATATCGTGACACTGCAGACGGGTCTGCCGTTCACACCGACAATGCAGACCAGTACGCTGAACACCACGGGTTCGCAGTTTCCCAATCGCATCGCCTCCGGCAAGCTACCGTCAGACCAGCGGACCATCGACCGCTGGTTCGACGCCGCGGCGTTCGTTGCACCGGGCCTGTACACCTTCGGAAATTCGGGGAGGAACATTCTCTATGGCCCGGGCACGAAGCAGCTGGATTTGTCTCTTTTTAAGAGCTTCCGATTCGCCGAGCAGCGGCGCGTGGAGTTCCGCGCCGAGGCCTTCAACGCGTTCAACACGCCGCAGTTCAACAATCCAAACTCCAGTATCGGTTTTAGCGGCGTCGGCAGGATCACCAGCGCGGGGAGCCCGGCCGTCTATCAGAGGACCTCTCGGCAGGTTCAACTTGCGCTGAAAATATACTTTTAGCCGATGTTGTTTTCCGCCGTTCCGCCCCCGCCGGTTAGCTATGGCCGGCAGATCGCATCGATTTTCGCGCTGCACTGCAACGGCTGTCACGGCGATTCAGGCGGTCTGAGCACACGCAGCTATGCCGATTTGATGAAGGGCGGTAATCTTGGGAAAGTGGTCGTTACCGGCGATCCGGAACGCAGCCTGCTTGTCCACTTTCTTGATGGACGCCGGGGTGAAGCGCATCGCATGCCGCAAGGCGGCCGCTCACTTTCAGCTGAACAGATCGGAATCATCCGCCGCTGGATTGCCGAAGGAGCTAAACAGGATTCGGCCGCCCCGCCGAAATATTCCGTCCGTATTAAGGGTAAATTTGGGTCTGATAAGGCCATGCGCATCTTCTGCCGCGTGCATACGGAATCGTATCTGATCCTTACGGTTCGGCATCCAGCCACCCGGACAACTCTATTAACCGAAGTCGCGTCGCTGAAATCGCCTAAGCAAGCGGGCGATGCGGGAGAACCGGGAGAGCTAATCTGGTGGGACATTCATGCAGGAGA
>DATLBY010000100.1:0-15039 GCA_035526665.1 Bryobacteraceae bacterium
ATCGAAGCCGGCGCCGCGGCCCAGGCAAGCACGGGCAGCAAAAAAATGAAAGCGAGCCTGCCTTTCACGATGGCCTCCGCGGGATCACCATGACCGGAACCTCGCCTACTCGAATCGGGTCGCCTAATTTTCCTTTCACCACGGGCCGGGCCATGACACGCATTAACACCGGCTGGTCTGACGGCGGCGCGTCGGACGCGGCAATCAGCAAGAGCGAGGCGGTTTGCGGTTTGGCAATATAGCGCTCGAGTTTCCCGCCATTGGGCAGCGGCGGGCGGTCGAGCGGTTTTTCCATGGCGGCCACGGCAGTCACGCCCGCGGGTAATCCGGCGGCCTCAAGCGCCACAACGCCCCCGAACTCTTCTTCGCGGTCTAAGGTGACCGTGAGCGTCTGCGTCTCTCCAGCCGTCAGATTAAAGTGATCCGCCGAGCTGATCAGTTTTCCGACGTGAGGAATCTGGGGACGGACCAGCACTCGATAGGCGAAGCTGGCTCCTCCCTGATCTGTCGTGATATCCCGGATCTGAAGCGTATACACACCGGGCGCACCCAGGGAGAACGTCGTCTTCGCCTGAATCATCTTCATCATGTAGAGGCCATTGTTGTTGAGCTTGGTGTATACATTGGTGACAAGCTCGTGACCGCCGGCCTCCGTGAGGCGCACGACAGGGTTAAATACGGGCATCGTGGCTTCCGGAGTCTCGATTTCTATCGCCAGGTCCTGTGCTTTATCAATCTTTAGCTGGATCACGTGCGCCTCTCCCGGCTCTGCGATCCGTCCCTCCACAATGCCCGGTAGCGTCATCACGGGAACGTCTTTCGCGCCCTCTTTCACTGCGCGAAAGGACTCGGCAGTCTTTGGCGAATTACCCGCCGCCCCCCGGCCCGCCAGTTGCGCCATCCAGCCGGAACCCATGCCGCGGGTAAACTCGCGCTCTTCCCAGGATTCGCTCAGTTTCGGGTGAAGCGCCGGCGCGGGCGCAACCCCAGGAAGAATCCGTAAGCGGTACACATAGTCCGGTCCCCCCTGTCCGGAGGAGGAGGCAATCTGCACCAGGTACTTGCCGGCTCGGTCGAAGCGGTGAACCAGCCGGGGGTCTTTCGACAGGCCCGGGAAAAAAAGCGGTTCATCATTGAATGCCACCCGATTGATACGCTGCGGATCGAACCAACTTCCCGACTCTTCGGCGATGGAAATGGATGGATCCATTCCGCTGAAGCCGGAATGCGCTTCAAAGGTGAGCGTCTGCCCGGACTGAACCGTAATCGGGTAGGTATTCACGTCGCCGCGTTTCTGAATACGGTCATCCAGGCAGATGGGGAAGTGGGAAATTGGCGCATCCCGCGGCATCTCGCGCACGGGTGCAAGATCCGAAATCTGTAACTCGAGTTGATTCGACACTCCGGCCCCGGTCACGATCCGGAAGCGGTGTGGCCCTGGGGGTACGGACGCATCCACCGTCAACTCGGCGCTCAGGACGTCCGTCGTGGCGTCGGGCGAGTCCACCTTGAGTATGCGCCCCCGGATTCCGGGCGTTGGAAACCAAAAGCCGCGGGCAAGTTTAAGATTCCGGCCACGAATCGTCGCCTCGTAGGTGTTGCCCGGCTGTGTTCCCAGCGGCTGGATGCTTGAGATAGTTGGCTCCGGTGAAGGCTTGGGAGCAGCTGCGCGTGAGATCGGCAGCATGGCTAGAAATGCTGAAAGGATGACTATCCAGATCATGGTAACGGCCGAATCGGTTCCTACCTATTGTAGGAAATTGCCACGGAGATGGAATCCCGTGTCCACCTGCCGGGACGGAAAGAGAGGCAGGTCGTTAAACAGAGTGCCTGCATGACATAGGAAAACTGCCACACAGGAAAGTTCATTTGGTTACAGCCCAAGGCGGGACGGAACAGATAACGTTCAGTCCGCTGGACACGTTAGCTCCCCCGCCGGCAATTCACCCTAATATAATCCGAACAGCACTTAGATGTCCTTTGGGGGTAGGGAGATCGTGAAGCGATCTGCTTTAGCCGAACGTCCAGACCGTCCCTGCAAGCCAGACTCCGTCATGCTGGTTGCTGCTGCCAATCCCGAAATCTGTTCAACCGATATCAGAGGAGTTAAATGCGAGCTTTCATCCGAGCACTCATAGTTTTAGCCCTGGGCATTCCGGTCTGGGCCCAGTCTGCGGCCACTATCGTCGGGCGGGTAACTGATTCTTCCGGGGCCACGCTGTCAGGCGCGAAGGTAACCGCTCGAAATTTATCCACCAATCTGGAGCGGTCCACCGTCACGGGGGACTCCGGCGACTTCGAGATTCCGTACCTGCCGATCAGCGGCAGCTACACCATCACCGCGGAGCGGGCGGGGTTCCAAACCCAGGAACTGACAGGAATCGTTCTGCAAGTGGACCAGCGAGCCCGATTCGATATCACCATGACGGTGGGCAGCGTCTCGGAAAAAATCCAGGTGGAAGACTCTACGCCGATCGTGAATACGGAAAGTGGGTCGATCGGACAGGTAATTTCCAACAAGAAAATTGTGGACCTGCCGCTGAACGGGCGGAACTTCGTACAACTTGCCAGTCTGCTGCCAAGCGCTATTGTCGGCACGTCGGGCACCGTGGGCGGAACGGTGGTCGCCGTCAGCGGCGGACGCCAGAGCAAGACGGAGTTTCTGCTGGACGGAATCAGCATCAACGAACAATTATTCGACGGTGTGGTCCTGCGCCCGTCAGTGGACGCAATTCTGGAGTTCAAGGTACAGGCGAACTCTTTTTCGGCCGAGTACGGCCGCGGCAACGCGGTACTCAACGCCACCATCAAATCAGGTACGAACCAGATCCATGGGACCCTGTTTGAGTTCCTGCGAAATGACAAGCTGGACGCGAGGAATTTCTTTAGCGCCAGAAAGGCGCCCTACCGGCAAAATCAGTTTGGTTTCGCTATTGGCGGTCCGGTTGTACTCCCGAATTTCGATGGGCGTAACAAAAGCTTTTTCTTTCTAAACTATGAAGGTACGCGTATCCGGCAGGGACGTACTTTTAATGTGTTGGTGCCATCGGAGGCGTTTCGCAAAGGCGATTTCAGCGCACTGGCCACGCCGATCCGGGACCCGCTGACGGGGATTGCTTTCCCGGGAAATATCATCCCCGCCAATCGGATCAATCCAGCCACCAGCTTCTTTCAGCAATTCATTCCCCCACAGAATACGGCCACGGGAACTTTCACTTACGCCGCACCGTTCCGCAACGATCAGAACCAGGGAAACTCTCGCTACGATCACATCTTCAGCTCAAGCGATTCGATGGCCATCCGCTATTCCATCAATCATCTCGAGGCCTTCAATCCGGGCGCGTACCCTCAAAACGGAGGAAGTAACCAGCGTCAGCGGGCGCAGAACCTGGTGGCCTCGGAAACGCATATCTTCTCTCCCACGGTTGTCAACGAACTCCGTCTTGGCTACACCCGAATGCATAATGCCAATCTGAATCAGGGTTTGGGAACCGACTACACGGGGCAATCGGGCATTCGCGGGTTTGAATTCACCAGCCAGAATTTCCCGGGATTTCCGAACTTGGGCGTCACCGGATTCCAAGGAATCGCCGGTAATTCTTTTCAGCCGCTGGTGAATCCCACAAACAGCTATCAGCTGGTGGACAGTGTTTCGATAATTCGCAGCGCGCACACCATTAAGTTTGGCGCTGACCTGCGTAACTACCGGTTGACGTCCACCAACTCGGCCAACTCACGCGGCGCATTTTCGTTTAGCGGCACTTACACGGGTAATGGTTACGCCGATTTCCTCACTGGCTATCCAACCTCTGGAAGCCGGAGCTTTCCGAGAAACCTTTTTGGCCTGTATGAAACCCGCTACCACTTTTTTGTGCAGGACGATTGGAAGATAGCCCGCAACGTTACGCTTAATATCGGCCTGCGCTACGAGCTGAATCTGCAGCCGACTGCCATGCTCGGCCAATCCGCCCGATTCAACTTCGAAAAGCAGGTTTGGGAAGTTTCCACTTACAAAGGTCAGATCAATACGATATCTCAGCAGGTGGCGCAATTTGCGTACCCCCGCTTTGCCGGCCAGATCGTCAAAGCGACCGACGCAGGTCTGCCGAATAAGCTGTTGTACAACAACTACAAAGATTTCGCGCCACGGCTGGGCATCGCGTGGCGTCCGTTTGGCGATAACAAGACGGTCGTGCGTTCCGGGGCGGGCATTTTCTACCTGCTCACCAGCGGGAACAACGCCGTCAGCGCTCCGATTATCAACGTTCCTTACATTGTGGACGAATCCAAGCAGCAGCCCACGGTAAATGGATTCCCGACCCTGGGCGTGCAAAATTTCTTCGAACCGTTTACCTCGAACGCGAACTTCACTACGCCGCTAACATTTGGCTTCAATCCGCATATGAAGACTCCGGTGATGTATCAGTGGAACTTAGCGATTCAGCGCCAGTTGACCAAAGACTTATCGTTGGAAGTTGCCTATGTCGGCAATAAGGGCACTCATCTGGAGTATGCGCTTCCCGTGAATCTACCCCGCATCAGTTCCACCGACCTGCGCCCGTTCCAGCAGCGCCGCCCGAATCCGCTGCTGGGGACGGGCAGCTTCTACGACAACCGCAACAACTCCAACTACAACGCGTTGGAGGCTAAAGTCGAACAACGTTTTTCCCACGGACTCAACTTTCTGTTGGGCTACGCTTGGAGCAAAGCGATTGATGGATCCACCAACGATCAGGGCGGCGGCGACGGAGCGGACAATCCGTTCGACCTCCGCAGCATGCGTGGGCGGTCGAATCTCGATGTGGGACAGCGCTTTGTCTTGAGCGGCGGTTGGGATTTGCCGTTCGGAAAAGGCCGTGCGTTTGGCTCCAGCCTGGCGGGACCGGTGGACGCTGTGCTGGGCGGATGGCAGATTGGCGGCATTCTGACTCTCCAGGGAGGATTTCCGTTCACTCCTTCCATGTCCAGCGATCCGGCGAACATCGGCTTCGCTTATGCGCGGCGGCCGGACGTCATCGGAACAGGCAAGGTCGATTCGTGCAAGGCCGAGCGCTGCTTTAACATCGCGGATTTCAAGGTGCCGGCTCCCTTCACCATCGGTAACGCCGGCCGCAATATTCTCCGCGGGCCGGGATACGCAAACCTCGATTTTTCGATCTTCAAAAATTTTGGTTTCACGGAACGCGTCTATCTTCAGTTCCGCGCCGAGGCATTCAACGCGCTGAATCACACCAATTTCAACAATCCGAATACCAACATCGAACTGCCCGCTTCCGGCGGACGTATTTTCTCAGCCAAGGATGCACGCATCGGACAGTTCGGTCTGAAGCTGTATTTTTAGCTCCCATTTCGCATAGGCCCACCACCCGTGGGGCCTTTCCTCATGAATCGACGTAACTTTCTGGCCGGGGCAGCCGCTCTTGCACTTCCCGCCAAACCGGCCCAGCCGGCTTTCCGGTACCGCGGCTATCTCGGATGGATTACCGACCTAGCGACGTTTGCCGACAGCTACGCCGAGTGGCCGTCCATGCGTCTGGACCAGCCGCTGCTGAACGATTACCGCGCTACCTATTCGCTGATGAAGCAACTGGGCTTTGAGGATCTTTGTATCTGGGGTCTGTACGTTTCCCGTGCCTGGCCCACAGACATTGCCTCTGCCGTTCCGCCGGATCGAGGCAAGCTGGTGGATAAGCTGATCGCTGACGCACATGCCAAGGGGATCCGGGTCGTGTCCGGGTTAGGCGTTTATTCCTGGGGATTCGATCGAATTTTGGATGCAAATCCGCACCTGCGCAAAACGGCGAACAAAAATGCGATGTGCGGCAGTGAGCCGGAGTCGTGGGAATGGATGCGGAAAGTGATCGATTACGTCTTTACCCGCTTTCCGATCGACGGCGTCAGCATGCAGTCGGCCGATCAGGGCCGCTGCGGCTGCGACAAGTGCAAACGCTACTCCGAAACCGAATATCACGTGATGTTGAATATTCGCTGTGCCAAGTACATTCACAGTCGTTGGCCAGGGAAAGTGGTGGCCGTCAGCGGCTGGGGAATGCGCTTCGAAGATCCCGCCAGTCTGCCCCACTTGATCGAGCTGAGCAGCAATATCGACTATCTGATCGACGTCCGCGACTCCTCCCGCCGGCGCGATTCGGCCTACCGCACCCGGCTCATCGCGTCGCTGCACTGCGCATTTGGAACATTGGGCGGCCCGCAAGTGGAGCCACCCCAGCATTGGGCCCGCGACCGCTGGTTCCTGCCCACTGTCCGTGGAGCCGGCGATCATCTGACATCGCTCTACCGTGATGGAGGCCGCGCCTGCGAGTGGTTCTATCACATTCTCGCCAATCCGGGATGTGAGATCTCCACCTGGGTGGCGGGTAGGGCACTGGCCGAACCGGAAACGCCTTGGCGGAAGCACCTCGATTCCAGTGTGGAGCAGATCTATCGCGTTACAAAAACGTCACTCCGCGATGGGTTGAGCGAGGCTTTCCTGGCCGCCGAAGATGCCTATATGCGCTACCAGCCGGTGAATTTCTGCGGGACCATCTCCCTGGAGCCGCTGGTCGCGGGCGCTCCCGGACCTCCGGTCTACGTCACGCAGCGCTTGACGCCGGCTCAGCGCGTGGAATACTCGGCGAACCTAAAGCTCGCGCGGATCCAGTTTGCCAGGCTGCAACCTGAGGTTGCGGAAAAGCGGCGGATCACTTTCATTCTTCGCGCCATTGACAATGTGCAGAACGACCTTCTGGCGTGAACAGGTATCTTAAAAGACATGCTCCTCTTCCTAATGGCCCAAGCAGTCCTGGCGCAGGCGCCGGCCGCCGCTACCCCACTCACCGAACCCCACAGCTTCACGCGCGAGATCGAAGGTCCGGCTTGCGACCGCCATGGCAACATTTACGCCGTCAGCTTCGCCCGCAAACCCACCATCGGACGCGTTACGCCGGAGGGCAAGGGGGAGGTCTTTCTGGAAATGCCGGCCGGATCGGTCGCGAACGGCATCCGATTCAACCGGAAAGGGCTCATGCTTGTGGCGGACTACACCGGCCATTCCATCCTGCGGCTGGATCCCAAAACCCGCAAAATCGACGTCTTCGCCCACGAGCCGTCCATGAATCAACCGAACGACCTCGCGATCTCGCGCGACGGCACTCTTTGGGCATCCGATCCCAATTGGAGCCAGTCCACTGGGCAGATCTGGCGCATCGACCGGTATGGAAAGGTCACACGGGTGGCCGCGGACATGGGGACTACCAACGGAATCGATGTAAGCCCGGATGGCCGGACACTCTACGTGAATGAAAGTGTCCAGCGCAACGTCTGGGCCTTTACCATTCAGCGCGACGGCTCTCTTACCGGCAAACGGCTGCTGATCCAGTTTCCGGATTTCGGAATGGACGGCATGCGCTGCGATGTGGATGGCAATCTCTACATCACGCGGCATGGGAAGGGAACCGTGGCAGTGGTTTCCCCGCAAGGCAAGGTCCTCAAGGAAATCGATGTGTTGGGCAAGAACCCGACGAATATCTGCTTCGGTGGTCCCGATGGCCGGACGGCATACGTTACGGAAGTGGAACACGGACGGCTCGTGCAGTTCCGCGCCGATCGTCCGGGTCTGGAGTGGAAGCGCTGGAGATGATGTAGCTATACGCGATAGCGGTTAAGCATCGCCTCATCCAGTTCCACGCCGAGTCCCGGGCCCGAAGGCGCCGTCACCGCCCCGTCGCGGAATGCAATCGGCTCGGCCAGCAGATCGTGCTCGTACGCGAGCGGTCCTAAAATGTCACAGGGAAATTCTTCCGCGCCCACGCCGACCGAGGCGGTGGCCAGATGAGCCATGGCGGCGCTCGCGACACCAAGCTCCAGATTGCTGCCGACTGTACACGTGAGACCCGCGGCCTCCGCTACCGCCGCCATCTTACGGGCCGGCCCGATGCCTCCGCCTTTGCCGACGTAGATCGAGAGAATATCGGCGGCCCCCGCCCGGCTTAACGCCATGGCATCCTGCAGCGTGTAGCAGCTCTCGTCCGCCATCACAGGCACGGGAACGTTGCGCCGTACATCCACCAGCCACTGTATATCCAGGGGAGCCACCGGCTGTTCCGCGAAGTAGATATTGGATTCCGTCTTCATCCGGCAAATAGTTTCAATGGCCACGCGCGGGCTCCAGCCTCCGTTCGCATCGATGCCGAGCCGCACCGCTGGTCCAATGGCAGCGCGGACCGCCTTTACGCGCTCGATGTCCGCCGCCGGATCCATGCCCACTTTGACCTTCAGCGCTTTCAATCCACGCTGCATCGCCCAACTGGCAATCTCCGCGGCACGTCCGGGATCCACGCCGGAAACCGACATCT
Source organism: Bryobacteraceae bacterium (assembly GCA_035526665.1). Classification (GTDB taxonomy): domain Bacteria; phylum Acidobacteriota; class Terriglobia; order Bryobacterales; family Bryobacteraceae; genus DATLBY01. The sequence goes on from DATLBY010000100.1 coordinate 8,355, forward strand.
TGATCGGCACGGTATCGCGTATCGCGCCGCCCAGAAGCCGGTAGACCGGAAGTCCGGCCGTCTTCCCTAAAATGTCCCAAAGCGCTAACTCGATACCGGACTTGGTAAACGGGTGGCCCGCCACGGTGCGCCGCATCTTGATGGTCAGACGCTCAATATCACGCGGATCTTCGCCAACAATCGCCGGCTCCAGGAAGTCCTGGATGATATGAACCGCGGTAGCGGCGTCTTCGCCGCTCCACACCGGCGTGCACGAAACCTCACCTAATCCGATGACCCCTTCATCCGTGTAAATCCGCAGGATGACGAAGGGCGATTCCTCGTGCAAGCCAAGGCTGCCGCGAATTATGAACTCCGGGCGAATCGGTACCTTGACTGGAATGGTCTCAATCTTGGTAATGCGCATGCTCTTTAAAGCACCCCGTATTTTTCATAGACGTCGCGCAGGTAGGCGCCTTTCATGAGTTCGGCCCGTGAACTGTTTTCCCGGCGCACCTTCTCAGCCGCCAGTTCGATGACCTCGCTGACGATGGCCTTGGGCACAACCACCACTCCATCGAAATCGGCAAAGACAAAATCACCCGGATGCACCAGCACGTCTCCGCACTCGACCGGGACGTTGTAAGCCGTTACGCAGCCGCGCCCCATGGAGTCCACCGGTTTAATGCCAGACGCAAAAACGGGAAAGCCCAGCTCTTCGATTTTTTGAACGTCGCGAACTAGGCCGTCCACGATGGCGCCGCGCGCCCCGCGCGCCCGGGAGGCGGTCGAGAGCAACTCCCCCCAGGGAGCGTTTCGAAGAGACTTCTGGGTCCCCACTACAGCCACCTCGCCCGGCAGCAGACTATCTACTGCTTCGATCTCAATCCGGTAAGGCTCGTCCGGAATATGATACAGATCCGAACAGGAGATGGTGCGGGCCCACCCCGCCACTTTGCAGGATGGGTAAAGCGGCCGTAAATATTCCCGCATCGCCTGGTTCCGGACACCCAGCTGATCGAGTGAATCGGAGACAACCGCGGTGTAAAGATTACTCTCCGCGAACTCGCAGAGAGCTAGATCGTGCTGCGAATTAGGCAACTCGGTAGCGTTCGATGACTGCATCATTTACCTCAACTCCTAGACCTGGTCCCTGGGGGACACGGAGATAACCATTTTCCATTCGCAGCGGCTCCTTCACCAGCATCCGGCTGAGAGGGCCTTGCGACGTATTGAATTCCACAAATTCCGCACGGCGTTGAAAGGCGGTCAGGTGCAGCGACGCAGCTGTCAGCAGATCGCTGGACCAGGAATGCGGAATCACCAGGCGGTTGGCTCGTTCGGCCATATGCACCACTTTCCGCGCCACGGTAAATCCGCCGCAGCGGGATAAATCCGGCTGCAGCACATCCACGCCGCCCCGTTCGATAAGCGTCTGGAAACCCCAGTCGGTGGCCTCCTGCTCGCCGCACGCGATCCGGATGTGAGTGGCTCCGGCAATCTGCCGGTAGCCGTCGTAATCTTCCGGATGCAGCAGCTCCTCCACGAAGAAGGGTTCGAACTGCTCAATCGACCGGAGCACTTGTATCGCTTCCTTGGCCGTCCGCTCGACAAACCAACCGGTATCCACCAGCAGGTCGTTGCTGCTGCCAAGCGATTCCCGCGCTGCCTCGACCAGCTTCACATCCAGATGCCGGTCTTTCCCGAAAACACCCCAGCCAAACTTCACCGCGGTGAATCCCTGGTCCAGATAAACGCGCACAGCTTCCCGCATCGCCTCGGGTGTCGGCCGAAACAGAGTACTTCCATAGGCGCGCACCTTGTCGCGCCACTTGCCGCCGAGCAAGACGTGGACCGGCTGGTTGTAGGCCTTCCCGCAAATATCCCAAAGCGCGATATCGATTGCAGAAATCGCCTGGATAGCGGCGCCCCGGCGGCCAAAATAGATGGTGCCGCGGTACATCCGGTACCACAGCCGCTCCACTTCGAGCGGACTCTCGCCGATCAGCAGCGACCGGAGTCCGTCCATGAACTCCATGCCTTCGTCTTTACTCCACTTCGGCGTATCCACGCACGCCTTGGCAACCGGCGCGGCCGTCTCCATGTCCGAGTAGCCGCAAATACCCGCGTCGGTGGATACTTTGACGATCCCCATGTAAGTGGGTCCCAGCGGCTCTTCCGCGCCCTCCGGATTGTTGTACAGACCCTCTGATTTGAGGACGAACAACTCCACGTTGGTGATCTTCAACCCAGGACCTCACTCCACGGGACCTCTTCCGCAATCACAAACAAGGTCTGTCCTTTCAGCGGACGAGCTCCCAAATGCAGCATCGCCACCCAACCTGCCCGCGGTGAGGTAATCTCCCGGGACGGCGAAGAGTGGTCGGAAAAGTCGTGAAGCCTTCCCAGTAGCTCTCCTTTTTCCACCGCCTGTCCAGGTTGAACGACCGGCTCCCAAACTCCGTTCGCCGGCGTCGGGACATACGCATCCAGCTTATCCGCTCTAATCAGCCGGGCGGGCTGTGACCCGGTGGGCCGGATGCTGACGACCTCTTCCTCCAGCAGTCCGTAATGCCGCAAGACGTTTTTTGTGCCCTCATAGGCATGGCGCACGCCCTGGCGATCCGTCGAGGCGCCCGCGCCTAACTCACTGCCGATGGTCACCTTGCCGTCGGCTTCCGCCTCATCCGTTAAAAGGCCCGACGCCATGGCGCTCGAATAGATGAGCACGAAGCCGGTATCGAACAGCCTGGACACCGTCGCGATCTCCGCGCGCTGTGCCGGATCAGGAATCGGATGAAACGACGTGCAGTAGGGAAATGCGCCTTCCATACCACCGGAATGAATATCGATCACCACGCGGCCCAGGGGAAAAATGCACGTCTTGACGAAGTGCGCGATGCGGGAGGAAATCGTGCCCCGGGGATTTCCCGGAAAAGCGCGGTTCATGTTCACCCCATCGAGAGGGGAGGTTCGGGTATTCGCCACGCACGCGCTCTCGCTCAACTGCGGCATCAGCACCACCCGTCCCGCTATCCGGTCGGGATCCAGGTCATTGCATAGGCGTTTGAGCGCCACCTGTCCTTCGTACTCGTTGCCGTGAGTGCCGCCAAAACAGAGCACGCCGTTCGCATTCGAACCGCGCTTTCCATTGATGACCGTGAGCGGAACCAGGGAATATCCCCAGGACCCGTCGAGGTGAAAAGCGATCTGATAATGTTGCTTTCCCGGCCGGTCGAAGTCGATGCCGGCAAAATTATGGATGACTGCGTTCATAGAACGTTCAGCAAATCCCAGCGTACTGGCGGGTGCGGACGAGCGTCAAGATACGCCGACCGTTTTCGTTCAACCCCCTGGACGAGGGACCTGGAATGTGTGCATCGGGTATTGGCGTTTTGCCGGTTATGCGGCAAACTACGATTTAGAACCATGTCCAGCATTCCGAACGCTACCTCTGTGGAGCGAGCGCTTTCGATCCTCGAATTTCTTGACAGTTCCCGTCGCGGACTCAATATTTCCGAGATGAGCCGCAAGCTTGGAATTCCCAAGAGTTCGGCCCACGTGATTGTCATGACGCTGGAGCGCCTGGGATACGTCGAGCGGAAACCAGATTCGCTGCACTACCATCTGGGGCTGAAAGCCTACGGCTTGGGGCGGGGAATGATGAAGAATCTCTCCATCGCCGACATCGCGCTGCCGAATCTGCGCGTGCTGGTGGACCAGATTCACCTCCCGGCTCACCTGGCGGTTCCCGACGGCGACCAGGGCGTTTACATTCAGAAAGTGGATGCGCCCAGCATGATAAAGATCGACACCTACGTCGGCCGCCGTATGGATCTTCACTGCACCGGCGTCGGCAAGGTGATTCTGGCGTACGGATCGGAAGAGGTGGTAGAGCATATTCTCGCGAAGCAAGCCTATATCCGGCACACGCGCAATACCATCACGTCGTCCCGCGCGCTGCGCCGGGAATTACTGCGCGTACGGGAGGCCGGATACGCCGTGGATGATGAGGAAGAGGAGTTGGCCGTCCGCTGTGTCGCAGTCCCGGTATTTCATCCCAGTGGACGTTTCGCGGCGGCCTTATCCGTCGTGGGCACCACAGCGCAGATCCCGCTGGATGAGATTGAAACAGTGGCGCAGCGGCTGAAGCGCACGGCCGGGGAAATCTTCCCGCCGGTTCCGCATGAGCAGTATCACATCTCGGGATCTAAGCCGTGATTCCCATTAAGCTCAATGTGTCCCGCTCAAACATCTGCTCCATCTTGTCCATATTCAAGCGGGGCAGATTGGTGCCCTCCAGCATCTTGTTGAGCCCGCGCATTCCATCCAGACTTCCCTGAACGGTGGTGAACGGGTAGTCGGTGCCGAAAAGCACCTTGTTCCAGACACCGTACTCCTGCACCAGCATCAGCGAATGGTAGAGCTGAAACGGCCGGTAGTGCAACGCGGAACAGTCGGAATATACGTTTGGATGCTTGCGGATAGTCACCACGCATTCCCCTTCGTACGGGTGACTCAGGTGCGCCATGATGATTTTAACCTTCGGGAAGCGCGTGGCGACGTCGTCCAGCAGGCGCGGCAGGGTGCACTCGAGCGGAGCCTGCGCGATAAACGTTGTACCCGTGTGCAGCAGGACTGGCAGGCCATGCCTGGTCGCGTACTCCCAGATGTAATCGAAGCGACGGTCGTTGGGCATGAAGCCCGCGTACATCGACAGCAGCTTGATTCCCTTCATCTTTAGGTCCTGATGGCCTTCGATCATCTCGTCCTGCCATCCAGGTTGAGTGGGGTCAACGGAAAGAAAACCGATCAGCCGGTCCGGCTGCTTCGCGACGTATTCGGCCACCGCACGGTCGGGAACCCAGAGCCCGGACAGCTTCGCTTTGCCGCCGAACACGATCGTTCTTGCGCAGCCCGCGGCCGTCGCCGCATAGTCTTCCCATCGGACCGTTAGGTCCACCTCCGTATCTCCGCGGGCCCGCATGGCCTGGACCCTGAAATCGTCCGAAAAATGCTGCGGATATTGCCAAAAATGACTGTGAATGTCTATCATCCTGTAGGTTATCGTAGCGTAGCGGCTCCAGACGGGCCTAAAAAAGCAGTTCGCGTCCCGTTATCTGGACACGAGTGTTTCCGTCCTGCCTCCTTCGATTACGATAAAATCAGAATCTCGATGCGAACACTGGCGTTGACGGTGGCGGCAACCCTTGTGGCTGCTGTCCTCGGGGCACAAGGTACGGACAAAGCTCCTAATTTGTATCGCGACCACATTCAGCCGCTCTTTCAGAAGTCCTGTCTGGGCTGCCATAACGCCGGGGCAAAACAGGGCGGCCTCGACCTTTCCACCCGCGAAGCCATGCTGCGGGGCAGCGAGCACGGTCCCGTCATCGTAGCCGGCAAACCCGATGAATCGCAGCTTTACAAGGTGGTGGCGCATGTCACCGAACCGGCTATGCCATTCAAAGGAAAGAAGTTGCCGGATTCGGAGATCGCGCGCATCGCCGAATGGATCAAGACAGGAGCGGATTACGGAGAGCCTGGGGCGGATGCCGACGGGGTAAATCTCGCAGAGGTTAGGAAACACTGGGCCTTCCGCAATCCCACGCGGCCCGCCGTTCCTAATATAAAGACCACAGGCGGAAACCCGATCGACGCCTTTCTGGAGTTCGACCGGGCCAAACGCGGCTTGACTGCGTTGCCGCAAACCGATAAGGCCACGCTCCTGAGGCGGGTTTACATAGATCTCACCGGATTGCCGCCTACACCGGAACAGGTCGCCGCATTCACCGTCAGTAAAGATCCGAAGGCCTACGACAAAATTGTCGACGATCTGCTCAAGAGCCCGGCCTACGGTGAGCGCTGGGGACGCCACTGGCTCGACATCTGGCGATATTCCGATTGGTACGGCTATCGCAAGACGGACCAGGTCCGCTACTCGCAGCGCCACATCTGGCGCTGGCGTGACTGGACGGTCGAATCGCTGAATCAGAACAAGCCGTATAACCGGATGATTGAGGAGATGATCGCCGGTGATGAGCTGGCGCCGAATGACCCCTCGGTGGTGCGCGCTACAGGCTACCTGGCCCGCAACTGGTATCTGTTCAACCGGAACGTATGGCTCGGGGACATCGTGGAGTACACCTCGGCTGGATTCCTGGGATTGACGCTCAAATGTGCCCGCTGTCATTCCCACAAGTACGATCCCATCCCGCAGGCCGACTATTATCGCTTCCGAGCGTTTTTTGAACCGCATGACGTGCGCACCGATCGCGTGCCCGGCGAGGCCGACATCCTGAAGAACGGAATCCCACGCGTCTATGATGCGGACGACTCGCGGCCCACCTACCGCTTCATTCGCGGCAATGAAAGCAACCCGGATACGGCGGTGCCGCTGCAACCCGCGGTGCCGGTCCTGTTTGGCAAACCGAACCTCCGTATTGAGCCCATCACGCTTCCCGTGGAAGTTTACTTCCCCGACAGCCGCCCCTTCGTCCCCGGCGATCTGATTGCCCAGGCCAAAGCCGGCATCGAAAAGGCGGAAGCAGATTTGAAGAAAGCCAAGGATAAGCCGGAACCCGAACAGCTGATCCTGGCTGCCACGAAACGTGTGGAGGCCGCCAAGGCATCGCTTCCCGCCCTGGAAGCCAGAATCGAAGCCGAACTGGCCGCTCTCAAAACTCCGGTTCCGGAAAACGCCGAAAAA
>DATLBY010000101.1:0-4818 GCA_035526665.1 Bryobacteraceae bacterium
TAGCATTGGCAGACTATGGAAGCTCCCTGGGCCGCGCTACCTGACGACGAGCTACTGAAGCTGCGCCTGTGCGATCTGCACGTCCGGATGGAAGGCAGCGAGTTGGAGCCGTATATTGCCCGGCTGTATGTCGAGCTCGAATCCAATGGATTGCTTCTAAAGCCGGAGTGCTATCTCGGCGACGAATGGTTTTCACCCGCAGGCGCGCCGTTGATCGCAATTCCTTTTTACCTGTCCCATCCCCGCTTGAAGCTGCTTGAGATGCATCAGATGTTGGAGGTGGAGGGCGGCACACCCGAGTGGTGCCAGCAACTGCTCCGTCATGAATGCGGGCATGCCATCGACCATGCCTACGGTTTTTCACAGCGCGATCGGTGGGTTGAGGTGTTCGGGAGTCCGGAAGTAGAGTACCTTCCGGAGACGTACCGGCCCCGCCCTTACAGCAAGAGCTTTGTGCGCCACCTTCCTAACTGGTACGCGCAGGCGCACCCGGATGAAGACTTCGCCGAGACTTTCGCTGTCTGGCTCACCTGGCCGAAAGAGCAATGGCGCGCGCAGTATCGGGGATGGAAAGCAGCCGAGAAGCTGGAATATGTAGAAGAGCTGATGCAGGAGGCGCGTCAAACTCCGCCTGCAGTCACAAAGGGGCGGCGTGTTTGGGACGCCACACGCTCACGCCGGACGCTGCAAGCATACTATGCCGCCAAGCGGAAGCTCTACGCCGAAGACTTTCCCGACGTCTATGACGATGACCTGCGCGCCATATTCGCAAAGGCGGAAACCGGGGATGAGAGCGCCGCCCAACTGATGCGGCGGCTACACCGGCCCCTGGTGACGGCGGTGGTCCACTGGACCGGACAGCATAAATATACCGTCGATATGCTGGTAAGAAAATTGATCGCCCGATCCCGCGAGTTGAAGCTGCTGGCGCCGCGCGATCATGTAAAACTGATGATCGAGCTTGCATCTTATTTGGCCGCACTGGTAACAAACCATCTACACACAGGAAGGTTCAAAAGGTCCGTCTGAGGATGAAGATCCTTGTGCTGTTCGATTTGCCGAGACCGGTACATCCGGACGAAGCTTTCACCATGGAGGCGCTTCGCGAGAAAGAAGACCGTCCCACCGAAGCCGACGTCATCACTTGCCTGAATGAAATCGGGCACGAAGTGGATACGCTGCCGGTATATGACAATGTGCTCGGGATCGTCGAGAAGATCCGTGCTTTCGCGCCCGATGTGGTCTTCAATCTAAGCGAGTCCTTTTATAACGAGCGGTCGAACGAACCCAATATTCCGGCGCTGCTGGAACTCCTGAAGGTTCCCTACACAGGGGCCGGCCCGGAGGCGCTTCTCTTATGCAAGGACAAGGCGCTGGCCAAAACGATTCTGGTATATCACCGGATTCGTGTGCCGCGGTTCGTGGTGTCTCACAAACGGCGTCCGCTGCGGACTATCCGGCGCTTCTGCTTCCCCGCTTTTGTAAAGCCATTGGCGGAGGAATCGTCCGACGGTATCGCGAAAGCTTCGTTCGCGCGCAATGAAGAGGAGACGATGGACCGGCTGCGCTACATCCACGAGAAGCTCGGATGCGACGCCATGATCGAGGAGTACATTGAAGGGCGCGAGGTGTACGTAAGCGTGCTGGGTAACCGCAAGCTGACGGTGTTCCCTGCGCGCGAGCTCTTCTTCGACGAGACGCCGGATAATGCGCCGAAATTCGCCACCTTTCGCGCTAAATGGAACGATGCCTACCGCGCCAAGTGGGGAATCCGAAATGGCCCAGCCGCCCCGCTGGCCGCCGGCGGAGAAAAGAAACTCGCCGAAGCGGCCAAACGCGTGTACTCGCTCTTGAAAATTCAAGGCGTGGGGCGTATCGACTTCCGGTTGCGGCCGTCCGGCGAACTGGTGTTCATTGAGGCAAATCCTAATCCCTCGCTGGCGCAGGAAGACGACTTTGCCCAGTCCGCGATCACCGCGGGCGTGCAATACAAGGAGTTAATCCAGCGCATCATCGATGCCGCGGGGTCCCGCTAAGTCCGGCAAAGTACAATTGATAGAAATGGGGTCGGATAATGCGTTCGGCGCGCGCTTCTGGTGCGTCATCGGAGCAACCTTTCTAGGCTTCCTTGGCATTGGGACGGTCTTGCCCGGACTAGCGCCCCACGTCAGGCACGATCTTGGAGGGTCCGACCAGACGGTTGGGTTCGTGATCGGCATTTTTTCCTTCGTGGCGCTCGCCAGCCGCTTCTTCTCGGGACCTCTGGCGGATCGCAAGGGCCGTAAGACCGCGTTTCTGGCAGGCCTGCTGAGTTGCGCGTTTGCCGGCGCCGCCTACCTGCTGCCATTGGGAATTGCCGGCGCTTATCTCGGCCGGACGCTGCAAGGCTTCGGCGAGGCCTGCCTCTATACCGGCGCGGCGACCTGGGCTGTGGAACTCGCGGGCGTTCACCGTAGCGGACGCGCGCTTGGCTTGCTCAGCAGCGGAATCTGGGGAGGAATCGCGGCGGGTCCGGTGGTAGGGCAATGGCTCGGTACATTTGAGCGCGGAGCCATCCTGCAAATCATTTTCGCCCTTGTGGCGTTCACTGCTTTGACATTCGTGCGGGAAGACTATAATCCACCCGCACCTTCCGCGCGCGATTGGCTTCCCAAGCCGCTGATCTGGCCCGGTGTCGCCGTCGGGTTTGTGAACGTCCATTACCCGGTGATCACCGGTTTTCTAATTCTGCATCTGGCGCGGCACGGAAACTCCGGCTCAGCAGCGTTTTCGGCGTATGCACTGGCAGTTCTGCTGTCACGCTTCTTTCTGGGTGGGCTGCCGGACCGGATTCACCCGGCAATTACGTTTTACGGCGGGGTAGTGGCCATGGCTGTGGGGCTACTCGTGGTTGCAATGGGATCGCCACCCCTAGCCGCCGTAATCGGTGCGGGAATCCTTGGACTGGGATTCTCATTTCCGTGGTCGTCCATCGCCGCGACGGTCTTGAAGGAGACGCCGGAAGGTGAACGCGGATCAGCGGTCGGCGTGCTCAGCGCTTTTTTCGACCTGTTTGTCGGTTGCAGTTCTTTCGCGGCGGGCGTCGTTTCCAGCCGCTTTGGCTATCCGGCGGCATTCCTCATGGCCGTGGCGGCACTCGGGGCAGCCGCCATGGCCGGGCGCCATGTATTCCGGGCTCGCGCCGTAATCTCGGCCGTTGAGGAAGTTACAGTTGGCTAGGCGTCCAGGAGTCTTTTGAGTTCGGCCACGCGGCAGCGGACGCCGACGTAAAAGGTTCCGAAAAGCGCATACACAGCGCTCACTTCGTCGAACCTCATCTCGTAAATCAATCTTTTGAACACAAGCGGATCGTCGGCGAACAGGTCAACCCCCCACTCCCAGTCGTCCAATCCAATGGAACCGGATATGATCTGCTTCACCTCACCGGCATATCGCCGTCCTATCAGTCCGTGCTCATGCATCATCCGCTGGCGCTCGGCCATGGGAACCAGGTACCAGTTCTTTACTTCACCGCGGCGGCGGTCCATGGGATAAAAACAGATGTATTTATGCGGCGGAATCTCCGGATAGAGACGCGAGTGCATGGCCTCTTTCTGCCGGGCGATCACCTCCGCGATGGCGGCATTCCACTCGGGCGTGTGGGGCTGCACCCCTTTCTCGGCAAGCGCGGCGTAGGTTTTCGAAGTCGACTCGTACAGGCCGAGCTCGACCACGGAGAGGTAGGAGCTGGCCGGCTCCAGATATTCCGACAGGGCCAGGCGTGACAGTCGCAGCTCTGCCTGGTTGAGCTCCTCGAGTGATTCGCGAAAATGAACAAACAGGAGATCGCCTTTGTGCCCCAGCAGGGAGAAGAGGGCCGACGAGCCACTTGACCGTTCTTCCATCCCTTTGAGTACCCAGACAGCCTCATCCACAATACGGCTTCGTTCCCGCGGGTCGAGATCCCGCCAGGCGGCCCAACGGAACCGCATCATTTGATGCAGGACTCCAGCGCCCTCCAGCGTAATGGGTACGGGAGGCAGTTCGATAGCAGAGCTCATTAACTCTACTTTACTCGCGTCCTCCGGCAGACCACGGCGGAACGACGCCGTTCATGCGCGCGTAGGCGATCTGCTGGCCCAGGTGCTCGTGCATGTGGTTGGCGATCAAGAGGTAACTGGCACGCTGCGTCATGGTCATGCTGCCGAAAAGTTTAACCGTCTTCTCGAAATCCTCGTCTTTCCCATTCATAGCGAGCTGCCGGACGTTTTCGAACGATTTCTTAAGCCAGTCGATTACTTTTGCCTTTTCAGTAACTTTCTTCTCCATGTCGCGGCTGAAATCGGCGGGCATTTTCGAACCAAGGAAGCTGGGGATCATGTAGTTTGCGCCCACAATATGCATGAATACTTCGCTCATGGATCGAACGCCATCGGCAGGCCGCCAGGTGTACTTCTCCTGCGGCGTGGCCTCAGCGAGCTGGATGTACTTCTTTTCCGTGGCGTTTAATTGGTCGATGAACTCGCCACGGAAGCCGGACGGCCTTTGGGCGAGCAGGCTGGCCGCGGCCAGCAGCCCGCAAACAATGTATTTCCTCATGGTTCTGTTGTATCAGAAAGGTTGAAGCTGAGCGTGGCCAGGGTCGCGCCCCAACCACCGGCTTCCGCCGGAGCATCCTGGAACGATTCCACAAAGGAAGTGGAGGCCAGGATCTTGCGCACCGCTTCGCGCTGAAACCCGATTCCCCGTCCGTGGATAATTCGCACGTGCCGAAAGCCCGCAATGTGGGCCTCTTCGAGATAGGCTTCCACGGCCGGCTTTATGTCGCGAGGGGCAAAG
>DATLBY010000102.1:0-5739 GCA_035526665.1 Bryobacteraceae bacterium
CCCGATCACTGGCACCCCTACATGACAGTGGAGGCGTGCAAGGCCGGCAAGGACGTGTACGTCGAAAAACCGGTCTGTGTCTCCATCGACGATGGGGTCAAGATGGTGCAAGCCGCGCGCAAGCACAACCGCGTTGTGCAGGCAGGTACCTGGCAAAGATCGGGCGAGCACTTCCAGAAGGCCTGCGAAATTGTACGCAGCGGCCAGATTGGCAAAGTAGCGTTTGCCCGCACCTGGATCTATTCCAACGAACCGCAGGAGGGAATCGGCAATCCGCCGGACGCTGCTCCCCCCACGGATCTTGACTGGGAGATGTGGCTGGGGCCCTCCGCCAAACGGCAATTCAACCCCAACCGCTTCGGCGTCTATCCCAAGGCCTACTCCTATTTCCGCTGGTTCTGGGATTATGCCGGCGGACAGATCACGGATTCAGGCGTGCACATGCTGGATATTTTACAGATGGCATTCGATGAGGCGATGCCGAAAGCGGTGACGGCCGTCGGCGGAAAGTTCTGGTTCAAGGACAATCGCGAGACCCCGGATACGCTGCAGGTGACCTATGAATACCCAGGCTTTGTCGGATCCTGGGAGCACCGCTGTAACAACACCGATGGCCAGACGTCGCGCCTGATGGGGCTGACATTTTATGGCAGCCGGGGCACGCTCTACGTGGATCGAAACCTCTACAAGGTCACTCCCGAAAAAGGCTCCGACCTCCAGGCCAGCGAGATGCGCCGCGTTTCGGATCCGCATCCCCTGCACTGGACGAACTTCCTTGAGTGCGTGAAAACACGCCAGCGGCCGAATAGCGATATAGAAAAGTGCTTCCGCTCGTCGGCCACCTGCCTGCTTGGCAATATCGCGTATCGCAGCAAGTTACGCATCGAATGGGACGAGCAGAAAAAGACGGTGCAAAAGGAGGCGCAAAAATATTTGCATAGCGAATCCCGCGCTCCCTGGAGAGTGGAACTTTGAGACCGGCTAGCTCACGGTTGACGACTTCCAGGCGTAGCTTTCTGGCTGGAGCCTGTGCGATGGTATCCGCTGCGGCCAAGTCAAAGCCGTTGCTTCCCATGGGCCTCGAGCTCTACAGTTTGCGCCGCGACGCCGAGAAGGACCTGCCCGGAACTCTTGCCCTCATCCGCAAATTGGGATTCACCGAAATCGAGGGTGGCAACCTGTTCGGCCGAAGCCCCGCCGAATTCCGTAAGCTGTTGGACGGTAATGGCTTGCGGTTGACCTCCCTGATGGCAGCCTACGATCGGCTGAAGAAGGATCTTCCATCGGTGGTGGAGGAGGCCCACACTTTAGGCGCTGAATACGTAGTCTGCTCGACTGTTCCGCATAAAAAGAAATTGACCGCCGAAGACTGCGAGGTGGCGATCAACAGCCTGAACAGCTTCGGTGAAGCCCTGGCAAAATCGAAGCTGCGCTGCTGTTATCACATCCACGGCATCGAATTCGGAAATTCGCCGGATGGGACCCTCTTCGACACCTTAGTGAAGCGCACGAATCCGAAGTTCGTGAATTTCGAAATGGATATCTTCTGGATCGTGTACGCCTACCAGGATCCGGTAAAACTATTGCATCGCTATCGCGGCCGCTTTCCGTTGATGCACGTGAAAGACATCCGGAAGGGTACCGCGCTGGGCGGTTCGCCGGGGGATGTACGGGAGGAAGCCAGCGTGCCGCTCGGCGCCGGCCTGGTGGATCTGCCTGCCGCCCTGCGAGCAGCGCGGGAGACCGGCGTGCGCCGTTATTACATTGAGGACGAAGCGGTAGACGCCGCCCGCCAGCTGCCGGAGAGCTTGCGCTATCTCGAGGGCCTCCGGGTTTAAGGCCCCTCGTCTTCACCGAAGCGGCTCTGTTCCTTCGTTCAGAATATCGAGATAGGGGCCATAGGCAAACAGCCTGCGCCGCTGCCGGCCGGTGATTTCCCGCACGATTCCCAACCGCCGCATGTGTTCGATAGCGGCCGCTACTGTCGGAAAGGTCATCCCGGCTCCCGCTGCTGCCGAAGAAATGGAAGAAATTGAATGTTTCTGCATGTACTGATGAACGTGCAGGACCGAGGCGGATGCGCGGCCTAATCCCTCAATCTTCTTCCGGTCGGCATCCAGGAGAGCTATGATTCGCCTGGATGCATTGACCGCTTGATCGGAGGTTTCCTTCACGCCCGTGAGAAAGAACTCCAGCCACGCCTCCCAGTTTCCTGATGTCCGGACCCCTGTCAGGAGATCGTAATAGGTCTGCCGATGTACCTTGAAAAATAAGCTCAAATAGAGAATGGGCTCATGCAGGGCTTCGCCTGCGCACAGTAAAAACGTGATGAGAAGCCGTCCGATTCTGCCGTTTCCATCCAGGAATGGATGAATCGTCTCAAACTGAACGTGAATAAGACCAGCCCGGATGAGAAGGGGCAACTGTTGTTTGTCGTCGTGGAGAAAAAGCTCGAGCTGGCCCATGCATTCCATCACGAGATCGGGTGGCGGCGGAACGAATGCCGCATTTCCTGGCCGGGTGCCGCCGATCCAGTTTTGGCTCCGGCGGAACTCGCCCGGATCCTTATCGCTTCCTCGGCCGCGGGAAAGAAGGACTTCGTGAATCTCACGGATGAGACGCAGAGAAAGCGGAAATCCTTGGCGCAGCCGTTTTAGCCCGAAGTCCAGCGCCGCTATATAGTTAGATACTTCTTGTACATCTTCAACCGGAACGCCCGGCGCCTCGTTGTTCTCGAACAGAAGCAGGTCGGAAAGCGAAGATTGCGTACCTTCGATCTGCGAAGAGAGCACCGCTTCCTTCCGGACATAGGCGTATATAAAGAGCTCAAGGGCCGGTAGTAGCACGGCCAGCCCGTCTAGCCTGCCGATCGCCCGATTAGCCTGATCGAGAAGGACCTGCATCCCTTCCAGCTGGAGAGGCGGAGAGGGTGGAAGAGGTGTTGGCACGAACGCGCGGACCGTTTCTCCACCGAAATGTGACGTCACGTAGCTTCCAAGTCTCTGATTCCGCTTCTTTTTCATTCGGGCCGCAAAGAACCTTTAATTAACGCATGGGCTATTAAAGGATATCCCAGTTTCCTTTAATAAGGGGCGGCTGCCGCCGCTCGCCGGATCACCTCGCCTTGACGGGAATTCCCAAATCGGTGTAGCGTGGTCCAATACCTGGTTGCGCCGGCTTTGGTGTGACCTGCACGGATATTTGCTTCGGGAGACGATTGTGATTACATTTCGCTGGATTCTTATTGCGGCAGCACTCATGCTGTCCGCCGTTGTTGGGTTTTCCCAAACCGGAAACGCCATTGTCAAAGGGGCGGTGACCGATGCCTCGGGAGCCACCGTTCCCTCGGCGAAGGTACGCCTCACTAACACGGAAACCAATGTTGCCCGTACGGCCGACGCATCCTCTGAAGGACTTTATTACTTCGGCGACGTGCGTCCTGGGAGCTATTCCATTACCATCGAGAGCGCCGGCTTCAAACGCTGGACGGGAACGTTCCTCGTACAGGTTGGCCAGACGGCCATCATTAACGCGCCACTCGAAGTGGGCGACGTCAGCGCGACCATCGAAGTAAGCGGCGCGGCGCCTGTAATCTCGACCGAAGGGATGCAGATCGCCGGCGTCAAGGACGCGCTGCGCATTCACCAACTGCCTCTGAACGGCCGGCAGGTGGCGAACCTCTTCAACCTGACCCCGGGCGTGGAGGGCGGGGGCGCCGCACGCGTAAACGGGATGAAGGTGGGTTCGGTGGAGATTTTGCAGGATGGTGTTTCGATCGTCAACCGCTTCGGCGGCGGCATCGTCAACGTGCAGCCGGGCCTGGACACCGTACAGGAGTTCCGGATTGAGACAAACGGATCGAACGCGCGCTACTCGCGGCCTGCCACGGTCACCCTGGTTACGAAGAGCGGCACAAATCTATTGCATGGCAGCGTGTTTGAGACGCACCGGAATAACGCGGCAGGACTGCGGGCCCGGCGCCGCGAAGAAGGAACCTCACCCGCGAAGTTAATCCGCAACGAATTCGGCGCGTCGGCCGGCGGTCCGGTGGTGCTGCCCAAGCTGTACAACGGGCGCGATAAGACCTTCTGGTTTTTCTCCTACGAGGGGCTGCGGCAGCGCGAGAAGACGCTTTATAGCGGTGATGTAGTGCCCACGCCGGCCATGTGGAACGGCGACTTCAGCAACATTGTGGATAACAACGGAAATCGGACCCATATCTACGATCCGCTGACTACAGACGCCAACGGTGTCCGCAAGCAGTTCCCCGGCGACATTATCCCCCAGAGCCGGCTCTCGCCAATCTTCAACACGTTTAAGGCGATGACCCATGCGCCGACGAACGGCATTAATCCCTATCAGGGCAGCAATCTTGAGGTGTTCTACCCGTTGAAGACGGCAACGAACTCCTACACCACGCGCATCGATCACCGCTTCTCGGAACGCGATAACGTCTTTGGACGGTTCACCAAGAGCCGGTTTGACCGGCTGCAGAACGGCGGCCGCTTTGGCGGGCCGGTCGAGGGATTACCCAACGGCTACGGAAGCGGGCTCAGTGAGACCGATGTCTATTCGCTCAGCGTGAGTCACACACATGTGTTTACTCCGAACGTTTATAACGAGTTGCTGCTGCTGGGCTACCGTAATCCCAATCATCAAGGCACTCTGGCGGACGGCACTTCCTGGGCCAGTAACCTGGGGCTTCCCAATCCGTTCGGAACCAACGGATGGCCGACCGTCTGCGCGGGGAACTTTTGTTGGGATGCCGATAACGTGAAGAACCAGCACATGACTGCTTATAACTTCGAGGACAACGTCACGTTTATCCGGGGCCGGCATTCGTTGGTTTTCGGCGGGAAGTTCCGCAAGGAGTTTAACAACGTCCGCGAGTTGCAACAGTCGCAGGGTTCGCACGACTTCGGCGGGGACTGGACGGCTCTGTATGATCCGGCCAACGACCAGGCAGCGTCCTACACGGGCGACGGCTTCGCCTCCATGGCCCTGGGGCTTCCGACCTACCTGTCGAACCAGTTCAACCGCGGCTACTTTTACTTCCAGCAGAAGGAGATCGGACTGTACGCGCATGATAGCTGGCGCGTGAATTCCAGGCTGACGGTGGAACTCGGCGTGCGCTGGGATAAGTGGACGCCCTACAAAGAGAAATACGATCGCCTGGTGAATGTAGACATTCGCAACTTCGCCAACAAAATGGAAGTGATTACGCCCGGCAACACCAAGATGGAAGACATCCCCGGAGTGCCGCCTTCTGTACTGACGTCCTGGGCGAAACGCGGTTTGACGTGGAAAACCGCCAACGAGGCGGGACTTCCGTCGAGCCTGCTGCCCGCCGACAACAATAACTTCGGACCACGGCTTGGGGCTGCCTTCAAGCTCAACAACAAGACAGTGGCTCGGGGAGGTTACGGCGAGTATTTCTGGACCATGCCGCTGTCGCAGATCCTGCAGACCTCGCGCAGCAATCCACCGCTGAACCTCCGTTACTCGAACGAGATCGGGAATCTGGACGGCACCGGCACCACAGCCCTGCGCCTGCCGCCTGCCGCCGACCAGTACATCGGTAAGGCAGGCGTGGATATTAACGGCGTCATCCGCATCTCCTCCTCGGCGCAATCCATCATGCCGTGGGACTTCACCAACTGGCGCGACGGCCATGCGCGTGAGTGGAACTTCAGTTTCGAACGCGAGGTGATGAAGAATACCGCTCTCAAGCTGATGTAT
>DATLBY010000103.1:0-2622 GCA_035526665.1 Bryobacteraceae bacterium
GCAGAACCATTCGGAGGCAGGCTGTCCCAGAATGCTGTCCAGTTCCTGCCTGGTCCAGATGTAAAACGCGCCTTCGCCCTTCTCCCGTGGATTCGCCGGATCGATCACGCTGTCGGCGTCCTCGGCGGAATAGAAGCCGCCTTCGGGATGCGTCATATCGCGCAGCACGTACTCGAAGATGCCGCGAGCCACCTGGGCAAAGCTCTCCTCGTGGGAGATTTGATACGCCTCCAGGTAGGATGCGGCAAGCTGGCCCTGGTCATACAGCATCTTCTCGAAGTGGGGCACGAACCAGCGCGCGTCCACCGAGTAGCGATGGAAGCCGCCCGCCAATTGATCGTTCATTCCTCCCTTGGCCATCTGTGCCAGTGTGAACAGCACCATGTCGGCCGCTTCCTCATTTTTGGTGAGGTAGAAGTAGCGCAGCAGAAAGTTGTATGCCACGGACCGGGGAAATTTCGGAGCGCCGCCAAAGCCCCCATATTTTGCATCGAAGGAGCGCCGGAACTGAAAGTAGGCGGAGTCGAGCGCGCCTTGATCCAGCCCGCCGGCTTGATCGCCGGAGACAGCCGCCATGCCCTTGAGTTGTTCCAGGACCTCTTCGCTCGATTGCACAATACGGGCGCGCTCACGCTGCCAGGAAGCAGCCAACTGCTCGAGAACATAGCGGAATCCGGGCCGTCCGTAGCGATTATCCGGCGGGAAATACGTTCCGCCATAGAAGGGTTTTAAGTCCGGTGTGAGCCAGACCGACATGGGCCAGCCGCCACTGCCGGTGCTTGCCTGGACGAACGTCATATAAATGCGATCCACATCCGGACGCTCCTCGCGGTCTACCTTCACGGGCACGAAATGGGCATTCAGAACGGCGGCGATTTCCTCGGATTCGAAGGATTCGCGCTCCATCACATGGCACCAGTGGCAGGTGGAATACCCGATGGAAAGAAAGATCGGCTTATCCTCAGCACGCGCCTTCTCAAAGGCTTCCGGACCCCACGGATACCAGTTCACGGGGTTGTGCGCGTGCTGCTGCAGATAGGGACTCTTTTCGTCTATGAGGTTGTTGGTGTGCATTGGCGAGGAGTCGGGCACCTTCATTTTAGCGGCACGCCGCAAGCCGGGGGCGCTAGAGTGAAATACATACGCGGCCGTCCGCGTCTTTTTTGATTGTGAGCCCATCTGAATGACCGACCACGAGCGGTACCTCGAAGAGTTGATCGCCTTCCTGCGGATTCCGAGCATCAGCACCGATCCGGCGCATCAGGACGATATCCGGAGTGCAGCCGAGTTTGTCCGCGGGCAGTTGCAGGCCGCCGGCCTGGAAAACGTGGAACTGCTGGAGCGCGAGGGCCGCAATCCGCTGGTGTTCGGAGAGTGGACGCACGCGCCGGGCAAACCGACGCTACTGCTGTATGGCCATTACGATGTGCAGCCCCCCGATCCCCTGGAGGAGTGGATTTCTCCGCCGTTCGAGCCGGAGGTGCGGAATGAAAATATCTACGCGCGCGGCGCCGCCGACGACAAAGGGTTGACGTTGATCCTGATTAAGGCGGTCGAGCGGCTGTTGCAACAAACCGGGGAGCTGCCGGTAAACGTCAAGTTTCTGATCGAGGGTGAAGAGGAAGTGGGCGGCGAGCACATTGAGAGCTATGTCGCTTCGAAGCCGGAAAAGATCCGGGCAGACGCAGCAGTAATCTGCGACACCGAAATGTTTGCGCCGAACCTTCCGACGATATGCGTGGGGCTGCGGGGCATTGTTTATGGCCAACTGCACGTGCAATCCGCCGGGCAGGACCTGCACTCAGGCGTCTACGGCGGCGCTGTTCCGAACGCCATCCAGGCGGCGGCCGAAATTCTCTGTGCCCTGAAGGATCGGGACGGACACATCCTGATCCCCGGTTTCTACGATCGCGTGGCGCCGCCGTCGGCCGAAGAACGGAGGGCGTGGGCATCGCTTCCCTTCGACGAAAATACGTTCGCGCAAAATGAGGCGCGGGTGACGGAGCTGACGGGCGAGCCGGAGATTGGGGTCCTGGAGCGCATGTGGGCGCGCCCCACCCTGGAGGTTCACGGAATCCGCGGCGGCTTCACGGGTGAGGGAGCGAAGACTGTGATCCCGGCGCGCGCGGTGGCAAAGGTGAGCGTACGCCTGGTGGCGGATCAACGCCCCGACGAGGCTATGCAACAGTTGTCTGAAGCCGTCAAAAACGCTACTCCAAAAGGAGTGAAGGCCGAATTCCAGGTGATCCATAGCGCGCCGCCGTCGCTGGTGGATCCCACTAACCCATTTATCCGGGCAGCCGCCGAGGCGATGGCTCCGGAGTTTGGCAATACGACGGTTTACATACGCAGCGGCGGATCAATCCCGATTGTGGGACTCTTCGACCAGCACCTTGGAATTCCCAGCGTGATGATGGGCTTTGGACTGCCGGACGATAATTTGCACGCGCCGAACGAGAAGCTGCACCTGCCCAATTTCTACCGGGGCATCGACGCGGTGGTGAAATATTTGGAACTGCTAGGGAGGTAAATCATGGCCGAGTGGCGCGTGGAGCGCGACACCATGGGTGAAATGCGCGTACCCGCAGATTCGCTGTATGGCGCTCAGACGCAGCGTGCCGT
>DATLBY010000104.1:0-9852 GCA_035526665.1 Bryobacteraceae bacterium
GGCGCGAGCTGCCAGCCTGCCTCATGGCTCAAGTCGCTTCAGGCACCATCGCCGCGGTTGGTAGCGACCGCGATGCCGCGGTTATTCACCTGGCGCCATGAGTAACAGGTTCAGCGTGACCTCAATATAGTTCCCAAGGCGCGCGCGAGAATCCCGGGGCCATCTCCCGTCCGAAACGTAACGGCGGCATTCCATTTTCGAACGCGCCTATGTCGGGCGCCGCACCGCGGTATTCGTCATTAAATCCAGGCAAGCGGATGCCGGCATCCAGCGCCGGATTCTTCACCTGCACCACGGGATCGGTAATCGCTGTCGTTTGCCCATTTCTCTTGTACTCCGCCCGGCCCCATTCAATTCTGTCCATTGTGGACGCAAGAAACCAAGTGAGGTGGTCACTCGGTAAAAACATCGACCGGATAAAGCCGCCGCCGAGATAGCCACCCGTGAGATCGTTCTTGAAATCGTTCCCGGGCTCTCCTCGAAGCTGTGGATAGGTACGGCCCCTCGCATAAAAGATATTGTTCCGGCTGACCGCATTATGCAGTTCGTGGCTGCTGAAAACGTCCAGGGCGCCGTTCGGCTGTAGCGCCGTATTGTGGAAGATAAACCGGTAGCCCAATCCTGTACTGACTCGCTCGCCGTTGATGTTGAGAAAATTCATGCCAGTCTTGATCATCATCCCGCCGGAGCGATCCTGATGCGAAATGCGGCTTTCGCCGAAAACATTTCGGAAAACGTACAGCGGACCCATCGCCGTGGCCGCCGTGGCGACGTGAACAAACGTGTGGTGAATATAGTTGCTCCAGATTCTCACGTTCATGTTGGCGCCTTCGCTTTCGATGGCGTCATCCCAACAATTCGATATCACGTTGCCGTAAATATCCGAGTCCCGGTTGGGGCTGCCCTTGAAACTGTAATTGCTCGCGCCGCCGATACCGTCGTTGAACCCGTGATCTTCCGTAGACCGAATAGTGTTGTAGCGGATCACGTTGCCGCCGCGGGAGTCGACCAGGCTGATCCCCTGTGGGCCTGAGGGGTGACCGCTCTCCCAGTCGTTCGCTCCGCTGCGCGGGTACTCTATGAGGTTCCGCTGAATCACCAGATGCCCTGCATCCGCCTCCGCGTAAACGCCACTGTCGCTTCCCGAGGAGATACCCCAGACGCGGGCGCCGCCCACGCGGCCCCAGCCGGTGATATGACAATCCTCAATCACGACGTGCTGCACGCCTTTCCGGATTAGCACGCCATGAACACCGGCATTTTTTAGCTCGAGACCTCGAAGAATTACGTAATCGGCCTCGATGACCACGTTGTGCTCGGATACATTGAAGACGTCGCTAACGTATTTAGCGCCTGCCGCCGGCGTTACAAGGCGCCACCCGGTCTCGTTGCCGCCTTCGCTGACGTGCAAAGTTTGATCCGCGGTTCCGCCCGGCAGGAAGGTTGTCTTGCCAACAGGGAACGTTTCGCTGAGCGTCCTCACGTGCACGCTCACCGCGGCGCCGCCAGTCTCAAGCCGGATCTCATAGGGTGTATCCGGCCTTAGGCTGACAAGCGAGCCTCGATACTGCCGCTCACGCGCGTCGTAGATGAGTGGGTAACCCTCACGCCATTCGTTAGTGGCCGCAACACGGTAGCGGAGCCGGCAGGGCTCCGCGGCCAACGGACGATTGTAGTACAGCCCCACAGATTCAAATGTGGGAATAGCCCAAGCCTCGGCGTCGCCGGCGGCCAGCAGCGGCCCCGCCAAGCCGGCGGCTAAAAGTATTGATAAGATCGGCAGCATGCCCATTATTGTGCGCGCTTCAGCGTAAACTCACGCGCTTGTCCGCCTTCACGCGTCCGAGTCATCTTGATCTGGTCGCCGGAAACCTTTCCTTCGAACGCAACTTTAGCGTTGCCTCCCGGCACACTAAAGGAGATTTGATTAGCGGAGACTTTCCCATCCTGCAGCTCAACTTCACCTTGCGGACCACTCAGGGTTCCGGTCAATTTATCGCCGTCTACTTTGAAAATGAACGTCGCCTCAGCAGCCGAATTGCGGCTTGGAACTTGACCTGACCATTTCCCCGCCACCCCTTCGGCCGCCATAACGGCGCACAGGATGCAAAGCCCCAAGGCTAACAGCTTCATTGTCTGATTCATGGTGATATTCCTTCAATTCAAAAGTTACTGCTCTGACATTGTATGTGAGAACCGGTAGTTTGTACTGCCCACTATGCCGGTGCACCGCACCCCCTGGATGCTCAGTGATCCCTCAGGGCTGCTGGATGTTAAAATAGCACTATCCCCATGTATCTTCTGCTCTGCCTGTTGGCGCTGGGTGTTTCCTGCGCTTATACACAACAACCTACCCCGGCCAACCCTCGGGAAACTCGCAAGACCGCCGCGAACGGACCGAATGAGGACACAGCAGCCGCGCGCCGCAATGAGAATGTCCAGGTAAACCGCATTGATAACGATGCGCTCAAGGAAGCCAACGTCCGTCTGGGAGATACCATCACGCTGATAGCGGAACCGCTGGTCGAGACCGGTTACTATGCCACGGAACATGGCAGGCCGCCCGGCGAGGTGATTGTTCTCCGTCCCCTATTGCTGGCGCCTCATTGGCACGGAGAGCTTTTTGAATCTCATCAGAATAGCGTCTTCAACGCACGCACGTTTTTCCAGGTCGGACCGGTACGGCCTTCTCATCAGAATCAATATGGCGGCAGATTTGGAGGATCCATTCCGCGCGCGGGCTTCTTCTCGGGTTCGTTCTCGCAGCACAAGATCAGGGGTATGGTGAACGGCAACGTGCTGGTCCCCCTTCCCTCTGAGCGCGTTCCGCTCGCCACCGATCCCACATTGCGAGCATTCGTGGCACGCTTGCTGGCGTCTTATCCGGCGGAACTTCCCAATCGTCCGGATTTCGATTCCCGCGCACTGAATACGAATGCGCCGCAACGGATCGACGAAACCGGTGGCAGTCTGCGGCTCGACCGGCAGCTCGGGAGCAAGGGCAAAGTCGTGGCGTCGCAATCCTTAAACCGGCAAAGCATTCATGCGTTCCAGCTAATAGCAGGGCAAAATCCTGATACTGAGATTCATAACCACCGCTCTCAGCTGACTTATCTTGGCGAGCTATCCCCGAATACACAGTTTTCGGCCGGCGTTGGGTTTTCGCGCATTCGATCCGACCTCAGACCTGAGCCCAACGCCGTCCCCACCCGCATGCGCATGGGATATCAGATCGAAGAGTTAGGTCCCGACGGCCAGTTCCCGATCGACCGGGCGCAGAATACCTATCGATGGGGCGCTGTCTTCACCCATCGGGCAGGCGACGGCCGCCACACCCTCACCTTTGGCGGAGACATGAGCCGGTTCCAGCTAAACGGGGTGGAAACGAACAACCAACGTGGTTATTTCGCCTTTACCAATAATTCCGGGAGATCTGCGATTGAAAACTTTCGTATGGGTACGCCATCCAGCTACGAAGTGAGCCTCGGTCAGATGGAGCGGGGATTCCGTAACCTTCAGGCGAATCTCTTCTGGGCCGACCAGTGGAAAGCGACCCCGCGCCTGCAGATCTACTATGGACTCCGCTATAACCTCGAGTCCGCCCCAACGGAAGTAAATCACCTGAACCAAGTTCCCTACGGGTGCGACTGCAACAACCTCAGCCCACGTTTTGGTATCGCAGCCAGGCTTCCCGCCAATTGGCTGCTGCGAACCAACTACACAATTTCGTTCGGCCAAATCCCTGCCGTAACCTATCAGCAAATTCGGTACAACCTTCCGCTGGTCCGTTACATTCAACTGCAGAACCCGGATCTGTTGGATCCTTTGCGCGGGCTCGATCTCAACAAACCTAACGCACGCACGGTTCCGACCGTGTTCTCGCCCGATCTGGTGTCACCTTACTCTCACCAGTACAACTTCACTCTGGAGCGCCCGATTGCCAAACAATATGCGCTACGAATCGGCTATCTTGGGAGCCGTACGTTCAAGCTTTTAAATCCATATGTGGAGAATCGCGCGCTAGTGGTTCCCGGTATTCCGCTGACCTTGGATACAGTGGATGCACGCCGTCCCGATCCCCGCTATTACGAAGTAAACCGGATCGTCAATGGAGGCATCGCCTATTTGGATGCCGCTCAGGTCACGCTCACGGCATCGCTACCCAGTGGATTGCTTTGGGGCGCCACGTACACCTTCAGCAAAGCGATTGATGAGGGTTCCGATTACACCGCGACCGCCGCCAATCGCGACCTGGCTCGGGCCCGTAGCCAATCGCAATTCGATTCACTCCACGATAAAAAGGGTCTCAGCAACTTCGATTCCCCTCACTCGCTAGTCTTGTACTATTCCTACAGACTGCCCGCCCTCATTCGCAGTGGCTGGGGAAGCTGGTTGGCCCGGGATTGGCAGATCTCCGGATCCACGCTGGCGAAAACAGGTACTCCCCTCACACTCTATATCGGCAGCGACGCCCCGGGCTTCGGGAATGTGGACGGCGGCCCCAGCGAGCGACCCAACATCCTCGATCCCTCGATTCTTGGCGCGAGCATCGGAAATCCTGACACGGCTCCGCTCATTCTTCGCCGGGATCGCTTCTCCTACATTTCCCCCGGCGAGTCTCGCGGCAGCTTAGGCCGCGGTACTTTTCGTAAAGGCGGAATCGCGAATTGGAACGCCGCACTCACGCGAGCGTGGCTCTGGGGCAGCACGGCTGAGCGAAGCCTCCAGTTTCGCGTGGAAGCTTTCAACCTGACCAACCATCCCCAATTTGACGAGCCGCAACGGAACCTGACCTCGCCCGCATTCGGAAAGATCACCAATACCCTCAACGACGGGCGGGTGTTTCAGTTGAGCCTAAAACTCTTGTTGTAGTCATCGCCGGGATGGCTGCTTCTCATGCAGTTGCACGAAGCGGGCAATCGCGCTGTTTGGAGCATCCTGGCTGATTACGCCAATGTCCCCGGCAAAGAGCCTGCCTGCTGTTTCCGCAGACTTCGGACGCCAATCCCCGTCCAATGGATTGACGATCAGGCCCGGGATGCGCGCCGAGGCGAGTAGGCCGGGCAAGTCGAAATAGCGCAGCGCATCGAAAGGGAAGAAGATCGGCGGGATTTCGCGATCCAGGGGAGCGCTTCGATCCTGATTCGACGAACGCAGCTCATAAGAGCGGGGTAAGGACTCCGGCCGATCGAGAAAGTCACGGAAGCTCACAAATCCGTCTCTCAGAAGAAACCAACTTAAGGGTATTCGCTTCGAATGCCGGTTATAGCCAATCAGGTAACTACAGGCCAGCGCCGCGTTTGGTCCCCGAGCGTAGATTGCCACACGCGGCGCACCGATCTCGGGCGCGGCATTGACAACCTGTAACGAGCGCAGCAGATCCCACGCCTGCCGCCATACGAAATTCTCACCCTGCATCAAACTGATGGCGAAAATCCATGTCTTCCTGGGACTAGCCAGCTCGCCGATCCCGCGCGGATCTACAGCCAGTACGGCCCAATCCTCCTTCAAGGACTGCTCCACCACCGGATCGGCGAATACCGCCTCTTTGCCACGATCGTCCACTGCCAGCAAAAGGCCCTGCATTTTTCTTTTCGGCCGCAACAAAATGGCTGGCGCCTGCAGATCGGATTCGGTAGGGACCGTAAGTCTCTGCATGCGTTCCGGACCAATCTGCGGGGTCCATGGAACCGCAGGCGGCCAGGGGCCGAGCGCCCCGACCAGGTCAATCTTCGCAGGCGATCGAGGGAGAGCGCCGGCAACCTTCTGGGCGGCGCCTACCAGGGAGGGTCCGGACGATTTATTTTCGCCGGGAGAGAATGAGCGCAGCTCCGGTGCGTCAAAAGCCAGCGTAACCGTGGGCGGTTCGGGGACAGGACTGCCGTCGCCCTGCTGCATCAACCAGCGGCGGAACCATCCGTAGGCGGCTTGCCGCTTTCGGATCTGGTATCCGTGCCCTTCCGCATTGTCCTCGAAGTACCCGAATTGTTGAGGTATTCCATACGATTTGTACAGGTGGCGGCCATGGTCCACTACTTCATGGACACCTGCAATCGGAAAGCTGGCGTCTTGCGCTGCCGCCACGATGAGCACCGGCTTCGGAGCCGACATGGTGAGCAGTTCGTGATTGTTCGCATAGCGGAATAGCACCGGCACGTAATGACAGTGATCAGATGGGTCCCAGTCGCGGGGAATACGAACCATGGCCTGCTCATGAAAATTACAAGTACCCACCACTGGGACTGCGACGGAAATCCGATCGTCGAGCGCGGCGTTCATCCAGGTATTGAACCCGCCGCCGGAAGCACCAGTCATGCCAATTCGTCTCGGATCCACCTCAGGACGTGTCAGCAGATATTCGAGCGCGACCTGGGTGTCATACACAGCGTAGCCCTGTTGAGATACGCCCGCCAGCAGGCCCTCCGTTCGCCTGTGATCCCGCGAGGATAGCCCGCGCTCGCCTTGGCCGATCGTCTCAAAATTGAGAACAATAAATCCGAATTTCGCCATGTTGATGCAGAAAGCCTGAAAATCGGGACGGCTCTTGCTGTCAGGGAACCAGTGACCGTTGTAAAACAGCACGGCTGGAGCACGGCCCTCGCGCCGGGTCGGAATGTACAGCTGCGCGGGAATCCACTCGCCCGGCAGGCCCTGGTAGACGACATTCTCGACGCGGTATCCATCCCCGCGTAGCGTAGAGACGACCCGCGATTTGAGATCCGGCGGCCAAGGGAGCCGCTTATGCCCGAGCGAACGCTCCAGATTATGCTGGAGCTCGGCTCTTGTCCGATCGGCTTCCGCGCGGCTGGCGGCGTGCGGCACCGAATCGAGCGTTGCCTTCATCCTCGATGCGAGATTGCGTACCGTCGGGTCCTCCGAACCGCTGGCCTCCGGGGGACGCAGGCGCCGTGCTTCCGCTTCCCAATCGGCAGCCCGACCGGCAGAGGCAATCAGCGCGGTCAGAACAAGTGCTGGAAGGAGTCGCTTACTTTTCGTACTGAATTGCTGCCGCATTACATTAATCCGTTTCGCTACTTCACAAATTCCACGTAGCCATGCTTCTCAAGGAACTGAAAATAGCGGACAAAATTAAAGTTAGTCGGACCGAGTTCGAGCTGTGTCAAGCGAGCAACTTCCGCCAGGTTGCGATGCCCGTCGCACCAGTACAGTGCCAGGGTCGGAGTTGCCGCCCATGCTCCGGAGGGCTGACCTTCCCATTGATCATGTGGTAAATCGTCAAGCGGGATGCTTCCGAACCGTTTCCGCCGGACAACAATGCGCGCTGCCGCCGGATCTGCACCTTGCGCAGTCTCGCGGAAACCGGCGGCACTGCGAATGCGGGCCGACTGAGTCGCGCCGAACGATCGCAGCCGGTCCAGCATTGGAGCGAGTTTTTCCCGAACTGCAGCTCGCCGCTCCTCCGGTACAAGGCGCAGAACGCTGAGCACGGACTGGCTCTCGCGATCCACCGAGTAGGAGATGCCGTCATTTTCATCCGGACTAGGGCTATCCAGAAGCGAAGCCGCCCGCTTCAGAATCTGTTCATATCCCCTCGATTCGCTGAGGCTCGCCAGCCACAACGCTTCCGGCTCACCCGCATTCGCAAGGAAATACAAAAACGCGGCGTCCACTGCAGTGATGTCCCGCAGGGAACGCCAGTCCACTCGCTCTGGCTTGTCCTCGCTGTTGTGATGCGACTCGATACCGGTCCCGCTGTAGCCCCAGACAGTGGGCACTCCCACCATCGGCTCAGCCAGATACGTGTCCGTCCCGGTTGTGAATGGTTTCTCATGCCACGGCCGGCGCACGCGCGGAAAGTATTCGCCCGCCACCTTCAAGATGAACGAATCGGTAAAATCCTTGCTGACATGCGGATTCATGTAAAACGAGTATTCCGTACCTGAGAGATCGTACGCGGCTGCCGGTGTATCGACGCACATCGCCGCCACGGTGCGGCGGATGCGGTCGCGGTTGTGCTCGACATAGTGCATGGATCCGTACATCTCACCCATGGATAGAATGCGGATGCTTCGTTTCGGACGCGGCAGTTTCCCCGTGGAGATGAGGCGGTTCAACGTGGCGAGCGCCTCGAGAGTTGCAGCCACTCCTGTAGCGTTATCCTGTGCTCCCTGCTCGGAGGTATGGCCCAGAGTGAGTACTTCCTCGGTCCCGGTGCCGCGGAGTATACCCGTCACATAGGGGTAGGAGCCGGAGTAGTAGCGCGTATTCACGGCTGCCTTCACGCGCACCGGGCCACGCGCCAGCAGCTTACGGAGCAGCTCTGCCTGATTCGGCGTTATCGAGAACGACAACAGTGGCGTGCTCCGTTTCGTGTAAGCCCAACCCTCATCGCCCCAGGCATTGATCCATTGCCGGCCATCACGCAAGGCCGGGTTTTCCGTAAAAGTGTTGATAGCGCCCAATGCGCCCGCCTTCACCAGCTGCCATTTGATACCCGCGGGATTTACGCTGGTCAGAACGAGCTTGCCGCGAAGGTCCAAGGCTGCGACATCACGACCCTTCAGCTCGACAATCTCAGCAACGACGCCTTCGGGTGTTGTCGGACCGCTCCACATGCCGAGTGAGGCGGGGATCTTCCCGTAATCGACCAGATTGCGGGATGTAGCGGGCAGGGAATCGTCGAGAATATCGAGCGTTGCGGATTTTGCATCCCAGGCAAGCGGCATCGTCCAGAAGCCCAGTTGCGTTACTCCATCAGCTGGCGCATTCACCACTTGAATATCCTCGAGGCCTATCTGCGCCATCTGTCCGTGCAAGTAGCCGGCGGTGCGTTCAAAGTAGGGAAACGTGAAGTAGCGATCGTTGGCGTACATCCGGTGCATGAAATCCATAGCCTCTTCCGGACGGATCTCCTTGCTGACGTATCCGATCAATTGCGTCAGCGGTGGATTCTCCGGTTCGGCCAAACCGGAAACGACCGACAGAAGGATGGCCGCCATGAAACGCCGCACGTCAGAAGACCTCAAATTGGGTGCGTTTTGTCACGCCCGTTAACACGTCGCGCACTCTCAGCTCCCACCTGCCGGGAGAATCGTTGAGTGCGATGGGGATCAGCTTGCCGGCACTGCCGTTCGGCGCCAGCAGGTTGCCGGAATAGTGATCCACGACTTTGCCGCTGGGATCGACCACCTCGGCATGCATCACATGCTGCGAGGCCGGCGAAGATACTGCGGTCCGAAGACCTACATGGATGTTGCTGCCCCGCTCGGCGCGCGCCGGGAGTGAAATCTCAAAGGCGGGAAGCGGAACTGGTGAGAAGGAATAAATGAGCGGTTCATAGGGTTGCACCGTGACCGCCATGTCCTTCCTCTTGCCGAGCGGCTTGCCGGCACGGATGTCGTAGACAAACAATTCAGCCGGGAAGGTGAGGCGAGCGGTGACGGGCTTCGCGAATCGCTCATTCGACCGAAACTCCGGCGGCCCAAGCTCGTCCACGCGAAGCTGGGGATTCGTTGCCAGCGCCACAATGGTGGCGCCACCGTTGCGGAATGTATGGACCTCCACGCCGACGGGTGGCCTACCCGCCATGTCTGTGACGGCGAAGGCGGGACGAACACCAGCAGATCTTAGTAAATCGCCCATCATCTGGTGAGCGGGTCCCTCTTTGCCCGTAAGCCGGTCCTGATGGTAATTCAACAGGCTGTTCTTCAGTAACACAGCCTTGCCTTTCGCGCTGGACGAATTGTCAAACAGATCGGCTAATTGTGGCTTCGGCGCGCGCTTGCAATGCTCGTCGAACACGCCCGGCACGCCGTCGGCGATTACCGTTCCGCCGCGTGCGGCAAAGTCCCGTATCGCGCCTGCCTCGCGAGCTGACAGCGCCGTAGAGCG
>DATLBY010000105.1:0-2245 GCA_035526665.1 Bryobacteraceae bacterium
CTGCTTCATGGCGGCGCTGAGATTCGATTGCCCCATGCGTCCCATGCCGATGAAACCAGCCGCGATCCGGTTGTTGGCCCCGCGCACATTCCCCGTGAAAATGGACGTGGTCAGGGCGGCGCTGCCCGCCGCTTTAATAAAATCTCTGCGATCTTTTTCCATTGGAATCCGCTTATCCTTTCACCACAATGTTCACTAGCTTATCCGGCACAATGACGATTTTCACGATCTGTTTCCCTTCCAGAAACGGTTGAATCTTGTCATCACGAAGCGCCACCTGCTCCAGCACAATGCGTTCCGTGCCGAATGGAACGGTGATCTTGCTGCGGATTTTACCGTTGATCTGGATCACCACCTCGGCGCCTTCCTCGCGCGCCAGTTCGTCGTCATACGCCGGCCAGGTCTGCTTGAAGACCAGGCCCGCGCGGCCCATGTGCTCCCACATTTCCTGGGTTACGTAAGGCGCGAACGGGCCCAGCAGCAGCGTCAGCTTCTCCAGCACCTCAGCAAGCACCGGGGGCGTCAGGTCCGCTTCCCCCGCATACAGCTCGTTCACCAGTTCCATCACCGCCGCGATCGAGGTGTTGAAGTGCCAGCGAGTCTCGAAATCGCTGGTGACCTTTCGAACCGTCTGGTGCAGTTTTCGAATTACCTTCTTGTCTGCCTCGGACTGGTGTACCGTCGCCGCCTGATCCGCTCGATCGGTATTCCTGGTGACGAAGCGGTACACGCGCCCCAGAAAACGGTAGGCTCCCTCGGCGCCCGAGTCGGTCCACTCCACATCCTTTTCCGGCGGAGCCGCGAACAGCTCGAACACTCGCCCGGTATCCGCCCCGAAGCGGTCGATCATCTCATCGGCGCTCACTACATTGCCCTTGTTCTTGGACATCTTAGCGCCGTCCTTGATCACCATACCCTGCGTGAACAGGCGCTTGGCCGGCTCGTCCACCGTCGTCAGGCCGATGTCGCGCATCATCTTGGTCCAGAAGCGCGAGTAGATCAGGTGCAGGATCGCGTGCTCCACCCCGCCGATGTACTGATCGATCGGAAACCAGTAGGCCACCTTCTTCGGATCATAGGGGGCGGCGGCATTCCGCGGATCGCAGTAGCGGTAGAAATACCAGGAGGAGTCGACGAAGGTATCCATCGTGTCCGTCTCCCGTTTGGCCGCGCCGCCGCACCGCGGGCACTTCACATTCACAAACTCGGGAACATTTTCCAGCGGCGATCGGCCTTTGCCGGTAATCTTTATGTCCAGCGGCAGCTCCACCGGAAGCTGATCCTCCGGGACCGGAACCGCGCCATCCACGGGACAGTGGATGATCGGTATCGGAGTGCCCCAGTAGCGCTGCCGCGACACACCCCAGTCTTTGATCCGGTACGTGATGGCAGCCTCGCCGAAACCCTGGCGTTTGGCCCGCTCGCTCATCATCGTGCGGGCGTCCGCGCTTGGCACTCCGGAATACTCGCCGCTGTTTTCCACGATTCCGTCATCCGGCAGGGCCTCCCGCAGCTCCGCCGCGTCACTCAGCCGTCCATCGGCCGGACGGATCACGGGGCGAATCGCAATTCCATACTGTTTGCAGAACTCGAAGTCCCGCTGATCGTGCGCCGGGACCGCCATGATGGCCCCCGTGCCATAACCCATCAGCACAAAATTGCCGATCCAGATGGGAACCTTCTCGCCGCTATACGGATTTACCGCCTGGGCTCCCGTGGCGATCCCGACCTTTTCCACATCCGCGGGATCCTTGCGCGCCTGCGAATCGAGCATCGCTTTGATAGCCGGCTGCGCTGCGGCTGGAGCCAGGCTCTTCACCAGCGGATGCCCCGGCGCCAGGATTACACACGTCGCGCCGTGGATAGTATCCACGCGCGTGGTGAAGACGCGAATCTTTTCCCTGGAGCCCTCCACGCCGAAATCGACCTCGGCGCCTTCCGAGCGTCCGATCCAATTGCGCTGCATCGCGAGCACCCGATCCGGCCAGCCGCCCTCCAGCTTGGGAATGTCTGCCAGCAACTCATCGGCGTAGGCGGTGATCCGCAGGAACCATTGGTCCAGCTCGCGCTGCTCCACCGGCGTGCTCTCGTGCCGCCAGCAGCAGCCGTCCACCACCTGTTCGTTGGCCAGCACCGTGCCGCATTCCGGGCACCAGTTCACCATCGCCTTCTTGCGGTAGGCCAGCCCTTTCTCCAGCATCTTGAGAAAGAACCACTGATTCCAGCGGTAGTATTCCGGATCGCA
>DATLBY010000106.1:0-4860 GCA_035526665.1 Bryobacteraceae bacterium
AATTTCCACAACGCGATTCGAATTCTATACGTCTCTTAATGGTTACCCGTGGCTGTGCTATTCTAAAAGCCAACCACGGGACTCTTATGCGGCTCCGCACTTTCAGTTTTGCGGCGGTATCTGCCGTTCCCCGGTGGCACCGGCAACTATCCCTTGATGGCCGGACGCAAGGCCCATCTTTTGCAAAACCTTTACATTACAGGTGGTTACCTTTAACCCCGCGGAGCGCGTCAATTAGCCGATGACTAGCTGAGACAGGGCCCTATATCCGCATGTTCGAATTCCTGTTCAAGTATCCGGCCTCCGCATTCGCCAAGGGTGATGTTGTGCTCCTCGGCCGCTGGCCGGTGTGGCTGCTGGCAGTGATTCTGGTGCTGGGCGGGGCCGTTTTGGGTTGGCAAATCTGGCGGACGCGTGCTTCTCATGCGCCAGGAATCAGCGGCCTGAAACCGGTAGGCATCTGGCTGCTGCAGACACTCCTGCTCGCATTACTGATACTAATGCTGTGGCAACCCGCTCTCAGTATTGCCACCTTGCGCCCACAGCAGAACATAGTCGCCGTCATCGTGGACGACTCCGGCAGCATGGCCATCGCGGATAACGGTAAGACCCGGTTGGACGAGGCCCGGCAGGTCCTGAACTCCGGAGTGCTAAAGGATCTCGAGAAGAAGTTTCAGGTTCGTCTTTATCGGGCCGGGGCCGCACTGGAGCGCATTACTTCCATTGACTCCCTGACTCCCAGCGAGACCGCAACCCGCCTGGGCGAATCGCTGAAGCAGGTGGTAGCGGAATCGTCGAGTCTGCCGATAGGCGCGGTGGTGCTGCTAAGTGACGGTGCTGAAAACGCTGGAGGCATCGACCTCCCGACCCTCAGCGAGATCCGGCGACAAAAAATCCCGGTGCACACTATTGGCTTCGGCCGGGAGAAGCTGGCTCACGACATTGAGATTACAGACGTGCAAGTGCCGGCGCGCACACTGGCCGACGCGCGGTTGAGCGCCCTAGTCACATTTCATCAGAACGGGTATGCCGGGCGGCACGCCAAGCTCCAGGTGAAGGACGGCAACAAAGTGTTAGCGGTCCAGGATGTCACGCTCAAGGACGACGGAACGGAACAGAGCGAGGCGATCGTTTTTAACGCGGGCCCGCCGGGAGCCCGGGGTGTGCAGGTTTCACTGGAACCCCAGGAAGGCGAGGAAAACCTGAATAACAACTCACTCATGCGGCTGGTGGGAGTGGAGGCGTCGAAGCCTCGCGTCCTTTATATCGAGGGTGAGCCTAAGTGGGAGTACAAATTTATCCGTCGCGCGGTCGATCAGGATCGCACCCTGCTGATGTCGTCGATGTTGCGGACCACTCAGAATAAGATTTACCGGCAGGGCATTGCGACGCCCACGGAACTGGAGGACGGCTTCCCCGCGAAAGTAGAGGAGCTGTTTGCCTATCAGGGATTGATCATCGGCGGAGTGGAAGCCGGGTACTTCACGCCGAATCAGCAGGAACTGATCCGTCAATTCGTAGATCGCCGCGGCGGAGGCATCCTGTTTCTGGGGGGCCGTGGCGGGTTGGCGGATGGCGGTGTGGGTGGCTCCCCACTGGCCGACCTGCTGCCTGTAACGCTGCCGAACCGGCAGAATACTTTCCGGCGCGATCCTGCCAATGTGGAGCTGACCGCAGCGGGACGCGACAGTCTGTTGTGCCGGATTGAAGAGAATCCCGAGAGGAATGTGGACCGCTGGAAGAAGCTTCCGTATTTGGCGAATTACCAGGAAGTAGGAACTCCCAAGCCCGGCGCCGTGGTCCTGGCGGAAATGAATCCCGGAAATACCCGGAAGATGCCGCTGCTGGTCACCCAGAACTATGGCCGGGGGCGCGTGGCGCTGTTCGCGACGGCCGGAAGTTGGCGCTGGCAGATGACGCAGCCGCTGCAAGACCAGTCGCACGAGATGTTCTGGCAGCAGATGCTCCGATGGGTGGTAGCGGGTACCGCCGAGCGCGTCATTGCTTCGACGCCGAAAACCGTCTTTTCCGACGAGACCCGGATCCATCTGCGGGCCGAGGTTCGCGACAAGACCTACCTGCCGATGAGCGACGCGAAAGTGGAGGCCAGAATTCTGGGTCCCGGGAACCTGGCCGAGTCCGTGGAACTGCATCCAGACCCCGCCACTGAAGGGGTCTTTGAGGCGGATTGGGCGGCCCAGGGGCCGGGCGCGTATGTAGCCGAGATCCTGGCCAAGCACGGAGAAGAGGACGCGGGCCGAGACGTGATCACGTTCCGGCGCGAAGATGGCGTTGCGGAAAAGTTCCACGTCCAGCAGAATCGCGAACTGCTCGAAAAGCTTTCTTCCCAAACCGGCGGCCGCTATTACAAACCCGCGGACGTCCGCAATCTGGCAGACGAGATCTCGTATTCCGAGGCCGGAATTACGACACGCGAGACGCGCGACCTCTGGGATATGCCAATCGTCTTTTTATTAGCGCTGCTGTTCCGCTCGGGAGAGTGGCTGCTGCGCCGGAAATGGGGCGTGGTATGAGACTGGCCGGGCTGCTTCTTTTATCCTGCTGGAGCGTTTACGCCACCACATTCTGTGTCACCATTGCCGGTCTGGGTGGCGAGCCGGACTATGATCAGCGGTTCGCAGGCTGGGCACAGACGATCGACTCGACCATGAAGTCCGCCGGGGCCGACGTCAAAGTTCACACGCTCTCGGGCCCTGCGGCGACGAAGAGTGCGCTGCAGAGTACGCTGGCCCAGATCGGGCGTGAGGCGAAGGCGCAGGACTCGCTCATCGTGATGCTGATTGGCCACGGAACGTTCGATGGATCGGAGTACAAGATAAACCTGCCGGGACCGGATGTTGCGGCGGTGGAACTCGCGGCCTGGCTGGACCGTGTACCGGCGGGGAGGCAGCTGGTGGTGAACATGACCAGCGCCAGCGGCGCATCGGTCCACGCATTGCAGCGCGAGAACCGAACAGTGATCACCGCCACCAAGTCGGGAACAGAGAAGAACGCGACGGTCTTCGCCCGGTACTGGATCGAGGCTTTGCGGGATGGCGCGGCCGATACGGATAAGAACGAGGTGATCAGCGCCCTCGAGGCATTCCGATTCGCCGAGCAGAAGACGAAGCAGTTTTACGAAACTCAGAAGCGGCTTTCCACGGAGCACGCCTTGCTCGACGGCGGCGATCAGCAGGGTCCCTTGCTGGCGGGCCGGTTTCCCGTTTTGAAGATCGGCTCCATCCAGGCGGCAGCGAAAGATCCCGCTAAACAGGCTCTGCTGGTGAAGCGCGCCCAGTTGGAAGAGCAGATCGACGGGTTGAAATTTCAGAAGGCGGCCATGCCGATTGAAGAGTATAAGAAGCAACTCTCGGCGCTGCTGCTGGAGCTCGCTCGCACACAGGCGGAATTGGATAAATGAAACCAGGGTGCTTATTTCTTCTAGGGGTCGCGCTGCCGTTGGCCGCACAAACTCTGCAGGAATGCCGCACGCACCAGCATTACGGACGCCGGCAAGAGGCGGCACAGTGCTTCACCAAACTTGCCGGCAGCACGAACCCCTCTCTGAAGGCCGAAGGCTTCTGGGGCGTGCACCAGTACGAAAACGCAAACAAGGCATTCCGCCTCGCTGTCGATTCGTCCCCGAAGAATCCGGATTACCGGGTCCGCTGGGGCCGTCTGTTCCTGGAACGCTTCAATAAGGAAGACGCCGAGAAGCTGTTCCGCGAGGCGTTGGCGATCGACGAGAATAACCCCGGCGCGGTCCTGGGTCTCGCGATGGTTGCGTCCAACGGATTTGAAAGTAAGGCGGTAGAGCTGGCCCAAAAGGCTATCGAACTCGATCCCAAGCTGGTGGAGGCACAAGAACTGCTGGCTCAACTGGCTCTGGAGGACAACAACCAGGAGAAGGCGGCATCCGAGGCGGATAAAGCACTGCAACTGCAGCCGGAATCGCTGGATGCGATGGCCATTCACGCCAGCATCGACTGGCTGGATGACCGGAAGGACTCGCCATGGATGGCCAAGATCCTAAAAATCAACCCAGTCTACGGCGAGGGCTATGCTACCGCGGCCCATTTCTTTGTTCTCAACCGCCGCTATGAGGAGGGCATCCAACTTTACCGCAAGGCCATCGCACTGGATCCGGATCTGAATCATGCGAGGACGGATCTGGGCGTAAACCTGATGCGGCTGGGCGAGGAGAAGGAGGCGCGCGAGCAGCTGGTAAAGAGTTATGAAAGCGGCTACCGTGACGCGCTGACCGTGAACTCCCTGACGCTGCTCGACAGCTACAAGAACTTCCTCACGTTCAAGACGGACAACACCATCATCAAGCTCCACAAAAAGGAAGCAGAGCTGCTGCGACCGTACATCGAATCGGAGCTGAAGCGCGCCATCGCGACGTACGAGAAGAAGTACAAGATGAAGCTGGAAAAACCTGTCCAGGTGGAGGTTTATCCGGACCACGAAGATTTTGCCGTCCGGACCCTCGGTATGCCGGGGCTGGGTGCTCTGGGCGTAACCTTTGGCTATGTGGTGGCGATGGACAGCCCCTCGGGGCGGCGTCCGGGAACGTTTCACTGGGACAGCACGCTGTGGCATGAGTTGAGCCATGTCTTTGTGCTGACGGCTACAAAACATAAGGTGCCGCGATGGTTCACCGAAGGGATGGCGGTGCATGAGGAGACGGCGGCTTCGCCCGATTGGGGAGATCGCCTGGATCCTCAAGCCATCAATGCGATTGACAAGAAGAAGCTGCTGCCCATCGCGCAACTGGATCGCGGGTTCATCCGCCCCAGCTACCCCTCGCAGGTGATCGTCTCCTACTTTCAGGCCGGCAAGATCTGCGATTACATTGCT
>DATLBY010000107.1:0-18300 GCA_035526665.1 Bryobacteraceae bacterium
TAGCGCCAGCCTCTGCTCCAGGCGCGCCGGAGCATCAATGCGCTCATACACGGGATCGCCGCACTCACGTGTGAGATCGGAATACAGTTCGGCCGGGTCGCGCTGCCTGCGGGCGGTCATCTCGGCGGCCAGCAGTCCCAAAATGAGTCCGTCCTTATCGGTGCTCCACACGCCTCCGTCTCTTCGCAGGAAGGATGCGCCGGCGCTCTCTTCGCCGGTGAAGCCAAGCGAGCCATCGGACAGGCCGTCGACAAACCATTTGAATCCAACGGGAACCTCGTAGAGCCTGCGTCCCGCGCGGGCCGTCACGCGGTCGATCATGCTGCTGCTGACGACGGTCTTTCCCACGCCGGCTTCAGCCGGCCAGCCGCGCCGGCTGCCGAAGAGATAGTCGATGCACACGCAAAGATAATGATTAGGACGGAGCAGGCCGGCGCTGGGCGTTACAATTCCGTGCCGGTCATGATCCGTATCACAGGCGAAGGCAACATCGAACTTATCTCTTAAACCGATCAGCGAATGCATGGCATAGGGAGAGGAGGGATCCATTCGAATCTTGCCGTCCCAATCTACTGTCATGAAGCGAAAAGTAACGTCCACATATGGATTCACCACTGTGAGATTCAAGCGGTAACGCTCGGCGATGACACTCCAATAATCTACGCCGGCGCCACCGAGCGGGTCGACGGCCGTCCGGACATCGGCGCTGCGTATCGCCTCCATGTTGATCACTTGCGCCAGGTCGTCGACATAGGTGTTCAGGTAGTCGTATGCGTGTGTCGTGGAGGCACGCAGCGCTGCGCCGAATGGGATCCGCTTCACTCCAGCAAGACCGCTCTCCAGGATGCGGTTTGCTTCCCGTTGGATCCAGCCGGTGATGCTGCTATCGGCCGGACCCCCGTGGGCGGGATTGTACTTAAAGCCCCCGTCCTGGGGAGGATTATGCGATGGCGTGATCACGATGCCATCCGCGAGACCCGACTCGCGGCTCCTGTTGTAAGTCAGAATTGCGTGCGAAACGGCGGGCGTTGGAGTATAGCGCGTGCCGGAGGAGATCATCACCTCCACGCCATTGCCTGCCAGGACTTCCAGCGACGTGGTAAGCGCTGGTTCGGACAACGCATGCGTATCCATTCCCAGGAATAGCGGACCTTGGAGGCCTTCCCGCTGCCGATACAGGCAGATGGCCTGGGTGGTGGCCAGAATGTGCCATTCATTGAAGGTGCAGTCGAGGGAAGATCCGCGATGGCCGGAGGTACCGAAGGAGACGCGCTGGGACGGAACAGCGGCATCGGGACGTTCAGCAAAGTAGGCGGTAACCAACTTCGCCACGTTCACCAAGGTGGAGGGATCCGCCGTTTTTCCAGCCATTTGACTGACGCTCATGATGTCGATTGTGCCATGCTCTTGCGGGTAGGATGCGGGTGGGCGGCCAGGAGTTGTGGACCGTCGCGGCGGCGCCGGTTTGACGTTCGCGCTCATGGCATCACGGTGTATACTGATCGAACGGTTAAAGGAGAGTGAAATTGAAAAGGCTGATCTTCTCATGCATTGTGTTGATTTGCTCCGCGGTGGTATTCGCGCAGAGCGACAAGTCAACCATTCGCGGCACAGTTACCGACGCGACGGGGGCAGTGGTTCCGAAAGTCGAGATTGTAGCAACCGAGATCGCCACGAATACGCGAGCACGTGTCGTCCACTCGGACGACAATGGCAATTACGAAATGCCGGATCTCAAACCGGGCACGTACCGTGTCAGGGCCGATGCTCCCGGTTTTAAAGCCTTCATTGCCGAGAACGTTCTGATCGAAGGCGCCCAGGTACGCCGTGTGGACATCAACTTTCAGGTGGGATCAACGGCGGAAAGCGTTACGGTGGAGGCCGGCGTTGCGGTGCTCAACACGGAATCAGGCATGCTCAGCGGCACTTTGACCTCGCAAAATTTCAAGGACTCTGCTCACGTCAATCCGTATCCCTCGGTTTACGCGATGCTCACCACGGTGCCCGGCATCCAGGGCTCCGGTTGGTCGGTGCGCGTTACAGGCCAGCCGACGCTTCAGGTATCCAAGGGCTTTGACGGCATTGAGAACGACCGCTACGGCGACAATACCAACAACATCAGCTTCTATGATGAGGTGCAGGTCTCGACGGCCAATAACACGGCCGATAACGCGCGCATCTCCAGTTTCAACATGACGTCCAAGCGCGGCGCAAATCAGTTCCATGGCATGGCCTACTACAAGCATTTCAACTCCGGGCTCAACGCCCGCAACTTCTTCGACCCGAAAAAGACGCCGTTCATCCAGCACGAATGGCAAGGTGAAGCAAGCGGCCCGATCTGGAAGAACAAGACTTTTTTCTACGCATCCTGGTTTGCGCATCGCATGCCGCTGGGCACGTTTAAGAACGCCACTGTTCCTTCGCTGCCGATGCGGCGCGGTGATTTCCGGCAGTTCAACCTGCCCAGCCAGGTGATCCAGGATCCGCTTGCGGCTGCTGATGTGAACGGGAACCGAGCGCCTTTCCCAAATCAGATGATACCGGCAAGCCGCTTCAGCGATGTTTCACTGAAGACACAGAATACGTACTTGCCTGAGCCAAACCTGGGCGATCCGAACGTCTATGCAGCCAACAACTTCGGTTTTGTTCATCCCTTTCACTACGACTTTTTTAAGGGCGATTGGCCGTTCTTCCGTTTAGACCACAACATCACGGAGAAGAACACGATCTATGTCCGTTGGTTGCAAGGAAAGTTCCCCTACATTTTGGATCGGAACCTTCCCGCGTTTATCTGGACACGCCTGCGCGATCACCGGCAGTGGGCGATATCCGACACCCACGTCTTTTCTCCGACTATGGTCAATACTTTTCGCATGGGCATTAACACCAACCTCGGCAGAGACGGGGACGAGTTCAAGGGAGTGCGTCCGCTGCAGGGTGATGAGGCAGTGAAAGCCATCGGCCTACTAGGCGTCAACCGGGGGAACTACAAGGCGCAGGGCTTCCCGACCATGAACATCACGGGCATTCAGGCGCTCTCCACCATTGCCGGCGGTGTCTGGGAGGATTCCGCCGACTGGTCTTTCGAGAATTCCCTCACCTGGAACATAGGTAAACACGTCTGGAAGTTCGGCGGAGAATTTCGCACCTTCGAGGCATTTACCGGAACCATTCCGGAAGGCACTTATGGGATATTCAACTTTAACGGCGCCATGACACGCTCTTCCATTGGCTACGCCGACTTCCTGCTTGGTGTTCCGCAGTCGTCAACGCGCCTGGATCCACTTACGAACCGCACCCGGACCAACGCGGAATCCGGCTTCTACTTCACGGATACCTACAAGGCTACATCCCGGCTTACTCTCGATTACGGCGTGCGCTACGACTATTACGCGCTGCCCACCTTCACCGATGGCCTGATGTACAACTGGGATAGGGCGTCCAATACGGTCAACGTGACACCGGAGGGCGCAGCGCTCATCCATCCGCTATATCCCAAGAACATCCGCATCGGGAACGGCCCGGTGGTTCCGGTTCCTGACAAAAAGAATATTCGCCCGCGGCTCTCGGCTGCGTACCGATTATCAGACAAGTTCGTCCTGCGCGGCGGCTATGGAGCATACACGGAGCGCATCGACTATTTCCAGCGCGTGCTCACCGGCGGTCCATTTCAAATCTCGGAGAACTATCAGAACGTCCTCGCGCAAGGCGGGGGCGCCTTGTTCCAGTTCCCAAACCCTTTCCCGGCTAGTCTCGCCTCGGCAGGCATTCCCAGCCAAAGCATCACCGGTTACCCGATACAGACCGATAACGGCACAATCCACCAGTACAACTTCTCTATTGAGCGCGAGTGGCAGAGCATCGGCTTTCGGGGTTCATATATCGGATCGAGAGCCGTCGGGCAGAACTACAATATCAGCATCAACAAGCCCCAGCCGAGCTTGATTCCGTTCACGCAGTCGCGGCGCCCTTATCCAGAATTCGTAGGCGTCACCGAAGCCCGGTCGGATGGAGAGACCAAGTATGATTCCATCCAGATTCAGGCGCAAAAGAGAATGGGTGATTTTACGTTCAACGCGCATTGGACGCTTGCCAACAGCATGGCTAATTACCTGGTGACCGAGAATCCGTATGATGTCACAAGCCATTGGTCCCGCCAGGCCGGCGATCGCCGCCATTATGGCGTAATCACTACGACCTGGCGCCTGCCGGTCGGGCGTGGGCGCAAGCTCCTCGGTACCGCGCCCGCCGTAGTGGATCAAGTACTGGGTGGTTGGACAGCGGGGACCATCAGCTACCTCGCGTCCGGCTTCTACTTCTCGCCCGCGTTCTCGGGCTCCGATCCGTCCAACACCAACACCGTGGGCGGCTTGCCCGACCGGATTGCTGACGGCAACCTCCCGCGTGACCAGCGCAACTACACGCGCTGGTTCGATGCTTCAGCCTTCCGGGTCCCGGAACCCGGGCAATTCGGCAACTCAGGTGCAAATGTGCTGATTGGACAGGGCATAAACGCTCATCACCTGAGTCTCGCTAAGCAGTTCCGCGTTACCGAGCGAATGTCCGCCACCTTCACCGGCTTGTTCTCCGACATTTTCAATACGCCGCATTTCAATGAACCATCGGGGAACATTTCGGTGCCGGCCACTGTCGGCCGCTTTACGGGCATCGTCTCGGATTTCGGCGCCGAGAAGCACAACGGACGCCGTATCGCGCTCATGCTTCGCCTGCAATTTTGATAAAAGCCGCCATCGCCCTGTCGTTTCTGGCAGTGCCGGCAGCTCAGGCGGGGCTCGAATGTTCGACCTGTCACCGCGCGATCGCAGCCTCATTCACGGGAACCGCGCATGCCAACACCTTGCGGCAGGCCACCGGGGAGTCGATTCTGGGCTCCTTTGATGAAGAAGTTAACACACTGCGCACGAGCGTTCCGGGCGTTTACTTCCGTATGGAGAAGCGCGTCGACGGCTTCTATCAAACCGGCTTTGAGAGCGGCCGTGCACAAACTGGACGATTCGATTTGGTAATCGGCTCGGGACGCCGCGGCCAATCCTTTCTTTACTGGCGTGATGGACTGCTATTCCAACTGCCGGTGTCTTATCATGCAGGTTCGCAGCGATGGATCAACAGCCCCGGGTTTGAAGACGGTAAAGTGCACTTCGGGCGTGGAATTCCGCCGCAGTGCCTGGACTGCCACGCATCGGGGTTCCGGCTGGAACAGGCCGCGGGCCGCCTCCGGTATGCCGAAGGCTATTCGCTCGGAATCGGGTGCGCCAAATGCCATGGCCAGGCCGAGCGGCATGAGCGGATCGTGCGACCGTCGGGCATCGATTTGTGCGCAAGATGTCACTCGGGGATACCAGACGAAGGAACTCCCGCATCTGACGTTCACGGCAATCAGGTGGGTCTGCTCAAATCCAGCCGCTGCTTCCAGCGAAGCGGCTCAATGACCTGCAGCACGTGCCATGATGTCCACCGGGTGGAGCGGGATCCCGCCACGCTTTCGGCCCGTTGCGGCGCGTGCCACGACATCCAGGCTTGCCCAATAGCCGCTGCGCGCGGCGAGAAGGCGCGTGCGCAGTGCGTGGACTGCCACATGCCTTTGCAGCAGTCTAAAACTATCGCGGTGCAGGCCTACCGCACTCACCGCATCGCCGTGTACACAAGGAAATGATGCTCGGTCTTGCACTCCTGCTCGCCGCACGATTTACCGAAGTGGGCTTACAGGCCGGGATCACCCACAAGCATGAGAACGGGGCCTCACCCGAGAAATTTGTAATGGAGACGTTCGGCTCGGGCGTCGCCGCGTTCGACTTCGATGGCGACGGCTGGGTGGACCTTTTCTTCGTGAACGGCGCCGACCTGGCGCGCGGCAAACCAAGCTCGGGCCATCGCCTCTACCGGAACACCGGAGGCATGAAGTTCGTCGATGTAACAGATCGGGCAGGCCTGAAGGGCAACGGAGGGTTTGGTACCGGTGTGGCCGTCGGAGACTTTGATGGTGACGGCCGACCCGATCTCTACGTTACCGGCTTCGGTGCTAATCAACTTTTCCGTAACGAGGGTGGCGGCGTCTTTCGTGATGTCACAGCGCGCGCCGGAGTGGCCGGCGGGGGATGGTCAAGCAGCGCCGGCTTCGTCGATTATGACCGCGACGGCCACCTCGACCTCTTCGTGGTCCGTTACCTGTCTTATGACATAAAGGACAATCCAACGTGCGGATTCGACAAACCCGGGTATCGCATGTACTGCGACCCGCGCATGTTTGACGGGAAGTCCAGCCTATTGTTTCGCAACAACGGCGACGGTACGTTCACCGACGTATCCAAGGCCGCCGGAATCGCCAATCCTGCCGGTAAAGGTTTAGGACTGGCTGTCGGCGACATAGACAATGACGGGTGGCCGGACTTGTATGTCGCCAACGATGGCGTGCGGAACTTTTTGTATCACAACCAGCACAACGGCACCTTTGTCGACATCGCGTATGGCGCGGGAGTGGGGTTCGATGGCCACGGCAGACCGCAGGCCGGAATGGGCACGGAGATCGCCGACTATGATAATGACGGCCGTCCCGACATCTTCGTGACTAAC
This sequence comes from Bryobacteraceae bacterium, assembly GCA_035526665.1. GTDB lineage: Bacteria > Acidobacteriota > Terriglobia > Bryobacterales > Bryobacteraceae > DATLBY01. The sequence goes on from DATLBY010000107.1 coordinate 6,592, forward strand.
TTCGCCGACGAACTGAACACTCTTTACCGGAACCTTGGGGGGCTGCAGTTTGAAGACGCCACGGAGCCGGCTGGATTGAGCTCGGGCTTACAGCCGCTCGGGTTTGGAACGCGCCTGTTCGACTTCGACAACGATGGAGATCTCGATATTCATGTGACCAATGGCCACGTAATTGACAACATAAAGCTGTACAATCCGCGGCAGAGCTACGCGCAGACTGACTTGCTGTATGAGAACCTGGGCGGCAAGTTCAAAGACATATCCGCCAGCGCCGGACCCGCGTTCGGATTGGAACATGTGGGCCGTGGCTCGGCGGTCGCGGACTTCGACAACGACGGGGATCTCGATATCGTGATCTCAAACGTTGGCGCCCGGCCCTACCTATTTCGCAACGATAGCGCTCCACGGGGTCACTGGCTGTCTCTGGACTTAGGTACTCCCGGCGCTCGTGTAGTGCTCACGGCCGGTGGCAAGAGACAGTTTCGCTACGCTACCAGCGTGAACAGCTATCTATCGAGTAGCGACCCGCGGCTTCACTTCGGTCTGGGTGAACATGAGGTGGCAGACCGCATCGAAATTTTCTGGCCGGACGGATCCAAGCAACTGCTGGAGAATGTAAAAGGCGACCGGGTGCTCAAGGTGCATGCCTCGACGGATCGATCTCGATCGAGCGTTCGAACGAAGCCTTAGCGCCGGCCTTATCTCCCTGGGCGCTGAGAATGAGTCCCTTCTCGTAGGCGGCCTCGGCCAGCAGGTTCTGAAAGTACGTAGAGCTCAACTGGGGGGCCGCTTCGACGCGAGCGAGTTCCGTTAGCGCGAGGCCGTACTGGCGTTGCCGGCGCAAGACCTGGGCGAGACGCAGGCGAGGCTCGGGGCGGTCCGGGCCCAATTGAGCAGCCCGGCGGAAATTCGCTTCCGCTTGCGGCAGGCGGCCATAGTATAGGTGAATCGTACCCGACGCTTGGTAGGCTTCCACGCTGGCATAAGGGGAGGCGAGTACGCGTTTCAGGTCATCCAGAGCATGAGCCTCCTCCTTGCGGTCCCACCAGGCAAGCGCCCGATAGAAATAAATGGGCGCGGCCTGCGGATCGTTTTCGAGGGCCTGGGTAGTCAGCGCAATGGCTTCTTCGGTGAGACCCTGCCGGCGGCGAACTTCGCCCAGCAGTCCCATCAGATAATACTCCTTCGGCTTCCTTGCGAGCGCCTGTTCTAACGCGCGTGCGGCTTGGGAGATGCGCCCCAGGTCCAAATCGATCTTGGCGATGTAGAAGCTGGCCAGTACCTGTTCGGGGTCGAGTTCGCGCGCTTCTTGAAATTCAGCTTTGGCCTGTGCCACAAGCTCGGGCGTCCCTTTGCCCAAATAGGCCTGCCCGAGGAGCATGTGTACGGCAGGCGAGCGCGGTTCCAACGCTGCTGCCCGCGTCAGTTCGCCAATCGCCGGATCAATGCGGTTCTCCCGAAGCAGTTTCCCCGCATTGTTCACGAGGCGGGCATATTCCGGAATCATGCTTGCCTGGAACAGATAAAGCAGCAGGAAAAAGGGAACGCTCACACCCGGGATTGTAGCAGCAGTCGTTGTGCGCTGGTAGCCCGGATCCAGGCTGCGCGAGGTAGTCTCCTGTTTCGCACTTCAGCGCTCAAATACAGGCAGTAGAATACAGTAATGAAAAACCCGCCCCTCCAACAGAATACATTTGCACAGCCGATGCAACGGAGGCATTTCCTGACGGCGGGGATGGCAGCCCTGGCACTGCAGACGGGCGCGGGTTTCGCAGCGGCAGATACCGGACTACGCGATCGCACGGCGCGCTACTTCACAGACCTTCTCCGCCTGGATACCAGCAACCCGCCTGGGAACGAAACGCGCGCCGCCGAGTACCTGAAGACGGTCGCGGTTGCCGAAGGCATACCGTGTGAGCTACTCGGTCCAGACCCCCGCAGGCTGAACTTTATCGCCCGGCTGAAAGGTTCCGGCGCGCGCCGGCCGCTGCTGCTAATGGCTCATAGCGACGTGGTGCCGGTGGATCGCTCACAATGGTCGGTGGATCCCTTCGGCGCCGTAATAAAAAATGGCGTGATATACGGACGAGGGGCCGAGGATGTGAAATCGCTACTCGCGGCGGAACTCGCCGTGCTTGTTGATTTGAAGCGCCGGAGCGTTCGTCTTGATCGGGACATCATTCTGCTCGCCGAGGCGGATGAAGAGGCCGCATCCACGGGAATCACCTGGCTAATCCAGAACGCCTGGGAGAAGATCGATGCGGATTTTGCTCTCAATGAGTTCGGATATTGGCAGGACGAGCCCTCAGGCGAGCGCGTGTTCCAGATTCAGACGACCGAGAAAATTCCCACCCGAGTCCGGCTGATGGCCCGAGGCGTCGCTGGCCATGGTTCTCTGCCGCGGCCCGACAATCCGGTTGCTCACCTGGCGAAGGCGATCACCCGTCTGGTGGAGGCGGAGCAGCCGGTCGACTTAAACACCACCACGCGCCGCTACCTTTCGGAGATGGCAAATTTACCGCAGCGGCGCTGGCTTCAGCCGCTAATCGAAAAGCTGGATGACAAGAACGCCGCCGGCGCGGCTGTTATGCAGATCCGGGAGCGTGACCCGGAACTGGATGCAATGCTACACACGACTGTGTCTCCCACAATGCTGGGTGGGGGTGTGAAAATCAACGTGATTCCGAACACGGCAGAGGCGCAATTTGACGTCCGCCGTCTGCCTACCGAATCTGAACAAGGAATCTACGAGCGATTCCGGCAAATCGTCAACGATCCGGCGGTGACAATCGAGCCCGAAGGCCAACAGAAGCCTGCGACTGAACCCAGTTCACTGACGTCGCCGCTCTACCTGGCGATGGAGCGCGTGTTCCAGGCCTCGCACCCGCGCGCCCGGGTGGCTCCGTTCATGATGCGAGGTGCAACGGATGGCGCTTATCTGCGTGCCAAGGGCATGGCTGTATACGGGGTTCCACTATTCGGTCGTGAGGGCGAACCCCGCTGGCACGGCAACGACGAGCGCATTTCTGTTCGCAATCTGCAGGACGGCGCCGAGCTGCTGTTGAAAATCGTCCTGCAAGTGGCCGTGCCGAAACCTTGAATCCCGGGTTTACACCTGCCAGCCGGAAAAGTATAGTTGGTGCTGACAGACGCCCACGGATTTGTGCAGAGATTGTCTGCGGATGCAGCATTCTGTCGAGACCGTGCATTTTCAACCTGCGTTTCGCGCTCACGAAGTCTTTTGAAGTCCGCGGAAAGACCCGCCTTCAGTTCGCTTTACCATGGCCTAGCTGGTTGCAATCCAGGTGCCAGGTCACTCCGCCGCGTCTCGTTTGAGCCGCAGCCAGCTGGTGAGATTACTGGCGGTGGAAGTAGCTGTTGCCGATCCCTCAAGAACACCGCCGCGCAACTTCAAGGAAAGGTTGATATGGTGCGGGCGGCGGCGGGCGTCCTCGGTCCCTACATCGCCCGTCATGTGCCCTGTCAGCCGGCTGTTCTCGAAGTGGACGAGGGTCAACAGCGTCTGGAGCTGGTCTCCCAACTGCGCGTGGACATCTCCCGATGGATTGATCTGGAGCAGAAACGGGTGTCTGCCCGCGTGGGTCACCAATTCCCCCTTCCACCGGCCAGCCAACCCCGAATCGGGTCTAAAGAGACCTGGCGCCGGTTCCGGCGGGGCAGCGGGGGCCGGCTTCCAGGGGGGCAGCATTTCCCCGAGAATCGCATCGGCGACGTGTGCCGGGATTTCGTTGTTTCCAAGGTTGCACAGCACCACCACGGCAATCTGCTCGGCCGGGACCAGCAGAATCAGGTTGCGGACGCCGCCCATGGCGCCGCCGTGAGACACCGTCCGGTAGCCCCCTCGATCGCCGGTCATCCAGCCGATTCCGTAGCCTGATCTGTCGCCCGTAGATACAGTCGGCTGCTGCATCTGATCGATCGCCGCATCGCTGAGAATGGCTTTCTGGTCCGGCAGGTGCGCCTTCGAATGAAACATTCCGAACCGCACCAGGTCGTGCGCACTGGCGAATACCGCCGAGGCGGCGGGGTGGTCGAAATCATAAAACGGAATTGGTAGGCCATCCCTGCCGTAACGGATAGCCTCATATTTTCGCAAGCCGGGAGCCACGTCGACGGATGTATGGGCAAGTCCAAGCGGCAGGAAGACCTCCTCGCGCAGGAAATCCCGGTAACTGCGCCCGGAGACGCGGGCGATCAGGTGGCCCAGGATGCCAAATCCAATATTGGAGTAGCGGTATTCCTCGCCCGGAGGACTCACCAGAATTCCGTAGCGCCGTATGGTTTCGTCCATGGGGGGAGGCCGGTACGGTTCATGCGAATAGAAGAAGTTGGTGTGCAGGGGTAGACCAGCAGAATGGTTCGCCACCCGCCGCACGGTTGCTCCGGCCGCCGGCCCGGCATAGCCGGTGAGTTTTGCGGGCGCGATGTACTGGTCCACCGGTGCGTCCAGATTGACCTTCCCGCGCTGCACCAGGATCATCAGCGCGGTTGCGGTCATCGGCTTGGATATGGAAGCCATCGAGTATACGGTATGAGGAGTGGCCGGCTTGCGGTTGTCCCGATCTGCCCAGCCGAAACCCTCCTCCCATACAATCTGTCCTTTGCGAGCAACCGCGACCGCGATCGAGGGCACCCCGGATTCCACCAGCTGTCCTTTAATGTAGGAACGCGCTGCATCGAATTGCTGGGCAAAAAGGCCGGCGGACAGCGCCAGCATCAGCCAACCACAGGTAACTAACCGTGCTTGCATGCTGGACATCTTAATACGCCTAAGCGCCTGCTGCACCGAGCTACCGGAACGGAATGACTTGGATAGAACCAGCGACATATTGTGTTCTGGCGTAAAGTGTTTTCCACTTTCCGTCGATCACATGGTTCCATGGCGAAAAATCTATCAATCCGAAGTGTTTTCTTTTGCTTGTTAATGCTGGTCCTGTGCGCCGTTGCAATGTTTGCGCAGTCGGATTCGGGACTGCTGTTCGGCGTTGTCACGGATCCATCGGGCAGAGCCATTATCGGGGCGAACATCTCGCTCCGCAACCAGGCCACCGGCGCGGAACGCAAATACGTGACCGACGAACGCGGCCTTTTCTACTTTACGGTATTACCCTCCGGCCGATACCACATCGACCTGGAATCGCCGGGGTTTAAGCACTATCAGGACGCCGACGTGCGCGTGCAGGTGGCCCAGGTGGCCCGGCTTGACATCCAGATGGAGATCGGCAGCGTGAAGGAGACGGTGAACATCGCCGAGTCGCCGTCCGGCCTAAACAGTGAGACGGTGTCGCAAGGTACCGTGGTCGGCTCAGAAAAAATTCCAGTATTGCCGCTGAACGGCCGTCAGTTCATCCAACTGGCGCTGCTGGTACCCGGAGCGAATCCCGGCGGGCGGGCTGTGCAGCAGAACTCCGTGCGTCAAGGGCAGACCGGCGGATTGAGCATCGCCGGGAATCGAACCAACAACACCGCGTTTCTGTTGGACGGCGCCGTGAATACCGACCCGGATTTTAATTCTTTGAACTATTCCCCGTCCATCGACGGCATAGCCGAGTTCCAGGTGCAGACGGCCATGGTCAGCGCCGAATACGGCCGCGCGTCGGTCAACGTGGTTACCAAGTCGGGAAGCAACGATCTGCATGGATCCGTGTTCGAGTTTCTGCGGAATCGAAACTTCGACGCCAGGCCGTTCAACCTGAGCGGTTCCCTGCCGAAGTTCCAGCGGAACCAGTTTGGTGGAACACTGGGCGGGCCGATCAAGAAAGACAAGCTATTCGCCTTTTTCTCCTATGAAGGGCTGCGCGTCCGTCAGGCGGGCGCCGGTTTAACAAGCGTGGTGGTTCCCAGCGTGGAACAGCGTGATGGCGATTTCAATAAGACGTTCCCGAAGGGCATCACTGACCCCGACAACATGGTGGGCGGAGTGGCGCAGAAGTTTCCCGGCAACAGGGTCCCGGCGAGCCGGCTGAATCCGCTCAGCCTGGCGGCGCTGAAGGCGATTCCACTGCCGACCGACGCACTTACCAACTTCTATCAAAATGCGACGGGCGTGCTCAGCCAGAACAATAACAATTACTCAGGCCGCTTCGACTATACGGCGAAAGAGAACTGGACGTTATTCGGCCGCTATTCTATTGCGGAGGAGAGCGCCAATATCCCCGCGACCGTTACCGGCCGGGACCGGGTTAACGATGCGCGCTCGCAGAACGCCGTCATCGGCTCCACTTATGTCGTTACCAGCGGGCTGCTGAACGAGACCCGAGTCAGCTATGGCCGACTAGCTATCCTGAGCGGCTTACCGGAATTGAACTTCAGCCTCGGCAGCGGCAGCACGACTCTGCCTCTCTTCATTCTGCAGCCCTATCCGAATATGGGGGGCAGCGGCGGCTTTAATGCGACTCGCGGCAGCGGCATTATCAACGTCCGAGACAACAGCTATCAGGTCTATGACAATGTGTCGTGGCGCAAGGGGCGGCACGGCCTCAAATTCGGCGGCGAGATTTACCGTCCGGAAATGAACCGGATCGAGAGCACCAGCGCGATTGGAGAATTCCAGTTCACAACCGCCTATACGGGCGACCCCCTGGCCAGCTTCCTACTTGGATTGCCGGCGATTGCCTCACGCGCGGTGGGACCGAGCCGCATCGACGGGCGGCAGTTGGCGTATTCTCTCTATGCGCAGGACGACTTCCGCGTCTCCTCGAAAGTGACCGTGAATCTCGGTTTGCGTTACGAACTCGCCGCTCCTATGTATGATGCGCACCAGCAGATGTCGAGCATCGACTACAGCAACGTGCCCTCTCCGCAGACCATTTTTGCCCAGGGCAGGACCGGGTTCTATAGCCCGACACTCTTTATCTGTGGACAGAATGGAACTCCCCGGGGCTGCGCTTATACGGATAAGAACAACTTTGCGCCGCGTGCCGGCATTGTGTGGGCGGCGGATAGCAAGACCGTACTCCGAGCCGGAGCCGGTATGTTCTACGCCTCCAATGACGCCGATCCGCTGTTCCGCCTGGCTGCGGGACTACCCGGCAACCTGGCCCAGACATTGAACAGCGACCCAGTGACGCCGCGGTTCCGTGGATTTGACGTATTCGGGCCTGCCGTTGTGGGTCCGGTCCAGATTCAGGCCGCCGGTATCGATATCAACCAGCGGACGAGCTACTCCGTGCAATGGAATGCAACCGCCCAGCGGCAGATCACGAAAGACATTGTGTTGGAGGTAGGCTACCTGGCTTCGCTCGGCTTGAAGCTGGAGCAGAACGTGCAACCGAATAACGCAATGCCGGGCGCGGGGGCGATCGATCCCCGCCGGCCCTATGCCTCTCTGACCTACGCGCCCGGTACGGTGTTCCCGAATTACATTAATGTGGTTGGGAATTCAGTGCCTGTCGGCTTCATCAACTACCTGCCGCACTCGGCACAATCGAATTATCACGCCATGCTCGCCCGCGTGGAGAAGCGGTTTACCACCGGGTTATCATTCCTGAGCTCCTATACGTTTTCGAAGGCAATCACCAACGCTCCCCAGTTCCGGAACGCCGGCGGAGTCGACGGTAACGAGAACTCTCCGGCGCAGGATGCCTTCAACCTTCGCGCGGACCGCGGCCTTGCCTCCTTCAACGTGGCGCATCGCTCGGTGACATCTTTTCTGTACGATCTGCCGTTCGGGCACAATCAGAAGTTCCTGACTGAAGGACTCGCCTCGAAGCTTCTGGGCGGATTCCAGATCTCAGGCATCTACAGCATGCAGACCGGATTTCCATTCACCGTGAACCTGACCGGAGATACGGCTGGCGTGGGCGCTGGCACGGGCGGCATCTTCGTCCGGCCTAACGCAGTCCCTGGACAGACGGCGGACCTCCCGGGTTCGGAGCGCAGCACCTCACGGTACTTCAACACCAGCGCTTTCAGCCTACCTCCAAACTTCACGTTTGGAAACGTCGGCAAGAACACCGTCACAGGGCCTGGCCTAACTAACCTCGACCTGGTGGTTTCGAAGGAGACTCGCATTGGCGAAAATCTGCGGTTCCAGATTCGCGTCGAAGCTTTCAACATCGCCAACCACTCAAACTACAACGGAGTTGGCCGTATCATCAATACGCCGGCCACCTACGGAAAGGTCCTGAACCAGCTCGATCCCCGTCAAATCCAGCTGGGCGCAAAAATTCTCTTCTAAATCGAAGAAAGCGAATCGCGCCGAAGGGCCGCTTTGGGAGGAATTCTCAAGGCGGCCTTTTCGTTTTTTAGAAGCCTTCCCAAACGTATGCCGCAAAACGGCGCATCGCGCGGAAACCCATCCGTTGATATAAGCGGATCGCATCCGTGTTAGCGGCTGTCACTGTCAAACTCGCTTTCCGGCAGCCATGATCGGCCAGCGCCAGCATGGAGCGGCGGAGCAGTTCATAGCCAACGCCCTTACCCTGCCACGCCGGCGCGACACAGATTTGGGTAATGTGTCCGATGTCGGACGCGACCAGGCTGCTGAGCGATATTCCCGTGATGTGTTGTGATCCAGTCTGAGCAAGCATGGAGGCGGGCCCGTAGAAGCTGCCGCATCCCGGGTACTGCACGATATTCATCAAAAACCGTTTTGCTCCGTGCACTGAGCGGTACTGGTCGTTGATACTGCTATCGATGTGACCTGCATAGGCGGTGGCAATCAGGGTAGCGGTCTCCTCCTGCCGCGAATCGGTCCAGCGTTCGAAACAGATTGTAGCCGTCGCCTTACCGCGAGGCAATTGATAGGCATCCTCCAGGTCGGCCACCATGAAGTTGCGGGGGAAGACGCGGAGATGTTGCCCGTAGGGCATCGGCCTGTCCGAGGGGCCGTGCAACATCATCAATTGAGCCTCGATACGATCCAGGTAAACGGCGTCGGTGAGCACTCGCAGCACGGCGGCAAGCAACAGATCCTCGTTTGCGGGGTTAGAGAACTCGCGCAGAATATAGACATCGCCGAGCAGCGCCTTGCGGTCCTCACAGACGTAATATGTGTAGCCGACCACGTGACCGTTCATGACCAGCGCAAACCCGTTCAGCGCCTGAATCTTGACGAAGCGCCGCACCAGGTCGGCCGATGCGCTGAAATCCCAATTCAGCACGGAGCGCCAGGTGATGCTCTCCTCTCCTAGCAGGGGGTCCAGATCTTCGGCACGAATGTGGCGCAGGGGCACTACCTCGGGAACTCGAATGTCCGGGAGCGCCGCCATAACGAGATTATAGTGTTATCAATCGTCGCTGACGAGTATCAATGAGAGAGAAAGTGTTTGATGCCCCGGACCGCTTGGCGCGTCCGGTGATCGTTCTCGATGAGGGCGAAACGGACATAGCCCTCGCCCAGAGGCCCAAAGCCGATACCGGGTGAGACTGCCACATGCGCCTTCTCCAGCAGCAGCTTGGAGAATTCTAGAGACCCGAGCGGCTTGTAGCGCTCGGGGATAGCCGCCCAAACGAACATAGCGCCTTTTGGCGGCTCTACAGGCCAGCCTGCCTTATTCAAACCGCCCACCAGCAGGTCGCGGCGTTTCTGATAGGTGGCGCGGATCTTCTTTGTATCCTCTTCACACTCGCGCAGGCCGATGATCGCAGCGATCTGGAGCGGCTGGAAGATGCCGTAATCGAGATAGCTCTTAATCCGAGCCAGCGCCGCGATCATCTTCTTATTGCCCAGGCAGAAGCCCACCCGCCAGCCGGCCATGTTGTAGCTCTTTGACATGGAGAAGATTTCCACCGCGACGTCCTTCGCGCCCGGCACTTCCAGAATGCTTGGTGGCTTATAGCCGTCAAATCCCAGGTCGGCGTAGGCGAAGTCGTGCAGCACCATGGAGCCATGATGCCGGGCCAGACTGATAATCTCCTTCATGAAGTTCAGGTCCACGCACATAGTGGTCGGATTATGGGGAAAGGAGATGAGGATCAGCTTCGGTTTCCGCGTGCTGCGACGGTACAGGTCCTGTAATCCGTTTAGAAACGTGGCCGGGTCGGGCATGGGGAGCATGCAGGCATGACCTTCGGCCATGACGACACCGTACTGATGAATTGGATACGCGGGATTAGGCGAAACCACCGCATCTCCTGGTCCGATCACGGCGAATAGCAGATGGGCCAATGCATCCTTGGCGCCGATTGTGACGATGGCTTCGCTCGAAGGATCCAGGTCGACATCATAGTTCTTCTTGTACCGCTTCACGATTTCGTCGCGCAGGTGCGGAATCCCCTTGGACATCGAGTACCGGTGATTGCGGGAGTTACGCATCGCCTCAATCGCCTTATTGACGATCACCTTCGGCGTGGGTCCATCCGGATTGCCCATGCCGAGATCGATCACGTCGTGCTGCTCTGCTCGCAAGCGGGCCTTCATTTCGTTCACCACGGCGAAGACGTAAGGCGGCAGCTTGCTAATCCTGTAAAATTCGTCGGTCTGCAGAGACATAAAGCTATTGTAAAACGCGCGTATTTAGAGGGGCATCAGCCGCGTCCGATGAACGGCATATTGGTAGCCATCAGCGTAATGAACTGAACATTGGCATCCAACGGTAGATTGGCCATGAACAAGACAGCCTCGGCCACATGCTGCACGTCCATGCGCGGCTCGACCATTGTTGTGCCGTTGGCCTGGGGAACGCCGGCGGTCATCCGCTGGGTCATTTCGGTTGCGGCGTTGCCGATATCGATCTGGCTGCAGGCGATGTCGTATTTGCGGCAGTCCAGCGAGATCGACTTTGTCAGCCCGGTGATGGCATGCTTGGTGGCGGTGTAGGGAGCCGAGTTGGGCCGAGGCACGTGAGCCGAGATGGAGCCGTTGTTAATGATCCGCCCGCCGCGAGGCTGCTGGCTTTTCATCCACTGGATGGCCTCCTGGGCGCACAGGAAGGCGCCGGTGAGATTGACGGCCAGGACGGCGCTCCACTGCTCGTAAGGGAGTTCTTCCATGGGAACAGCAGGCGCATTTATGCCGGCGTTGTTGAAGAGAACGTCGAGCCGGCCGAAGGCGTTCTTGGCGGCCGCGAACAGCTCTTTCACCGAGTCCGGGCGGCCGATATCGGTTGGTACAGGCAACATCCGCCCTCCTGCAACCGCCGCCAGGGTCGCCGTCTGCTCGAGCTCCGCCGCGCGCCGGCCTGCAAGCACGACTGAATAGCCGGCGGCTTGCAGAGCGAGGCTGGCGGCTCGGCCGATGCCACTTCCGGCGCCGGTTACCAGCGCGATTTTTTCGTGATTGGTCATAGTAGGCAAACAACCATTGTGCAGGAACACGTATATTATGACCTGATGCGATTCGCATTTACCCTGCTGGCGGCTGTCCTGCTGGCATCCTCCGGCGCTGCCGAAAGTCATAAGACGAAAAAAATTGTGCTGGTAACGGCCGACGGCCTGCGCTGGCAGGAGCTGTTTTCCGGGATAGATGCCGCATTGATGAAGGAAAAGGCCGCTGGAATGGACAAAGCGGGGGCGTTGACCGGCAGGCTCTGGAAAGAATCCGCGGAGCAGCGGCGCGAACTGCTGATGCCCTTTGTTTGGACGGAATTTGCGCGGCAGGGCATGATTTTCGGCAATCCGCAGCGGAACAGCAAGGTCCAGGTGAGCAATTCGATTCGCGTTTCCTATCCTGGCTATTCGGAAATTCTGACCGGCAGATCGCAGGATGCGGTGATCCGCGGAAACGATAAGATTCAAAATCCCACG
>DATLBY010000108.1:0-23770 GCA_035526665.1 Bryobacteraceae bacterium
GGGTGGTGGGGCATTGAGTGTTCTTACGGCCCGCGGCCGGCTCAGAAGGCATCGCTTCCGCTTGAGCAGATCTGGGAGAACGAAAAAAAGGGCGTCCATCTAACCAAGGCGGCGATCGCGCACGCGCTGGGTACCGCCTGACGGCCGGGCGAACAGCCCAGAAGGGGGAGCATCCGGCGGGCGTGGGCGGGCAGCTGAAAATGTCCCACTTGGAACTGTCCCCATTTATTTATGGAACTGTCCCCATTTATTCTTAACTTCCTCTGATATCGTCTTTAGATGATTCAAGGAATCTATGCGGCGGCGATCACGCCGCGGCGGCGCGGGCAGCAGGACATCGACTTGGGCGCTACCTGGGACCTGATCGACTTTTTGTCCTCTAAAAAAGTCGATGGCATCGTCCTGATGGGATCCACCGGCGAATTTGTGCACTTCAGCGTGGAGGAGCGAATCCGGCTAATGTCTCTGGCGGCCAAGCGTAGCCGTGTGCCCGTGATCGTCAACGTCTCGCACAGTACCCTGGACGGGGCGGTAGAACTCGCGCGCCAGACGTCCAGCGCCAGGGCTGCCGGCCTGGTGGTGATGCCTCCATATTTTTTCCGCTACCGCCAGGACGATGTGGAGACGTTTTTCAACCGCTTCGCTCAGGAGGCGCAGCCTGAGATTCCAACGCTGCTCTATAACATTCCGCTGTTCACCACGGAGATCACGCAGACCACTACCGCACGGCTGTTCGCCAGCGGAAGATATGCAGGCATCAAGGATTCCAGCGGCAATTGGGAACATTTCGAAGGGCTGCTGGCCGCAGCCGCCGGTTCTCAGATGACGCTCATGATGGGAAACGATCTTCTATTCGCGCGGTCGAAGGCCGCAGGGGCCAGCGGCGTGATCTCCGGCGTCGCCTGCGCCGTACCGGAGCTTCTGGTCGCCCTCAACAAATCTTTGCAGGAGAACACCACTGAGGTTGCGGCGCGGCTTGAAGTACGGCTGAATCAGTTTATCGGCTGGATTGATAAATTTCCCGTGCCGGTGGGAATCAAAGAGGCAACGGCTCTCAGAGGGATCAAAACGGGCGCTCACTCCACAGAGTTGAGCGAACCGCAACAGCAATCGCTAGGCGAGTTCCGGGATTGGTTTCGGGGATGGCTGCCGCAGGTCCAAAAGGAATGCTCCCTTGCGTAGCGCACTGGCAGTCCTGGCCGCCGGAATTGCTTTGTCTCAAACCTATACGGCTGGCCCGCAGGTCACAACCTTTTTCTCCGAAATTGACGACACCGATCAGCCTTACGGCCTTTATCTTCCGCGAGACTTCCAGGCCGGAAAGAAGTATCCACTCGTGATCAGTCTGCACGGCGCGAGCTCGAATCACCGGCTGAATCTTCGCCGGGTGTTCGGCAAAGGCAACCTGTTGAGTGAGAGTGATGCCGAGGCCACCAGGTATTTCCCGCCTTTCCGCGATGTCGACTATATCGTGGCGAGCCCGCTTGCGCGCGGCACCATGGGGTACCAGGGGATTGCAGAGAAGGACGTCTATGCCGTGCTGGCGAAGGTGAAGCGGCGCTATGCGATCGACGAAGAGCGGATTTATCTCACGGGCCTTTCCATGGGTGGGGGCGGCACGCTTTGGCTGGGACTGACACGTCCCGACATCTGGGCTGCGATTGCCCCGGTTTGTCCGGCAGCGCCCGAAAACCTGGAAGAGCTCGCCGGCAATGCCGCCCATATACCGGTCAAGATTTTTCAGGGCGCGATCGACCCTACGGTGAAGTCCGACATGACCCGGCGCTGGGTTCAACTTCTGAAGGACGCGGGAGCGAAGGTGGAATATGTGGAGTATCCAGGCGTCCGGCATAATTCCTGGGATCTGGCGTACAAAGACGGTGCCATCTTCGATTGGTTCGATCAGCACAGGCTGGTCCGCTATCCCGAACGGGTACAGTTTGCGGCGCGCGATTACGAACACGGCGCCGCGTATTGGGTCCGCTTTGACGCGCTGACGGCCGGCACGCTAGCTCGAATCGACGCAAAGTTCACAGGAAAAAATGCCATCGTCATCCAGACCGAACAGCTGGAAGGCTTCACTTTGCAACTGAAAAACCATCCGCTTTTCTCGACAGACCGGCCACTCACGATCAGGATCGACGGCACGAATCTGAGATTGAAGGCCCGCGATTCGGTTTCGCTCGTCCGGGGGCGAAACGGATGGTCGGCGCGCAGCCTGCTACCATCCTCTACCGAGAAAGGGCCTGGTCTGGAGGGACCCATCGCCAAAGCGGTGGAGTCTCGTCATGTTTACGTGTATGGAACGGCCGACAGCCCTTCGCCGGAAGAGGCAGCGCGCCGCAGGGAGGTGGCGGCTTTCGCGGCCAGCTGGGGAACCTCAAAAAATCCACTACTGCTGACTCTGCCGGTGCTGGCGGATGCAGAGGTCAAAGAGAAAGATCTGAACGAGTCTCACCTGATTCTCTTTGGGACCAGGGAGACCAACAGCCTGATCGCAAAATACTCGGCACGGCTGCCGCTGGAGTTGAACGCCGGCGCCGCCGATTACGGTCTCGTATATGTAATGCCGGTACGGGGCCGCTACGTGGTGGTGAACTCCGGGCTACCCTGGTGGACTCGCGCCGACCAAGCGAAGATTGCCGGATGGTCCTTCATTCCCCAGCAGTACAAACTTCTTCAAACATTTGGAGACTACGTACTCTTCAAAAGCGGAATCGATAATGTGATCGCACAGGGACGGTTCAGTGCGCAATGGAAACTACCACGTGAGGCCGCGATGCAGCTGACCGGTTCCGGCGTGGTCACGGTTCGCTGACATGACGGATATGCCCCCGGAGGAGTTCCGGCAAGCCGCCCACCAGGCTGTCGATTGGGTAGCCGACTACCTGTCCGCGGTTCGCAATTATCCTGTTCTGCCGCAGCTCCGCCCGGGAGATCTGGTGGATCTGCTTCCCAAGTCCGCTCCCGACCAGGGAGAGCCGATCGGAGATATTCTGGCGGACTTCGAAGAACAGATCCTTCCGGCGGTCACACATTGGAATCACCCCCGCTTCCACGCCTACTTCGCCACTTCCGCCTCCGGGCCGGGCATACTCGCGGAACTGCTGACGGCGGCGCTGAACGTGAACGGAATGCTCTGGAAGGCATCCCCGGCGTCGGCGGAACTGGAGCAGGTCACGCTCTCCTGGCTGCGGCAATGGCTGCATCTGCCGGAGGAATGGTTTGGAGTCATTTTTGACACCGCTTCCACTTCAACCATGCACGCACTCGGCGCGGCGCGGGCATTCGTAGAGGCAGACGCGCGCATCCGCGGCGGATCGCAAAACCTGACCGTCTATACGTCGGAACAGGCCCACTCGTCGGTTGAGAAGGGAGCCGTCTCCATTGGACTGGGTCAGGGGAATGTGCGCAAAATTCCAGTGGATGCGGAGTTCCGCATGCGGCCGGATGCTCTTGGTCAGGCGATTGAGAGCGACGTCAGCCTGGGTAAGACGCCTTGCTGCATCGTGCCGACGGTGGGCACTACCTCGACGTCGAGCATCGACGCGATCGAGCCGGCGGCCGAGTTGGCCGAACGCTACGGCGCATGGCTGCACGTGGATGCGGCGTATGGCGGCCCGGCGGCGATCTTGCCGGAGCTGCGGCATATCCTGAACGGGGCCAGCCGGGCGCATTCGCTGGTAGTCAATCCACACAAATGGATGGCGGTGCCCCTGGATCTGAGCGTTCTATACACCAGCCGGCCGGATATGCTGCGGAACGCTTTTTCGCTCATTCCCGAATATCTGAGAACCGGCGAGGATGAGCGGGCGGTCAACTTCATGGATTACGGTGTCCCTCTCGGACGTAGATTCCGGTCGCTGAAACTGTGGTTTGTGCTCCGGTACTTTGGACGCGAGCAGATGATGGAAATGCTACGTCTGCACATCGCGCTGGCCGCACAACTGGCGAGCAAAATAGAGGCTCACGAGAATTTCGAATTGCGCGCGCCCGTGCCGCTGTCGCTGGTCTGCTTCCGCTACCAGGGTTCCGACGAAGCCAATCGCCAGCTGTTGGACGATATAAACGCAAGCGGCCGGGCGTTCCTGTCGCACACCGTTCTGAACGGCAAATTTGTGCTGCGTCTCGCGATCGGCAACATCCGCGTCACTCCCGCCGATATAGAGGAGACCTGGAGCTGTATTCAGGAATGTGCAGCCAGTCTCAGTAGAACGGCCTAGCTTGTGCTATTTTGCATCCCGAGTACTCATCGACGGTACTCAGCAGATGACTGGCCTGGACCGGTTTTGAGATGTAGGCGTCCATGCCCGCGGCGAGGCAGTTTTCGCGATCGCCATTCAGCGCGTTGGCCGTCATTGCGACGATTGGGAGAGTGGCCCAGCGGGGATTTTGACGGATGAGCCGGGTAGCCTCGAGTCCATCCAGTACGGGCATTTGCACATCCATCAGCACAAGGTTGAATATGCCGTTTTCGAGCGCTTCCAAAGCCTCCTGTCCGTTATTTGTGATGTGTACCTGGTAGCCCTTTCTCCGCAGAATTGCGGCCACCATCTTCTGGTTTACCAGGTTGTCTTCCACCACCAGGATGGTCCCGCTGCGAGGAACGTCGGAAACGAGCTCTGAAGGACGTTCCGCCAACTCCTGGGCCTCGGGGGCAGTTTCCACGCTTAATGTGACTAAGAAGGTGCTGCCCTGGCCTTCCACGCTCTGCACCGATATCCCGCCGCCATGCATCTCCGCCAAGCTGCGAACGATGGCAAGACCCAGTCCCGTACCGCCGAACCGGCGGCTGGTGGTGCTGTCAGCCTGGGTAAATTTCTCGAAAATATGCTCCTGCTTGTCAGGCGGAATTCCGATGCCGGTATCCTGCACGGCCAGAGACAGCTGAAAGCTGCCCGCAGGCGCCGGGTTCGTACTTTTCACACGCACCGTTACGGACCCGTGGCTGGTGAACTTGATGGCATTGCTCAGGAGATTGGCTAGTATCTGGCGGAAACGGAGGGGATCGCCGAGAATCCATTCCGGTACCACGGCGGAGACCTCACTGGAGAGCAAAATTCCCTTTTGTATTGCCAGCACGGATTGCGCCTTGATGGAATCCTCCACCAGCGTACGCAGTTGAAAGGGAACCTTTTCCAGCGCCATCCGGCCAGCCTCGATTTTTGAGAGATCGAGTACATCGTTCAGAAGAGCGAGCAGCGAGTAAGCGCATCGCTGCGCCGTTTCGATGTGGTCGCGCTGCTCGGCGGTCAGGGGCGTATCCAGCACAATGTCCATCATTCCGAGCACGCCGTTCATGGGCGTTCTCAATTCGTGAGACATATTGGCCAGAAATTCGCTTTTCGCCTGGTTTGCCGCGAGGGCCTTCCCCATGGCCACCCGAAGCTCTGTGGTCCGGAGCTCGATCCGTTCTTCCAGCAGCTCCTGGTGTTGCAGAACTTCGCGCTGCGATTCCGCGAGTTTTTCAATCATTTTGTTGAAGCTCTCGCCGACATACTCGATCTCGTCGCCGGTACGGCTGATCTCAATAGGCTCCAGGCGGCCTTCGCGGACGGACGTGATGCCGTCCTGCAGCAGCTTGAGAGGGCGCGCCAGCACACGGATGGTCATTCGGGAAATTGCGCCCGCGACCAGCAGCACCACCAGAAAGAGAAGCACGCCCTTGGAGACGTCAAAGGTATCCTGCCGTAGATCATACGCGAGGATCACGGCGACCACCCAGAAGACGAGGGCAGCCGTAAAGAGGAAAAATTTGGAGGCGAGGGAGCGAACCCTGGGTCGCTCCGCCAGTATGCCAAGCTTCATTTGCGGTGAGTCCAGTATAAGGCGATTGGGGCCTATCTGTTGCCGTTAATACGTAACTTGCTATGCTGAGGCAAAGTGAAGGCAACTCCGCGGCTGGAAACGACAATTTGTGGCATTCCCCTGCGTAATCCAATACTTGCAGCGGCCGGGACGTTCGCCTATGGCGTTGAGTTTGCAGCTTTGTTGGATCTGAATGTCCTGGGAGGATTCATTGTAAAGGGCATTTCGCGGCAGCCCATGGACGGGAATCCCCCGCCCCGTATCTGGGAATCACAGGCCGGGATGATCAACTCGATTGGACTGCAGAATATCGGCGTCGAGCAGTTCATCACACGTAAAATCCCGGGACTCGCGCGCTGGAACACGCCCTATTTTGTAAACGTTTTCGGCTATGCCCCCGAGGATTACGCCGAGGTGGTGCGCCGGCTGGAAGATGTGGAGGGTCCCTCAGGATACGAACTGAATGTCTCCTGCCCGAATACGAAACACGGCGGGATGTTCTTTTCGAGCGACCCGGGCCTGTTGAGCGACCTGGCGGGCTCGATCCGAAAGCTGACGCGCAGGCCGATTATCGTAAAGCTGTCACCCAACGTAGCCAGGATTGAACCGCTGGCTCGCGCAGCCGAGGAAGCGGGAGCCGATGCGGTCTCGCTGGTAAATACGTTCCTTGCGTTGGCCGTGGACGCGCGCACCCGGCTTCCCCGCATTGGTGCGGGATTCGGGGGCCTTTCGGGACCGGCGATCAAGCCGATCGCTCTCCGAATGGTTTACGAGGCGGCCCAGGCGGTAAAACTGCCGGTAATCGGTCTGGGAGGAATCTCCAGCGGCGAAGATGCGGCGGAGTTCCTGATCGCCGGCGCCAGCGCCGTACAGATCGGCACCGCAAACTTCTGGGATCCGCTGGCGATCAAACGAATTCCCATGGAACTGGATAAATTTTTGCAGGAGGAGAAAATCGCCAACGTCCGCCAGATCGTGGGAACACTGCGATTTGATAAACCATGAAGCAAATTGTAACGACAAAGAATGCGCCCAGCGCCATCGGTCCGTATTCGCAGGCCGTGGTGCACAACGGCATTGTTTATTTGAGCGGCCAGATTCCGTTAAATCCCGAATCCGGCAAACTGGTGGAAGGCGACATTGCCGCGCAGACTGAACGTGTGCTGCAAAACCTGAAAGCGGTGCTGGAGGCTGCCGGATCATCCATGGACAATGTATTGAAGACTACCGTGTTTCTGAAGGACATGGCCAGTTTTCCGGCCATGAACGAAGTGTATGGCCGGCACTTTGCGGTGAATCCTCCGGCACGATCCACAGTGGAGGCCGCACGCCTGCCCAGGGACGTGCAGGTAGAGATCGAGGCAATAGCCGCCATCTAATCTCTGAGAAGATCTTCCGCCGGATGCCACCTTATAGCTGGAAAGGAGCTATACGGGGTGAATCTACAGGAGAGACAGCGTACTATCCAGGCTGCGCTGGTGCAGATGGACAAGCAGTTCGGTAAGGGGTCGGTACTTTTGCTTGGATCGCGCAACGCCCTGCCCGTGACGGTGATCTCCAGCGGATCACTCGCGATTGACGCGGCGCTGGGGGTGGGCGGCTTTCCCAAAGGCCGGGTAATTGAGATCTTCGGGCCCGAATCTTCTGGCAAGACTACACTAACGCTGCAACTGATTGCACAGGCTCAGAAAGCGGGAGGAAGCGCCGCGTTCATCGATGCCGAACACGCGCTGGACCCGGCCTACGCACGGGCGTTGGGCGTGGATATCGATAACCTAATTCTGTCGCAGCCCGACCATGGCGAGCAGGCGCTCGAGATCGCGAATGCGCTCATCAACACCGGCGTTATCGACCTGTTGATTGTGGATTCGGTGGCGGCGCTGGTGCCGAAGGCGGAACTCGAAGGAGATATGGGAGACAGCCATATGGGCCTTCAGGCCCGGCTCATGTCGCAGGCTCTGCGCAAGCTGACGGGAACGGTGGCGCGAACCAACACCTGTCTCGTCTTCATCAATCAGCTTCGTGAGAAAATCGGCGTCATGTTCGGGAACCCGGAGACTACAACCGGCGGGCGCGCGCTGAAGTTCTACGGATCGGTTCGCGTGGAAGTGCGGAGGGGGGCGGTAATCAAGGATGGCGACAAGATCATCGGCAATCGCACGAAGGTAAAGATCGTAAAAAATAAGGTGGCAGCGCCCTTCCGCGAGGCGGAGGTAGATCTGATCCACGGGGAAGGAATCTCGCGTGAAAGCGACCTGGTGGACTTGGGCGTGGCCCAGAATGTGGTGGAAAAAAGCGGGTCCTGGTTTAGCTATCGAGGCGAGCGCATCGGCCAGGGACGCGAAAACGCACGGCAATATTTGAAAGAACATACCGCACTGGCGGATCAACTGGACGCCGCGCTTCGTAGGGCTTTGGCTATGCCGGGGACCCAGCCCGCTGAGACAGCAGCGGCGGATCTGTTGCACAGCGACGCGCAAAAACAGTCCGCTTCGGCGGAAGAAGGCGCCTTGGCGGTTGCCGCCCGCGGCCGCTGAAACTTTTCATCGGAATGGCCGTATTACCGGCCTGACAGCTCACTGCTACGCGAAAATGCCCAAAAAATGGGCCTTTTCTGCTCTTTTTCCCTTTACATCGCGATTGGGTTCCCGTATCATGAGGTTGCAAATACCCTGACTGGAGCCCGCATTGGAGATAGGCGCGCGCTTCAGTTTCGCAACGGGAGAATCACAAAAGGAGCAATATGGCTGATACTCGCATGACGCAGTCGCAGTTGATTAAAGAGATGGCGGAGACCACAGGCGTAGGCAACAAGGTCGCCAAGCAGTTCCTGGAGGCATTCGCCGAAGTCGCCGTTCGTGAAACAAAAAAGAAGGGCGTATTCGTACTGCCCGGCATTGGACGTCTGGTGCGCGTGGATCGCAAAGCGCGCATCGGCCGCAATCCCGCCACCGGTGAAAGCATCAAAATTCCGGCTAAGAAAGTGGTGAAGTTTCGCGTCGCCAAAGCTGTGAAAGACTCAATCGTACCTCCCAAAGCCGCCAAGAAGTAGACCGGCATCGCTTCCGGCAACTGAAAAGCCCCACAAACATATGTGGGGCTTTTTGTTTTATCTTACTTGACGTAAGCGGAATCTCGCCTTCTTGCCTGCAAGATCTCTGGTTTATGTTTTGGTCCCGCGTGATCTCCGCCCAACGTGCCGGCGGCTCAAGGAAGCTTATGCCTGCTTCTTATCGTCGGCCTTATCTTCTTCCTTCAAGGCAGTCTTGAAGTTCTTGATACCTTCGCCTAAACCTTTCGCAAGCTCCGGAATTTTGCGTCCGCCGAATAGCAGCACCGCAACGATCAGGATGATGAGCAGTTCAGGCAAGCCTATGGATTTCATTACCGGCCTCCGTCTTTGAGTGACTCCCCTATTGTACCCCGAACTTGGGCTGGTGCTTGAAAAACACGACAGACCAGGATTTATACTCGAATTTGGTGGGGGCCGGCGGCCAAATGGCTAAAAAGAAAGTGTTCGACCAGAAAGCTGAAGTTCGCAAGCTGGCCCGGGAACGGGTCGGGATCGTCGCACCCTCGCGGCCCATCGAGCCGAAGCCAGCGCGCAAAAAGCTCAAACATAAGAAGGATCCGTTAACCGATCAGACTCTATAACGACCGATGCGGAGTTGGCGGGAAATCGGCAAGAGTGAACGGCCCTCCCCGCTCACTCCTACCTTGCAGCCACATCTGTACGGGAACATCCGTCGCCCCGTCATTTTTTTATGAGCTTGTTTTGTTAGGCGAACATACCCGAACAGTTGCACGTTGGACAGGAGATGGCGGGTTCTCGTTTCACGTTTATCTCGGCAAAATCTACTTATTACCGCGCGTTTGTGTGGCATAACGGGAGATCGTAGCGAGTGCCAGGAGGCTGATTTACATCGGGAGCAAAAATTTCGCCAGATGAAACCACAGCGGCGTTTTCCTGTGCTACCATCAGAAAAGCCGCAAGATCGGGGACGTAGTTCAGTTGGTTAGAACGCCGGCCTGTCACGTCGGAGGTCGCGGGTTCGAGCCCCGTCGTCCCCGCCAACTCTATCTTAAAGGAATAGAATTCCCGCAGCCGGAACTCCCGGCCCTGCGGGCACACGTGAATTCTATGAATGAACCACTCACTCCTCCGAAGATTCAGTTGGTGAACACTCCCGAATACCGCGAAAGTTATGCCAATAGCGTTCAGGTCCGGGCCAATCTATGGGATTTCTTCCTGATGTTTGGCACCTTAAACCAGACTGCGGCAGACGCTGTTTCCATTCAGAATTTTCAAGGAATCTATCTCAGTCCGCAACAAGCCAAGGCTCTGCTCAACGTATTGCAGCAGAATATTTCGCAATATGAGAGCACCTTCGGCGAGATCCGGCTGGAGCCGCAGTCGCAAAACCCGTTGAACATCCAGTAAGCTGCGTGGACAGGACTCCTCAGCCACGCCTCAGCACTTATCTCTTTTTTGCGCTTGTCTCAGGCCTTGTAGTTTTCCTATCTCACATCACACTTTTGCAGCTGCCGTATTTCTGGGATGAGCTTGGGCAGTTCGTACCCGGCGCCCTCGACCTGCTGCGCGAAGGCCGCTGGATACCCCGCTCCACTACTGCGAACTCCCATCCACCCGGTGTCACGGCTTACCTCGCGCTAGTTTGGTGGGCCTTCGGCTATTCGATTACGGCGACGCGCACCGCCATGCTGCTGCTGGCTTCCGCAGCGGTCCTGGCGGTGTTTTTGCTGGCGATTCAGCTCTGCCGTGAGGTGAAGGGCGCACCCGCTTACTCCGCCGTTCTGCTGTTTCTCGCATGTCCGCTGTTTTATTCGCAATCGATGCTCGCGCAGTTAGATATGCCGGCGATGCTCTTCACGACTGTGGGATTGTTGTGTTTCCTCCAAGGACGGTATGCAGCCAGTGTGATCGCCTGCGCCGCGGCTGTGACGATGAAAGAAACCGCCCTTGTGGCGCCGCTGGTGTTCAGCGCATTTCTGCTTAGCGAGAGAAAATATCGCGAGGCGGTGCTATTTCTGGCGCCCGCCCTCCTGGTGGGAGCGTGGCTGCTGTATGTGACTACAGCTACCGGCCACTGGTTCGGTGCTGCCGAATACACGCGCTACAACCTGACATATCCGCTCCATCCGGCCCGTCTCAGCGCCGCGTTGCTGCGCCGCGCCTGGTACCTTTTCGCAGCAAACTTTCACTGGATCGGAAGCGGCGCCATCCTGTATGCTTGGCGGCGATCCGCAATTTTTTGGACCCGGCAGTGGGGGGTTGCAGCGGCGTATTTCGCGACGAATGCGCTGATTGTCACCATCCTGGGGGGAGCCGCGCTGGAGCGATATCTGCTTCCGGCGCTCCCGGTCTTCTATATTGCGGTAGCAGCCGCATGGACGGCGTTGCCCCCGCTTTGGCGCAACTGCTCCCAAGTAGTGATGCTTGGGGGACTCGTGGGATCTCTTTTCTGGAACCCGCCGTATCCCTTTCCCTTTGAAAACAATCTGGCGATGGTGGATTTCGTGAAGCTCCAGCAAGCAGCCGCCGAATATGTGGAACACCGCTATGCGAACCACCCGGTCGCCAGTGCATGGCCGATGTCCGACGCGCTTCGCCGGCCTGAGTTCGGCTACGTCAGCCGGCCAATGCAGGTGCTTGGCGTGGAAGACTTCAGCCCCCGCCACGTCGCCGGCACGAAGGGCTCGGACGTATTCATCCTCTATTCCAGGACGTGGGAGCCGGCGTGGAGTGTATTGCGGCTCGGGTGGGCAAAGGATTTTCTGGTCCGCTACTATTCCTACGAACCGCAGGTTACGGCTGCCGAAATATACCAGGATCTGAAGCTGCTGCCGGTTGCTAGATGGGAAAGGCGGGGGCAGTGGATTGAAGTCTACGCGAAGGACCCGGCGATCCCGCCGATCACTACCGTCGTAGAACTCAACCTGCTCCCCCCTGCCGCGGTTTCGATCCTCTGATTCTTTTGCTTTTTGGCGCTGTCGCGCGAGGGGCTTGCAGCTCCCCCTCAAAAAGCGCGGTGATGGAATCCTGCAGCTTCTTGAAAATGTCATCCGGCGGTTTGCCGGCGTCGATAACTTGAAACTGATATTTGCGAGCCATCACATCCAGGGCGCGGGTCAGGCGCGTCTGGTATTTGACGAAACTTTCATACATGTCTTCGCCAAACCGCATGTCCATCCCACTTTCCCAATAATCGAAAGCTCCCCGGCCCAGCACGACGCGGGACACCAGATCTTTTACGTCGGCGCGAAGGTAATAGACCGCATGCGGCACCAGAGCGAAGCCGGCCACTTTTTCGATCCACGTCCGATCCTCGCCGCGAGCGATGGCTCTCGCCATCAGCGAGAAGATGTAGCGGTCGGTAAGCACGACAAACCCTGCGCGCAAGGCGGGGACAATCTCATTTTCCAGCCGGTCAGCGAAATCGGTCGCGTAGAAGAGGGTCATGGTAATGGGCCCCAAAGTATTCCCATTCTTTGCCCGCTGAATTCCCTTTCCCGCTAGCGCCGAGCGTGCCAGGCCGGTGTCAAGCACCGCATGTCCCTGGTGCTCCAGCCAGGTGCGGAGCCGGGAGACCTGCGTGGACCGCCCCACCGCGTCCGGCCCCTCAATGACAATCAACTGCCCCTGAAGATCGGAGCTATCCACACCCGGAAGAGGCTCGCTATAGAATTGCAGAGGCTTTTTCTGCAGCACCGGCGGTTTCCTCCTTGTGTTGCGGCACGGTATATTCGTTGGTCTTTAGGACGCCCTCACGGAGGCTCTTGCCTAACTCCCGCAGCACAATCGCGCGCATCTGTTTTTGTTGATCTTCAATGGAGCCAGTTGCGTCGATAACGTGGAACCCCATCTCCTCAATCATCGAATCGTACTCCGTCAGGATCTGGCCCTGGAACAGACGGAAACTCTCCTCGAGGTTATGGCTCAAGCCAAGATCCATACCGGCTTCGTAATATTTGATGGCGTTGCGGCCACCCAGAATACGGCCGAGCGCTACGTCCAGCGAAACGCGGAAATAAAACGCGAGATTCGGACGGACGGCAAAACGATAGAGATTTCGGACATAGTTCCGGCCCACTCCCCGGACCACGTCGCGCGCACAGGCGGTATAGGCGTAGCGGTCGGCGCAGACGATGGCGCCCGCCTTCAGAAGCGGCACAATATACCGCTCCATCCGGTCAGCAAAATCGGTCGCATGAATCAGGCTGAAGGTCAGGGGCGTGAACATTTCCTTCTTCTTGCCACGCTTAGTCGTCTCCTTCACCAGAGGAGAAGAGTTCCACGCGCTGAAGGCAACAGCCAGTCCGCGCGAACGAAGCCACTGGCTGAGAAGGGACAGTTGTGTGGACTTGCCGGAACCATCAATTCCCTCCACCACAATGAGCTTGCCTTTGAATTGGTTGGGAACAAACGGGGACATGGAAGGCGAACCGATATTATAGCGTTATGCCCCGCTATGGCGCGATCGACATCGGCAGCAACTCGTTACGGATGCAGGTGGCAGAGGTCCTGCCGGGCAGCGCCCCAACTATCCTGACGGCGGACCGGGAGGTTACGCGCATTGGCGAAGGCGTCTTTCGGGCCGGCGTCATCCCTGAGAAAACGATTGATTTTGTCTGTTCCGTATTGACTCGCATGGCTGCGACGTACCAGAAACTGGAGATCGTGGCCATACGAGCCGTCGCTACCAGCGCGGTGCGCGATGCCAGCAATCAAAGTGAGTTTGTCGAACGGGCATCCGAGGCGGCCGGCACTCCGGTTGAGATTATCTCGGGACCCGAAGAGGCGCGACTGATTCACCTGGGGGTGCAAAGCCGATGGCCCCAACCCAAACAGAGAGTACTCATCGTCGATGTCGGCGGGGGAAGCGCGGAAATTATTTCCGCTGAGCATGGGGTGATGGTGGAAGGCGTGTCGCGTCCGCTGGGCGCTGTGAGGCTCACCGAGGTATTCCTTAAAACGGATCCTCCGACCAGTAAGGACATCCATCGTCTGGAGCAATTCATCGATGAGAAGATGGAGCCTGCATTGAAACGTATGGGCGGCCAGCATGTGGATCGGGCGATAGCCACTTCTGCCACGGCGGCAGCGATTGTGTGCGCCGTCAACCGTATCCCCAGACCCCGCCGTGAGGAGGCGGACCGGCTGCGCGCCACCCTCACGCAAGTGAAAGGATTTTATCGGGAACTTTGCCACAAAGATTTGAATGCCCGAAGAAAGATTGCCGGGGTAGGTCCCCGGCGCGCCGAGATCATCACGGCTGGTACCGCGGTTTTCCTGCGCGTGCTCGAGCGATTCCGCCTGGCGTCGCTATACTATTCCGCAGCGGGCGTGCGGGATGGGATCATCGCGGACCTGGCATCCCGCGGACTCGGAGAAGTGAGCCGTCTGAATCGCGGCCAACTCCGTGTGGTGGAGGCGATGTCCCGCAAATACGGGGTGCAGGTGAAGCACGGCCGGAAAGTCGCCGCTATTGGACATACGCTTTTTGAGAATCTCCATCCTGTTCACAAGCTGGCTCCCGACAGCGGGCGATTGCTCGAAGCAGCCGCATATCTTCACGATACCGGCCATTTTGTTAGCGATACGGGCCATCACAAACATTCGTCCTACCTGGTGTTGAACTCCGACATGCCCGGATTCACCGATTTGGAGCGCCGACTCGTCGGGCTTCTCTGCCGGTATCACAGGAAGTCGATGCCTTCGCCGCGTCATGAACAATTTCAATCTCTTTCCGCGGATGACAAGCGGACGCTTCAGATGCTCGCGCCGCTGCTGCGAATCGCCGACGGGCTGGATAGTGGACGGGAGCAGAAGGTCGAGGAAGTGGAGTGTCAGCTGAATAATGGAGCCGTTAGCCTGGTGGTGCGCGGCGAAGGCGATCTGGATCTGGAGACCTGGGCCGCGGAGCGCGCCGGCGATGTATTCCGTCAGGTGTACAACCTCCCGCTGACCCTGGTGCGGGCAAAACGGTAGCGAGATGAAGGAACCAACCATGCGAGAGTTTGGGCTCCAGCGTGTGTCCGAACTCTTGGATCAACTCGTCTTCGAACTCCATCGCGCGGCCGGCCGCCAGGACGCTTCGTCGGTGCATCATGCCCGCGTCGCCATCCGCAGGTTTGACCAGGCGTTGCGTGTGTTCCAACAGTATCTGCCGCATGGCGCAGCAAAAAAGATCCGGAAAAGTTTAAAAGAAGTGATGGATGCAGCCGGTGAGGTGCGCAATCGCGACATTACGCTCCGGCTGATTGCGGACGCTCCCGGCGCCAAGGAATTGGAAGCGCAGCGAAAAGAGGCTAAACATAGGCTGTCCCAACAGCTCCACGGACTGGGCCGACCGGGCCTGTCCGGGAAATGGAGAACAAGCCTGAAGCTTGCCCACTTATGAAGCAGCTCTGGAACGGCGGCCGATCTCTCACCGAAAATCTCCGCAAGCGACTGCCGGAACTTACCGAGGATTTTCTGAAACACGGACATCTGGCCATGAGGCACAAGAAGTCCGGGCGGCATCTGCACGGCTTCCGGCTCGCCGTGAAGCGCTATCGCTACACGCTGGAGCTTTTTTTGCCGGTGTTCGGACCAGGTTTGCAGGCAAAACTCGAGATCCTCAGGCAATTACAGCGGCTGATGGGAGAGATCAACGATTGCGTCACGGCCCGCAAGCTGCTGAAGCAGATCCCAGGCGCGAAAGCCAGCCGGGAGGCTCTGGAGAAGAGAATGATCCGAAAAGCGGCGGTGTTACGGCGCTATTGGAAAGAACAGTTCGAACCAGCCGAGACCACAGCGGCGTGGTGTGCGTATTTCGAGCGATATGGAAGGGTTCCGGGCAAAACGGGCGGCCGTAAACAGCAAAATTTGCTCTAAATGTCGCGTGTCAATCGGGTCGAATGTTATACTATGAATCGGTTACTGGGAGGTCGTCCAACGGTAGGACTGCAGATTCTGGATCTGCCTATCGGGGTTCGAATCCCTGCCTCCCAGCCATCCTTCTTCTGTTTTTGATTGTAGGGTTTACCCCTTGTGCTCTTCCAAGCGCATGCGCATTCCATAGCGTGTGCGCAGCGTGATTTGCGGCAGGGTAGCCACTTTCTGAGACGGATCCACGCGCATCCGCCAGCGTTGAGCGATGGCCGCGAGCACCAGTATTCCCTCCGTCCACGCAAACTGCTCGCCGATGCAGATCCGTGGACCCGCTCTGAAGGGAAAATAGCTATATCTCGGACGTGAATCCCGGTCGTCCCCAGTCCAGCGCTCCGGATCAGGAAAGTATCGCGAATCGCGCTGCATTAGGTAGGGAGACCGATTGCGCCGGTATCCGGTGCTCTCCAGCCGAATAATCTTGTAGTGCAAGTCTTGCGAGCGCCCAGGCCGGTGGGTACAATCGCGTCGACTCACTGAAAAGCTGCCGGGTGTAGACGAGCCGGGCAAACATCCTCGAATCCGGGGGTGCGCCCCGCCAAGACATCATTGAGCTCCGCATGGAAACGCGCCTCCACCTCAGGATGCTGCGAGAGCAGGTACCAGGTCCATGTGAGCGCATTGGCTGTGGGTCTCATGGCCTGCGAGGAAGAGAGTCATCGCTTCATCGGGAACCTGAGTGTCGCTCATGCCGCAGCCGTCACCCTGCTCGTCTTCCGCCAGCAGCAGCATACTCAGCAGATCGCCATTGTCCAGCCCGGTTGCCCGCCTTCACGAATCATCGCGTAGATAATCTGCTCCAGCTTCTCTTTAGCCTTCTGAAACCGTTTCATCCGGGGCAGCGGAAGCTTTTGCAGAAGATCGGAAAACGGCAGCAGCATGGTGTTGAACACCACCGGGATTGGGCGGTAAGCGCGCACGCCGTCATGCTGGTGGCATACCCGGCGATTCTATGGCGGTGGAAGCCGGCTGCGCCAGTCTTCTTTGGCGCAGGTGAAACCGCCCTTCACTCGTCAGGAGGCCCTCTCCGACTACCAATTTGGCACGCTGCATCATCTTGCTTTTCATAAACGAAGAAGCTCGCGTGATAAGCACATCCTGTACGAAGTCAGGTGATTCGAAGATACAGATGCTGATTTCCCAGCTGGAAATACGCGATATACCCATACTGACGCGCCACGGTACGGCAGAAATTCGGCTGGATTAGTCCTGAATTCAGGGTAGAGATCGATTAGAGGACGGCTGCGGGGTCCAGGCGGCCTCACAGGCTGCCCTTGCACCCCTATTGCACCCGAGGTTGGAATGAGGTGGAGAGGTTTTCGATGTTCAGCGTGACTCCAAGGAACGCGAGGCACATCTCGTCCTGCGTACCTTCTCCCCAGCCCACCACCCTGAGAGGATCGCTCGGATTTTTGGGATTGCCGGCAGTATTGTCAAACGTGCAGGTGAGCTTCAAGTTGGAGCCCGCCGGCAGATTTACCGGCTCCACGAAGTTGTAGAACCCTTGCCAGTTGAAATCCCAGTCGTCGATGTAAATTAAATCCTGCCGCTCGCCGCGATTTTCGAACTCGACCTTGATCTGACGCCCTAGAAGATGCATATGCGGCGCTATCTGATAGGCCTTAGCATCGAACAGGAACGGAATTCGGAAATTCTGCGTTACCACCTTGGCGGATTCACCCGGCGGAATCTTGAACGTCGTATTCACAATCGGAATATACCGGAGCCGCTGCTTAACCGGAGCCTTGGAGAAGTAGAGGCCAATCCTGGTCTGATCCGGGCCGGGGCGTCCCGCCGGATAGTAGTGGACCTGCATGACGATTTTGGCTTTCTTCGGCAGACCGATGGCCACGCCCTCAGGAAGCGGCTGAATGCGAGTCCCGGGAACCCAACCCCCGAGTCCGGACACCAGATCCAGAATAGAGGCAATTCCGCCCTGGCTACCGTCGATGCCGGGGCCGCCATAACAGGTGTAGCCGGGACCCTCTTCGGCCGCGTCGAGCTGTTCGGCTTGGCCGGTGGAGTCTACGAACAGCAACACGTGGTGGACAATCTGCTTGTTGCCCGGGAGGACCTGCACCGCGCTGACAAACTTGTCGGCATCCAGCCCTGTCGGAATGACAAAACAGCGATACACGTCCTGCCGGCGGGGAACAGTGTAAACCTCCGGCATTTCGAGCACGAGATCGGGATCCCCCAACTGCCATTCGCCTTTTTCGGGCGCGGCTTCGGGCAGGTCGTTCGTATCGCCTTCGGGCGATCCAGCGTTCACCCAATCGATAATGGTCTGGCGCTCTTCGTCCGTCAAGCCATAACTATTGGTGAATTCACCATGGCCCGGTACCGGTTTCCAAGGCGGCATGATTTTCTCGCTGACGACGCGTTTAATGTCTTCGGCATTCGTGCTGGCGTCGGAATAGTTCATCAACGCGAATGGCGCGATGTCGTTAGGCCGATGGCATTGCTGGCATTTCGATTGCGTGATGCGGGCGATCTCGCGTGAATACGTCGGGTCCGCAGCGGAAAGTCCACCAGCAGCAAACAATGCTAACGCGAGGATGTTCCGCATAGAGCCCTAGGCTTCTATTATGCCTTAAAGCTTCCGCAACAGAACGATAGCCTGCGATTCCGCTGAAAGACCCTCACCTACGGGTCCTACCTTTTCGGCTGTTTTGAACTTTACCGACACGCGATCCAGGTCAATCCCAATGGTGGCGGCCACCTTCTCCCGAATGGCAGTCCGGAAGTCCTTCAGCTTCGGCCGTTCCAGGATCACGGTGGAATCCACGTTGACAACCGTGAATCCTTTGGACCCAGCCAACGCACAGGCGTGGCGCAGAAATTCCAGGCTATCGGCGCCGCCCCATTTGGCATCGGTATCCGGAAAATGCATGCCGATGTCGCCGAGAGCGGCCGCGCCCAGAATCGCATCTGTAATGGCGTGCGCGAGCACATCGGCATCGGAATGACCCTGCAGGCCGAAGTCCGCAGGTATCGTCACACCACCCAAAATTAGAGCCCGGCCGGGAGCAATCCGGTGATTGTCCCACCCCAAACCCGTTCTGAATTCCGTCACGATGCTTTGCGCTCGGCATTTTCCAGGTTCAGAAAGAGCCGTGCGAGGTCCATGTCCGTGGGACGGGTAATCTTGATATTACGGTCGCTCCCCGGCACAACGCTCACCTCAACCTGCTCCAGGCGTTCCACCAGGCTCGATTCGTCGGTGCCGGTAAAGGCGTCCTCCCGGGCTTTGTCGAAAGCCTTGCGAATCAGGCTATAACGGAACACCTGAGGCGTCTGGGTAAGGATCAGCCGCTCGCGCGTGAGTGTCTGGCGAATCTTATTGAGATGCACCAGTTTGACCGTGTCCACCGGGACAATACCAACAATTGCCGCTCCGGTCTCCGCTGCTTGCAGGATCACTTTTTCAATCGTAGCCAAGTCGATGAACGGGCGGACTGCATCGTGCACCGCCACTAAATCGATGGTTTCCGAGAGGCTGGCGAGGGCATTTTCCACAGACTGTTGCCGGGAATCTCCGCCTTCCACCAACCGTATGGGTTTTTGCTGGGAAATCTCTTTCAGCAGATCCGTTGCCCAGGGAATATCCTCGCCGCGGAGAGCGATCACAATCTCATGGACTAGCGGAGAGGCGGCAAACTTTCGCACGGTATGCAGCAGAATCGGCGAACCCTCCAGCAACATAAACTGCTTTCGGCTCGTTCCCGCTTTTTCTGGTTGGCTCCGCCCCATACGGGTCCCAAGACCCGCGGCCGGAAGAATAACAGATACTTTCATGACCGGACTTTGATTGTAACAGCGATATCAGGAATGTTGAGCGGTTCCAGCGGCCGCGCTGGTCTGTTCCCGCTGAGGCTTCTCATAGATCGCGTGGCTGCGCTCGTCAAACTTCCCGAAAATCATTTTGCCCGCTGTGGTCTGCAGCACGCTTGTGACGGTTATGTCGATCGTCTTCGAAATCATGCGCCGGGCGTTATCCACCACTACCATTGTGCCGTCGTCCAGATAGGCGACCCCCTGGTTGTATTCCTTGCCTTCCTTCAAAACAAAGACGCGCATCGTCTCACCGGGCAGCACGATGGGCTTGAGGGCATTTGCCAGCTCGTTGATGTTCAGAATCTCCACACCGTGCAGCTGAGCAACCTTATTAAGGTTGAAATCGTTGGTGACTACCTTGCAGTCATACAACTTTCCCAGCTCGACCAGCTTCATGTCGACCTCCCGAATATTCGGGAAGTCGTCCTCCATGATCTGGACAGTGAGCCGCGGCATTTTCTGGATCCGCTGCAGCACATCCAGCCCACGGCGGCCCCGGTTGCGCTTCATGGAGTCGGCCGAGTCGGCCACCAACTGCAGCTCTCGCAGGACGAATTGCGGGATGACGAGGACTCCATCCAGGAATCCGGTCTCCGCAATATCGGCGATGCGGCCGTCAATGATGACGCTGGTATCCAGGATGTTGAAGGAGTGCCTGGTTGACTTCTCTCCCCCTACAATGCCGCCAAGCGCCGCCAGGTTCAGCATCTCACCCTTACTTGCTCCCACGGCTAGACCAACATAGGCCAGGAGCACCAGAATAGCAATCTGAAAAAACTGCGACGTTGGATTATTGGGTTTGGCGTGGCCGATAACCAAAGCGATCATCGAGGCGGTGAGAATCCCGAGTGTGGCGCCGATACAGGCGCCGACCAGCCGCTTCAGACTGACGCGTTTAATCCGGAACTCGACGACGAGAAGGACCAGGCCAATGGCAAAGCCCGCTGCGGCTGCCAGCGGGCCATTCAATCCAAAAGGTTGTAAAAAATAAGCGACAGCGCCAACAAGTAAGCAAAATAACAGGCGTATGACGATTAGGTCATTCACACAATCCACCCCTGCTGACTGGGAGTGTCACAAGTCACGGCAGGATTTAGATTAGTCTAACCCGTTGTTAATACTGTTGCAAACAAATACTTCAGAGACCTGGGCTACAGGGCTTTCGCTAATTCTTCGGCGAACGCGCTCTGCGGGCCCTGACTCGTGCTCCCGTTCTTTTTGTGCTTTTTGCCGGCCCGCCGATTGCGGTCGACCGCGCTCGTCGTCATGGAGGGACGGGCGCCTTGTCCACTCGGAGTGGCAGCGCCGGCAGGCACGGGAGTTCCGACTTGACCTTTAGACTTGGGCGGCTGAGCAGGATTGGCCCGCAGGAGACGGTCCTCAAGAGGTGCACGATCGAAGCGGCGGATAATGGAGTTCATCTCCTCGGCGTTCGGTGCGTCGATGAAGGCGAATCCCTTGGATTCCTGGGTTTCCGGATTACGGATTACCTTGACAGCATCCGAAACCAGGTTTTCTGCGGTAAGCCACGATCGGATATCGTCGGCGGTTACCCAGATGGGCAAATTTCCGAGGAAAACGGTAAAGCTCATTCTTTGGTGTTATTCACTCCGTGGGGATTTTGCGAGGGACCGGGTTCGAGGCGCTGGTCCATTCGAAAGCAATCCTATACTAGCACAATCTCGGCGATGCTGAAAAGTACAAAATGTCTTCTAACGCGCTGAAGTAATTATGAAAAAAAATTTTCCCTCGGTCAGAGACGCAGTCCCGGTGACACGCTGGGGGCAGTGATTTTCACCCTTACCAGGACGTCTTCGGCATAAAGCGCTCCCTCGGGCCGCTCTTCATGTTTAAAGTATAAAAAGACGTCCTTCCCCTCGAACAACACTCTGGTCAGCTGAACCGCGATTTCCGCGCGATCCTCAGCAGTGTACTCGGGTTTACGCAGCCGCGAATACATGAAATTCGCCGTCAGGACCTTGGGAATCACCAGTTTCTCGGATTCAGCCAGGCAGAGAGCCGCCCCATATTCCGCCAACAGCGCATAGGTGTCGGGCTGCAGCCACGAATCGTGCCGAAACTCGAATGTATAGCGAAGATCATCCGGCAATAGCGGAAGAAACGAGCGCAAAGTTTCGAGATCTAGCTTCATACTGGGGGGAAGTTGGAAAAGGATGGGGCCCAGGCGCCGGGCGCTGCGCAGCGGCTCGATCGCCTTGAAAAAGAGTTCCAGGAACTCACCCGTGTTCTTGAGCTTTAGAATATGAGTAATCCTCATATGCGCCTTTATGGCGAAGAGGAAGCCTTCGGGCGTCGCCTCGACCCATTTTTCGAGGGTTTTCGCCGAAGGCAGGCGGCGGAATGTGTAGTTGATTTCGGAGCTGGTCAAACGGGCTCCGTAATGCTGCAGGAATTTGGCCGCAGGCAGCTTTTCCGGGTAAAAAGCCGGTTTCCAGCTGGGATAAGCGAATCCTGAAGTGCCAATATACGCTTGTGCCATACCGCATTGTACTGCCCGGCCCGATTGACACCGTCTGCCCCGCCCAAGTATAGTGTGAGTCGTCGGGCAGGAGAAAAAAACCTGCGCGACACATCCCTAACCGGTTCGCAAAAAAAAGGAAGACCACCATGGAAATTCGTCCGCTGCACGACCGTGTCCTCGTGAAACGGCTTGAGGAATCAGAATCGAAAGCCGGAAGCATTATCATTCCCGATTCGGCGAAGGAAAAGCCCCAGCAAGCCGACGTGGTGAGCGTAGGCAACGGCAAACTCCTGGAAACCGGAGAGAAGACGGCCGTAGACGTGAAGGCAGGCGACCGCATTCTGTTCGGCAAGTACTCCGGAGCGGAAGTCACAGTTGAAGGAGAAAAGTACCTAATTCTGCGCGAAGACGAGATTCTGGGCGTACTGGAATAATCGCCTCGGCGCGTCTTATCCCCTATTCAGCTAGGATAGGGGAGCGCTTCTCCCCGTAAGGCCCCCGAAACAGGCTAATCTAATAGTTATATCTTTCCAGGAGTGTATGAGAACTATGTTGCGTTTCAGCCTAGTGCTGCTGGCCTCGCTTGCGATCGCCCCCGCCCAGATTAAAGTCGCCATCATCAACGTCCAAAGCGCCATCCTGGACACTGCGGAAATCAAGAAAGCCCAGGCGGAATTAGAGGCGCGCTACAAGCCCCGCCAATTACAAATCGAGAAACTGCAAAAGGAATTGGCGGATCTTCAGAATCAACTGCAGGCCGGACAAGGGAAACTGACTCCGCAGGCGGAACAGAACCTGCAGGCGACGGGCCAACGGAAGCAGCGTGAACTGCAACGGCTGGGTGAGGACCTTCAGGCCGACGTGGACCGCGACCGCAACGACATTCTGCAGAAGTCCGGCGGCCGCATGACCGACGTAGTGAAAAAGCTGGCCGAAGAGCGGGGTCTCGACATGGTAGTGGACGTGACGAATACGATCTATTACAAGCCGGCGCTCGAGATGACCAAAGACGCTACAACCGCTTACGACAAAACCTACCCGGCAAAGTAGCGCAGTAAAATTGGGATATGGCGGGCTTTCTCGAGGGCTATGGCACCAGTGAGGTCCGACGCGAGAAAACCGTCCTCTGGCTTGTGGGAACGGCTATCGGACTGGCGATTCTGGCAGTCGTTCTTTTCTTCTACTTCCGGAACTATCGCGAAGAGCGGCTGGTAAAGGCCTTCCTGCAGGATCTTCAGCGCAAAGACCACAGGGCCGCGTATGCGTTGTGGGGCTGCACCGAGGCGCAACCATGTCCCCAGTATTCGTTCGATAAATTTATGGAAGACTGGGGTCCGCAAAGTGTCTACGGCGATGCCGGCGGAGGGCGCGTGGCCCAGGTGAATTCGTGCGATACGGGAATTATAGAAACTATCGAGTTTCCCGGGAAGCCCGATGCGCAGCTTTGGGTGGATCGCCGCAATTTCAATATAGGCTTCGCGCCATGGACCCTACGGCGAACCGCACCCGGCTTTGTACCTTGGCTGCGCGGACGCATGTGGGAGATGAATCGCGACTGCCGCGGCCTGATCGCCCGTTAACTGCTTATCACTCCAGACCGCGAACGCAGCGAAATCCGATATCGGGCGCTGAAAACCTGGCGGGAATCGGCATCCATTCGTAGGTGACCGCGTGCTCCAGCGGGCGGAAAA
>DATLBY010000109.1:0-7852 GCA_035526665.1 Bryobacteraceae bacterium
GACGCGCGAATGGCAAAGCGCGCGCGTGGAGGGTATCACGGTTGCGGTGGAGGAGGGGATCACCATTCCCGTGCTGATGCTGCGTCCGCTTGCGTCTGGAAGCCGGCCGTTACCGGTAGTCGCCGTTGTCTCTCAGAGCGGAAGCGAACGTTTCATGCACAACCGGCTTACCGAAGTTCGGGCTCTGCTGCGCGGAGGCGCCGCTGTCTGTCTGATGGATGTGCGCGGAGTTGGAGAGACATCGTTGGATCAACGGCGTCACCCCGGAAGCACGGGCATCTCTCAGGCAGCCAGCGAGCTGATGCTCGGGAAGACGTTGTTAGGAGCGCGCCTCAAAGATCTGCGCACGGTGCTCTCCTACCTGAGGAAACGTTCGGATGTAGATTTGCAACGCATCGCGGTGTGGGGCGACTCGGATATCCCGTTAAATCCAGCACGGCTGCTGTTGGATGAAGCGGCCGGATGGCGCATCGGTCCCGACATCCAGCAACAGGCAGAGCCGCTGGGCGGCCTGCTCGCCATTCTTGCCGGCCTGTACGAGGGCGATTTACGCGCCATCGCCGCCCGGCGCACTTTGGGGAGCTACCTTTCCGTCCTCGACAGCCAGTTTACGTATGTGCCATCGGACGTGATTATTCCCGGCATCGTGGAGGCCGGCGATATCGCCGACGCTGCCGCGGCAGTCTCGCCGCAGGCGCTGTTGATCGCGGAGCCCATCAATGGAAGAAATCGCCCGTTATCGCAGCCGGAGATAGACAGCACGCTTGCAGTTACCTTCGCTGCCTACCAGGCGAGCGGTGGACGAATGACCGTGAAAAGCACTCCGGGCACTCAGACATTGTCAGAGTGGATCCTGGCGCAGTTTTGAGGGGCACTATTTCCTTATTTTCATTTTCTGAAGCGTGGCTCTCCAGCCCAGATTTCCGGGTTCGAGTTTTAGGGCTGTCTCCAGCGCCTCCAGAGCTTTGGCCTTCATCCCTGCCTCGAGATACGCGGCTGCCAGGTTGCTCCACGCCTCAGCCTTATACGGGTCTGCACGCAGCGCTCGCTCGTAGGCTTGGATCGCTTCCGCGCGTCTGCCTTGGAGTTGGAATAGGTACCCGCTGCCGTAATGCGCGCTCGCTGCGCCGGGGTCCAGACCGGCAGCCGTTTGAAAAGCTTCTTGCGCCTGGATAGCCTCACCCAGCGCCAACTCGGCTTCTCCCACGGTCTGCCAAAACATTGCGTCCGCGATGCTCGTTCCGCGCAGCGGTTGCAAAAGTTCGACAGCCTTCCGAAAAAAGATGTTTTCTCCGGTAGAACTCGCTATCTCTGCATAAGCGAAGCCGAGGTTGCGAGTAGCGGTCACTGGATCGTCCTGTTGTGCCGGCAGTATTAGCCGCAGCTTGGCTATGGATCGCTCCTGATTGGCAGCAGGAGACGTTGGACTTCTCATGATTCGGTGATCCGTGAAGGTGACGTGCGCAGATTCCACCACAGGACGTTTCGGCATGTGGCACGCGACACAATCATTGTCCCGATGCGCCGTGCTGGCCGGTTCCGCACGGCGGTTGCATGCCTCCTTGGGATGGCAGTTCAGGCATCTGTTGCGGTAGAAGGCCGCGCTGCCGGCTGCCGGTAATGTCCGGTGGACTTCGTGACACGATC
This sequence comes from Bryobacteraceae bacterium, assembly GCA_035526665.1. Taxonomy (GTDB): domain Bacteria; phylum Acidobacteriota; class Terriglobia; order Bryobacterales; family Bryobacteraceae; genus DATLBY01. Next base: position 1,648 of record DATLBY010000109.1, read on the forward strand.
CGCACCACAACTTCCCCGCCGATTTTTGGCGGCACTTGCTCTGTTTCATTTCTAAAGGATGACTGGTTACGCTGGCATCGCCGGCAATCGCCGCATCGTAGACGTAGATCGCTAAGACGTCGCCGAGTGGTTTTCCCGGCCGGTATCCGGCGGGAGATTTACCGGGCTGCGATACTCGCGCTGCGCCAAATAAGTGACACTGCTCGCATATTTCGTCGCGTCGCTCGCTGGACAGTTTGGCCGGGTTCACGATAGCACCTGGCCGGCCGGTAAGGTGCCCCTGCCCAGGTCCATGGCATCGTTCGCAACCAATCCCGGTTTCGGCGAACGGCGGCGTCTGGAACAGATCGCCCGCCTGGTTCTGGACATCGACACGCCCGGCGTGACAAAAGAGGCAGTTCGCGGTCACGCGGCGCGAGAAGCCCACATAGCTGTCCGTGTCGTATCCGGGGGACATGTCCCAGCGCCGGGATTGGCTAAAGTACGTAACTGGAGCCTGATACAACCGTCCCGGGCGGTCCGTTAAAAAAGAGCGCGCATGAGTGCCGGATCCGATCGCGTAACTCAGTCGCCGGGAGTCGGTGTAGGTCACCCGTCCGTTTTGCGTAGCGGATTCATGGATCAGCAATGCGTTCTGACCCGAGATGCGATACCCACGGCCAGTCTTCGAATGAAGAAATGCGCGCGGCGTCCTGAACTCCGGCGCGGCATTCCGGCTGATGGGCTGCAGAGATCGCGCCATTGGCGTTTGCCGGAAGCCTGTGTATTCCGCCTTGTGGCAGCCGGAGCACGCCGTGGCCCCGACATAGCCGTCTTGCGCTGCCACGCACACGAGGGCCACGGCGAAGCCAAGCGCCGGCAGCCTCACTGGAGTTGAGCAATCAACCAGGCGCTGATATCTTTTGGCGCGCTGCGCAGAGCGAGCTTGGCTGAAGCGTTGCTTTTTCTATAGGCTTCCAGCGTGGTGTCGAATGTCTGATGCAGAAGGCTCTCTGGCGCCAATATATTCCGCCCGTTCACCAGGCTCTCCATCAACAAGGGCCGTGGTGCTAGGGCAGCCGCCATGTCAGCGATGTCCCCGGATTTCAGCACACCGAAGATTACATCCTCAATGGGGATGTAAGCGAGTGGCTGTTCCAGCGCGGTCAGATACCCCGCTAGTCCTCCATGCGTGGCCACGGCACGCACTTGGTCATCATATAGCGCAGCCAACAAGGCAAGATGCGCTCCCATGGGTTCCGCCTGCCGCTGAACGTGCGGCCCACCGTCGTATTCCCGATCGTCCGGCAGGAACGCCGCATCATTCGGTGGCGTGAAGGAGTCGCCCCACATCGCGATCGCTTTCCATCGACGTCGGTCCGCCGCTTCAAATGGGCCAGCACCGTGCGTAGATCTTTCAACCGCGAACCCAACAGGCTCCTTCCCAGGTCGAACTCTGTTTGCGCCATTCTTTGATAGGTTCCGCCATCGCCTCGCTCGCCGGCGGAAGCGGTTTCACCGGTCGCGCGCACGTCTGGCAAGCACACGGCGATCCCGGCAGCCAGAAGCTTTGCAATTTCGCTCGATCGATTCGCTAGAAATCGCTCTTTACCCTGTTGCGCAATCGTCACTACCACCGGAGCCGCCTTGTTTCCCGCCGGCGTGAGCAACAGCACGGGTACGGAGATGCCGTCTTCGACGGTCAGACTGAGAGCTTGTATGTCCGCGCCCACCAGTGATCGCTTCCAAAGATTCTCTACCATTGGCGCATCTACCGGGTCAATGTCTCCGAGGACACGCTGCAATTCATTTCGCAATTGCGTAGCTTGCTCTTTCGCACTAAGTGTGCGGCGCCGCGCGCGTGCCGCATCCAACTGTTCCTTGCCCGATTCAAACGCCAGTTGATGCATCGCTTTCCGCTTCAACTGAAGCGCTGCCTCCGGAGTGATGCTCAGCAGATCGGAGTGCGGCCGCCGGCGCACCGCTTCCTGGCGCCGCGCTTCCTCCCGGTCTGGATTTGTAGAGAGGTCCGAGTCCGGCAATATGCTGAGATCCTTTTTCGACGGAAACGCCATTTGGAACCAGCGCTGGAAGATGGGATAAAGGCCCAGCCGTTGCTGGGGTCCTATGCTGAAGCAGTGGCTCACCCGCTCCATACTCAGTCTGATCAATCCATAGGCCTGCGTCGTCGCCAGATTCTCAGCGGCATTGTAGAACCCCCAGACTTTCTGTGATCGCTCCATGCCGTCTACCCAAAGGTTTGGGTAATCCGGTTCCTCGGCGCCTTCCCAGCCGAACTCAAATGCCCGGATAAACTTCCTGGGCGCCACCGAGGCAGATATGAGCCAAGGCGAAAATTGTCCTGCGATCTGTCCTGGAAGATCGCCGTGGATGCGAACGTGTCCCTGGTCGTAGTTGTACGGCGCTACCGCCGTGATCCGCGGATCCAACGCTGCGGCCATGCCCGCAATCTCTCCACCTCCGGCCACCGAGCCCAGCAGAATAATCCGCTGTTTATCAATTTCCGGACGCTCGTACAGGAAATCCACCGACCGGATCACGTCCCAGGCCGACCAGCCGGAGTAACTTTCCCCAACCAGGAACAGCTGCTTACTGAAATTAAAGCGGGAGCCGGTTCCTTGCCGGTAATATGGCGTGGTCTCGGTCCGTTCGCCGTAACCGGGCCGCTCGATGATCAGCACGGCGGATCCGCTCCGCGCCCACATCTCCCCCATATCGTGCAGCTCACCTTGTGTTTTGGGGTAGTGCTGGCTCGGCACGATGATGATGCCGGGGATCTGTTTTGCTTGCGTGGGCAAATACAGGTTTGCTGCCATCCAGTACTGCGGGCGAATCTGGAAGACGATATTTTCCAGCCGGTAGCCTTCTCCCTGGCGCCGCGCCGTCACTCGTGCCTCAAGTGGCGGCTTCGCCGTCGGAAACGTCCCGGCCCACTGCTTCAGCGCCTGCATCCGCTGGTCGCGGAATTGTTCCCAATCCGCCCGCGTTTGCACCTTCTCCCAAGCCGAGCGCTCAGCCAGCACAGCATGCTCCGCCTTCTTGTGTAAATAATTCGGCACCATCGTGCGCACGGCCCGCGTCCGGCGGTATAGCAGGGGCCATACTCGGGAATCGAGCGCGGCCAGATCGTTCTCAAGGCCCTGCTTAGTTTCTACCTTGTAGCTTTGGGGCCGCTTTACGCGCGAAGGATCCTCATCGCGCAAGACCATGGCATGGTAGCGCCGCGGGGCCAGTAAGCTGCCGCTCCCGTCCGCCGGAGCCAGCGCGCTTGATTCCTCGGCCTCCTCGGGTCGCGCCGCTCGATGGCGGGCCAGCAGAATCCGCCATTGCTTGGGAATCCCAATCTCCCCCAAAACCGCGGCGCACTCATCCAGCGGAATATTGATCCGCGCAATCCAATGCCGGTGACGAATATTCGCCTGGGCTTCGATACTTGCATTCCAGCTGGCCCGGGGTTGCGTAATTCGCGGGCCGCTTCCACGCACGTCCCGGATGGCGCCGGCGGGATTGACGATAATTTCCAGGAACGCCGATCCGCTCGTTGTCAGGTAGATCCCTATGTGGTCATCGCCGTTGATGGGGGCGTCGCGTCCTCCAGCCCGCGCCACCACCGGTGCCGGTTCTTCCATGCGGGCCAGTATTGCCAAGGTTCGGCCGTCGTGCATCCATTTAATCTGCGTCCGGTATTTCGGCGCGCGCCGCTCGGGTTCGTTCCGGGATAATTCGAATGCGGGGATTCCCTGCCAAGCCGGGTCTTCCCAATCGGCAATTGCCGCGGGCAGACGAAGCACCCGGCCAATCTCGATCGCCGCGTCCTTCGTCGCTTCCGCTGGAGCAGGAACTGAAGGCATTTGTGCTTTCGATTCAGCCGTGAGCCGGAGAGTGGCGAACTCGGTACTTGCGGGCCACTGCCACCGGAATTCAGGCGCGAGCGCCCGCCGCGATCGTACGCGTTCCGCCCGCCACTGGATGGAGGGCGAGTTCCAATCAATATCCAACACATTCAGCGGTAGTGTGGCCTCGACGTTCCAGCCCTCCTCTGTCACCTTCGCCGAACGCACGATCCCGAGATCCCGCGTTAGTTGACCGCCTTCCTCCGCGCGGTAGCCGCCCCATGGGTTGAATTCAATGAAGAGGTTGCGCTGCAGCCCGGCGGAACTCTTGTACCCGATACGCCAGCCCACACGGTCTTCCACTTCGGGGGAACCCGGTGCGTCTTTCTCCCACACCGGATTGCGTCCCATAGATCGTGCCAGCACTCTGCCGCCGGGCTCAGCGAGCCGTGCGGCAAGCCGCAAACTCCCGCCGCGCTGCTCCAACTGGACATCTCCACCGAGTGCCTGCGGCGCTCCGGGCTTCAGCGGCGCAAGCGTCTCTCCCGGCAGCAGCGCGGTAAACAAAAGCAAACTATAAACTCTCATGATTTTTCATGAACTTAAAACATCAGTTTCAGCGCGAATTGCAGAATGCGTGGGTCCATCGCGCTCGTGATCCTGCCATAAGTGCCCGACGTCAGGGTACTGTTAGGCTCGTTGAAATTCGCGTGGTTTAACAGGTTGAAAAACTCGCTCCGGAACTGCAGCCGGACTCGTTCCGTTACAGGAAAGTGTTTCGACACTGCGAAGTCGACATTCGCCAAGCCGGGACCAAAAATGATATTTCTTCCTGAGTTGCCATAGACTCCCGGAGAATTATGGGCAAACGCCTTGGTGTTGAACCATTCGAGCACCGGGTCGCGATTTGGATCGGTGCGCGCAGCCCGGCTGGGGTCGCCCACCAGGTTAGCCCGGTTCCCAAACCCCGTTAACGTGTTGTCACGCCCTGCTTGAACGGAAAACGCGGCGCCTGATTGAAGAATCATCGCGCCACTCGCTTGCCAGCCTCCGAGCACCCACTTCAGGAGAGCCGTTCTTTCTTTCAGTCCGGGCAATTCCCATAAGCCCGAACTGACGAACCGGTGCGCATGATGAAAGTCCGAGAGGCCCCGGTCATAGGACGCATTACCGGGGGTCAGGCTCGGCCACTGTGTTCCACCACCCGAACCGAAATCGATCGACTTTCCCCAGGTGTAATTGGATTGCAGCGTCAGCCCTTTGCTGAAACGTTTGTCCAACGTGAGCTGCAGCGAATTGTAGTTGGAACTTCCTACGCTATTCACCAGAGTAATGGTGTCGAACGTTGGCCCGTACGGCCGCCGTAGGTTGATGTTCGATGCAGTGGACTGGCCGGGTATGTAAAGCGGCGGGTTCAACTGCTCCCCTTGCAGCAGCTTGGTTCCCTTCGACCCGGCATAGGCAATGCGCACCAACCAGTCTGCAATCACTTCCCGCTCGATGGTGAAGTGCCAGCTTTGAATGTAGCCCGTGGTGTAGCGATCCGGCCACGTCGCTGCCGCCAGTCCCTGTGGAAATGCGATGTCCTTTGGAGGGGGAAAAGGCATGGGGAAAGGGTTCTTACCCAGGAACGGATCCTCGAAAGGACCAAGCGGCGGGCGGACTCGCAGCCGTGTTCCAAACGGAGCGACACCTTGGAACGCATTTGTGATGGCGCTCATGGGAGAGGAGTCATAGAAAATTCCGTAAGCCGAACGAATACTGGTTCGTTTCGCTACCGCCCAGGCAAATCCGGCTCTGGGAGCGAAATTATTCATATCCGCCTCTGTTCCGCGTTCCGGCACGCCCGGATCGCCCACGAACAAGAGCCCAGTGGGAGCATTGACGAATACCTGGCTCTTAACGCCCGGCCGGAATACGCTCACCCGGTTACCCAGATCCCGGTACGGAATCGTTGGCTCGTACCGGACTCCCAAATTCAAGGTCAGCTTTGGTGTCACCTTGATGTTGTCCTGCAGAAAACCGATGTAGACCGGAAACTCTTGCACACCAATTTCGCCATAAGCCATCTCGTCGAGGAGAGACGGCTTGCCCAGGAAAAAATCGGCGATGCCCGAGCCGCTGAAGCTGCCGTCAAACGTCATCGCCGGGTCGAGAAGCCAACGAAAATTCTTGTCGAGGGTCTGCTTCCGGTATTCAAAGCCCATCGTCATTTCATGACGGCCCTTAATCCAGCGGAGCGTGTCGGAAATGGTGTGCGCGTTGGGCTTTGTTCGGATGGCCTCGGTGACGGAGGCGCTAAACGCACCGGTCACACTCAGGTTGAAGTTCTTGTATGGTGTGTCTGTGAAAACGTTCCGCATCCCGAGATC
>DATLBY010000110.1:0-10959 GCA_035526665.1 Bryobacteraceae bacterium
TTGACGTTCTCGCTCTCATTGTAGGTGGGGATGACTAAAGCCAATTCTGTCATGAGGTTACTCGTAGAGCGAGGCTGCTGTTCCACTGAATTGTAACAATATCACTCGCCTTCTCGCAGCTTCGCAACCGGCCGTGCCGGATTGCCACCGACGACGGAGTAGGGAGGCACATCTTTCACAACGACACTTCCCGCCGCGACAATTGACCCCTCTCCCACCGTCACCCCTTTCAGAATGTGGCAGCCGTGCCCGATCCAGGCATTCCGGCAAATCCGGACAGGCCGGACTTCGTGTTCCGAGGGCGCCTGCCCGGAAGTTCGCAGCGAGGGATCCTTTGGATGAGAATCCGTATCGGCGAAGTAACAGTCGGACGCGATCATGACCCCGTCCTCGATGATAATCTCACGGTTCACGGTAAAACTCGCCAGATGCCCGATGTGAACCCGGTCCCCAACGATTAGACGTGGGTTTTCGAAAGATTTTGCGCTCATGATCTTCAGCTTGCCGTGCAAACTTACGTTGTCGCCTACGATCAGCTGAACATTGCTATCGACATCCGGCAGCAGGGTCACCAGAAGGTTTTTGCCGGCCCGTTCGCAGCGGCACCGGAAAAGCGGTTCCCGATACAAGAACGAGACCGCCCGCATCAGCAATCCGCGAATTGCAAAATGCAAATGGTAGAGTGCCCGGAAGAGCGGTACAAATAACCGCGGTATCGGGAGGCGAAATACCAAGGCCCACTTCGCCGTCCGGTAGAGAAACGCATAGAACGGACTCTCGCCGCGGCGAACATTTACCAGAAACTGTCCTAGAGACGGCATATTTATTCAGAAACAGACGGTATAACTTCAGACTGCAGCGGCCCCGCAGCCGTGCTGTGTTCCGCCTCGCCGGCATGCTTACGATAGAAAAAGTACGCCGATACCGCCACAAACAGATCGATCACAATGCCGGTAATCGCCAAAGCCATGGCCGGTGTGATCAGGTACAGCAGCGGACCGAGAACCACAAAGTTCACCACCGCCGAGCGGAGAATCAGCCGCGACCACTCACGGTTATAGCCGAACGCAAGCATGAAATAAGTGCAGTAACAGTGCGAAATTGCGTAGAGGAATGGCGACGCGGACATGACCTGCAATAACACCCCGGTATAAACGTACTTTGGCCCAAACAGGATTTTCACCAGGAGCGGCGCACCGGCCAGAAGTCCCACCGAAACCGCCAAAAAAGGCGCGGTAATCACAAATGCGTAGCGCCGGATAAAACGGACTGCATCCTCTCCCGATCCGGCCGCCATGCGGCTGATGTAAGGGTAAATCGCCGTTACCAGAGGCGATACCAGGCCCCGGATCGCCACGATCAGGCGGTATGCGTTTGAATAGTAGGCGACCATTGCCGGAGCCGCCACTAGGCCCAACAGAAAGGTGTTGGTGGAGTTGTAGGTCGTATTTGCGGCCAGTGACAGAAACACGGGCCAGCCGTGTTTCAACTCGGTCCATACGCCGGCCCACTCGGGGCGCAGAAAATGCACTCCCGTCACACGCGGCATGATGATCAGGCTGATGGAGCCTGCCACAACCATGCCCGCCGATTGCAGCCCGGCAGCCAGCAGATAATCCTTGTCGCTATGTACAAATATGAAGATCGCGATCAGAGAAAGCGTCTTGGCGATCAGATCGCGTAAGACGATGTGCTGCATCTTCTGCAGCCCCTGAAACAGCCACTGTGGAAAGAGCACATTGCCCACAACGCCAAGAAAAGCGATCGGGAAAATAGGCCAATTGACTCTCATCTTGGGCGTCGCGAACACCACTCCCATCATGATGACGAACCCGACGGCCATCAGCATCACACGCGCCGCCATCACGTTGCTGAAGATCCTGGAAACCGCCGGCAGATCATGGCTGTTCACCGCGATATTGCGGGTCGCTGTGAGACCGAAGCCATATTCGCTCAGGATCAAAAAGTAGTACATGAAAAACTGCGCGAACGCGATCGTTCCGTACTTCTCCGGACTCAGCACGCGCGAAAGATACGGCAGCACCAGCAGCGGCAGCAGGTAGGTGCTGAGCTGCAGCACGTAGAGCATCACCACGTTTCGGATGACCAGGTGCGACCAAAGCCTGCGGATAGTGGCGATGTTTAGAAGCGAAGCGGCAGGCGGCATCGGAACGGCGCCTAATCGGATCCAAGAACGCCGGCAAAGAGCTGCTCATAGCAGTTGCCGACCTCGGGGGTGGAGTATTGCTGGAGAATGCGCCGGCGGGCAGCGGCTCCCAGCCGGCTGCGTAACGGCTCGTCGTGCAACAGCCGCAGCAGGCCTTGCGCCACCGAATCCTCATTTCCCAGCTCGGTAATCAGGCCGTGAGTTTCATGCTCCACGATCTGCGTGTGGGCGGGGATGTTGCTGACCACCGGCGCGATTCCTACCGACATGGCTTCAATCAATGAGCAGGGCAGACCTTCCACGGCGGAAATCAACGTGTAAACGTCGCCGGCGCGCAGCCACTTGAGAACACCCTCGGCGCTTAGGCGGCCGGTGAACACAACGTTGTTGTCCAGATGCAGACTGCGGCTCAACTGCATTACTTCTTCCCGCAGCGGACCATCTCCCAGCACGGCAAGAACCGCCCGCGGCTGCTCCTGCACTACGCGTGCAAACGAGCCCAGCAGCCATGGAATCTTCTTCTGGTGGTCCAACCTGCCAACGAAGACCACCAGAGGTGTATCGGGCTCCACCCCCAACTCGTTGCGTAAGCGAGCCCGCTCCTCTGGCGTACAGGGGCTGAACTCGTTGGTATCGATCGGGTTAGGCATCCAGCCGATGCGTGCCGGATCGAAACCGACCTCCCTTGCTTCTTCTTCCATTCCCGGATTGAGAATCAGAATGCTCGACGCCCAACGGCGCAATAGCCATACCTCCAGCCGCCCCACCCAGGAGGAGTTCATCTGGATTACTTGCCCGCTGCATGAGAACTTCATGACGATTTTCTTATTCAGCAGCCTGGCGACCGGCAAACCAGTCACCACGTGGAGGCCTTGCATCAAAAAATAGGCGATTTCGTAGTTCTTCCGCTCTTTGAAAAGTGTCCATGCTACGCCCAGGGCGAAAGCGTAACCACGCAGCCGTGCCGGCCAGCTCCCAGCCAAAAGCTTGACCGGAACCCCGAAGGGATCCACCCAGTTGGTGACTTTCGGCATCGGACCGCCGCCTGAAGACACGACTTTCACCCAATGTCCCCGGTTTTGCAGCTCAGTGGACACGCGCTGAGCCTCCATCTCCGACCCTCCGAGCACGGGCGGGTAGTTGTAGCAGATCAGGAGATATGAGAATCGGCGCACGAGGCTTGGTATTCAGTTTAACATCGGCGGTTAGCACGGACAGCTTCAGGGGGCGACTAAATTACTGATGCGGTGGGACTAACCAGCTACCAGAGCCGTGTTAAAGCATAGACGGCGCCGAGGAATATAAGGACGAAAAACGTCGTGAACCAACCTTGACCCCGTCCCGTCGTCTTAGCAGGTATTTCCGCACGCGGTTCCGCTTGCATTGTCAAAGGAGCCTCGGCGACGCTTGCGACCGGTGTCGGCTTCGCGACCGGAATTAGGATGGCGATCGCTGTGGCAACGCCGCCGGCGTGCGAAATGCTCAGTGCGTGCGGAAGTCGGACATCGCCTTGCGAAGCCTTCCACAGCAGATAGGGTCTGCCATTTTGCTCGTGTTCGACCGCTGTCGCAGCCGGATCGACGCCGCCGAACGAAGGGTCGCACTTGCGGAGCGCTTCTTTGGCGCACCAAAAACCCGCCAGGTGACTACGCGGATCCGACTGAACTACAGCATAGGCAATTTCAGAGCTGGCGAACAGTCCCTGATAAAAATCGTGCTCCCAGAAATCGGCTGCGGGCGGTAGAGCAGCGATATCCTGAACGTCCAAGCCTACTTGAAGGCCCTCCGGGCTTGCCTGGATCACGGGTTCGGGCCCGGCCGGGGCTGGCGCCGGCGTGACGCCACCAGCCAGCAAACGCTGCAGGTCGCCAAATGTCGTGGGCCGGAACCCGAAAGGCGATTCGAAGCCGAGCCGCTTCAGGCCCAAACTCAACTTTGCTCCGCCGAGACTGTTGTCCAGGCTGCGCAAAGACGTATCGGCGCCGATAGATTCGGGCGCCTCCATGATCATCCTTGCCACTAATTGACGCAGTTGTTGCTCGTCGACCATCACCAGCCTCCCCCCACACAAAGAGAGCACACGAATCCGGAAGGTATTTCGGACTTGAGTAAGATGGCCTTCAAATCCTGCAGGGCTTTGCTGTCCCGAGCGCAAAGCAAGCAGTAACGCTCGTCATCGGGAGATTGAGATGGCTCCGAAGCAACGGAGCCGTGCGCCTCCAGACGCCGGCAGAGGTCACTCAAAAAATGCGCAGCTTTTCTGCCTTCGGAAATCTGGTGGTCGAAGGCCAGAGTCAGATACAGGAGCTCCTCCTGTTTTTCCGCGGAATCACTCCCAATGCCGAGGATGGCCGATTGTCCCTGGCTGATCAGCGGTTCAAAAAAACTGATCCCATCTCCCGACAGGTCGGTAACCGTAAACGTGCCGCCGGCAAAATCGGACGGGGAAAGCTCGTTGCTGACATATCCCTCAATGTGGCGCTGCATGATAGCGGCTATTTCATGAATGCTCTTTTGATCCGTTTGCCGGATCACCGGCGCGACCAGTCCTTCCCCACCGTCGATGGCCCAGGCTATATTCACCTCGCCGTACTGTCCTATTCGTCCGCGATCATGAATGGCGTTGAAAACCGGATACTTTCGCAGCAGCCGCGCGGCTTCGAATACGGTGAGAGCGTTGACGCCCGCGCCAGGGCTCAGCTTTTGGAGCCGCGGGCGAAGTCCTTTCGGCCGGCAGATTGCCGTGACTGAGCTCTGCAGCGACATGGCTCTTCCGCGATTCAAAGTTCTAGCTTCGAGCGTTTTTCTGCGCGGGAGATCGACCCATGCAATTGGAACACCCGGAACCGGAAGGTTCTCCGCCGGGCGGGAATCTTCGTTATCCGGTTCTCTCTTGCGAGGCCGCTTCCCGGGCGTCTCCGGCGGCAGCTTACCTGCTTTGCGCAGCACATCGTCGCGCCGGACCATGGAGCCGGGAGCGAACGACAAGGGGTCCAGGCCGTACTCGCCGGCCAGCGCGCGCGCAAGCGGTGTGAAGCGGGGAGGTGCAGGTGCGGCGGTTGCTCCGTTTGTTGTTAATTCGGTTGCTGGAGGGGGAAGCGCAGGTTCCGCGGGCTCTTGGCCTCCGGGAAGTATGCGGCAGATGACTGCGCCGACCGGCACCTCATCGCCCGCCAGAGCTGTGTACTCGACGATGCCGGCCTGCGGGGCGTAAATCTCCATCACAGCTTTGCTAGTTTCGACGTCACAGATCAGCTGATCTTTTACAACCGGCGCGCCGGTAGGCACCTTCCATTCCAGAATGCGGACGCTTTCGTCATTTACCGTCTCTTGTGGGATTGAAACCGAGACCGCGTCAGCCATGAAGCACCATCGCGACGCAATCCCGGACGATGGAATCGACTCCCGGCAAACCGTCCAGTTCTGCCGGCTTACAGGACGGAATCGGGTGCGGCGCCGCCCCCTGCCGCCGCATGAGGAGCGGTTGCCCAGGACAGGCCTCGTGGACGGCGGCGAGCACTTCGGCGCCAAATCCGCAAAACAACTGTCCTTCTTCTACCACCAGCATGCGCCCCGATTTCTTTACCGATTCGATAATCGGGTCGAGCCGCAGGGGGTAAAGTTGGCTGGGACAAATGATTTCGCCGATGATTTCGTGGTCTTCGAAAAGGCGGTCGAGGGCCTTTTCCGCATCCGTCAGACACCCGCCATAGCAGAGAATCGTGATATCGGGGCTCGCCGTGGATCGGATACGGGTGGTGGGAAAATCGTCGTCCGTGTGCTCGCACCAGAAGCCAGGAGTTGTTGTATGGGTAACGTATTCTCCGTACAAGCTCTTGTTCTCTATTACGAGAGTAGGCCGGTCGATACTGCGAAACAGTTGCTGATAGATCTTCGCCGGATCGTAGCGGTGATGGAGAGCCAGAACCTGCGTTCCCGGGAGTCCAAAGAAGTGCTTTTCGATCGATTGGCTGTGGGTGGCGCCGTACCCGCGCTTTCCGCCCATCGGCGTCCGGACAATGACAGGCACAGTGATTTGCTCGTTGTACATCCAGTGGAACTTGGCGGCGTGATTGATGATCTGGTCGGCTGCCAGCGCCAGGAAGTCGCCAAACATGATTTCGCAGACAGGCCGCATGCCTGCCATAGCCAAGCCGTTTCCGATACCTACAATCGCTGCCTCACTGATGGGCGTATTCCGAACACGTCCTGGAAACAGCAAACTGAGATCCTTGGTAACCTTGAAGGCACCGCCGTAAGGGCCTTCGATGTCTTCGCCCAGGATAAACGAGCGCCGGTCGTTCGTCATCTGCTCCCGGAGGGCCTGATGGATCCTGAGGACGACGCGATCCCGTCCTTCGATGACGGTTGGCTTCCAGGCAGGACTAGCAATGTTGTATGGATGTGCCGGCTCGCACTTTGCGAACGGGGCATCGAGGGCGGCGCTGACAGCGCTAGAGACCAGATCGTCGGCATCCTGGCGCAACCGCGTGGCTTGCGCACCGTCCCGCGCCAATGCCTGCGTCAATGGATCGATCGACCAGTAATGTTCTACTTCGCTGCGCGGGCGATCGTCGTCTCCCTTGGAGTGGGCCATGAGACGATAGGTGTCCACGCGTACAAAAGCAGGGCCCGGGCCTTCCCGCACCTGCCGGATCGCCCGGCCCATCAGCGCGGTTAAGCCGTCAGGATCCCAGGTGTCTCCGTGATAGCCCGGAATGCCGAAGGCCTCCGCCCGTTTGATAATGTCGCCTGCAAGGGTTTGTGAAAATGACGTGCTTTGAGCGTACCCGTTGTTTTCCAGTACGATCATCAAGGGTAGCTGCCATTTCGAAATAATGTTGAGCGTCTCATAAAGGACACCCTCGCCCAACGTCCCGTCGCCGATAAAGGCCACGACAATATTGCCGTTTTGCGCCAGCGTTTGCGCCAGCGCCCAACCGGCCGCGACAGGCGCTATGCCTCCCTGGACTCCATTACTGATCACTCCGCCAGCGCAAATGTGTTGGCTGCCCCCGCGGCCGCCGCAGACGCCGGTTTGCCGCCCCATCACCTCCGCCATGAGTCCATGAACATCGCCGGTGCGCGCCAGGTAGTGGCCATGACAGCGATGATTGCTAAAAATCACGTCGCCCAGCCTAAGATGCTCGGCGACAGCGATGCCTGAGAATTCCTGGCCAATGCATGTGTGGACCGTGCCGAAGAGTTTGCCTTCTGAAAAGAGCTTCAGGAGGCGCTCCTCGAATGACCGGATAAGGAACGCGCGAGATAGCGCGTGGTCTGTTTTGTTATGGGAAGGCGGCGCCGCCGCGTTAATCATATTGGTTTCACCGTCAAGCCCTAATCCTCATGATCGGCTGATCGTCTCAAAAGCTGTTGAGCCACGGCCGGCGCTCATTTGACATTCGAAGTTTCAGGATACCAATTCACACAAAAACACGTTTCGCGACGTAGCTAGGTGTGGCGGACGCATTGTTAGGCCGATAAGGAATTTCGGGCCTCTGAGAAAGGGTTATTTTGAACACTGACTTAGAATAGTGCGAGAACATAAATGCCAAACGCCGCTGCTTCGCCGAGGTTAGGATCGGCCGCCGCTCGCTCCCCCCTTTTTACTCTACTGGCGTTCGGATCTGTGTGCGCTTGGGCGGGTACTGCCCCGGCGGTCAGAAATGTGCGGCTGGATTCCGTTACGCACTCCACAGTGCGAGCGACCTGGGATTTGTCTACTACAGCGCCCCATCACCGCATTCGCTACGGCACTACAACTACTTACGAATCCAGTAAATACGGTGGGATTCAGCCGGTTCCCATCGGTACCACCGCGAGCGATGCCCAGGGCATTATTTCAGGACTGCACCCGGGCACTGCATATCATTTTTGCCCGCAGTCGAGCGACGATGGAGCCAGTTGGTCGCCCTGCGTCGACGCGGCGGAGACAACCCTGGAAGCGCCTGAGACTCACCCGGAGCTTCCCACCTTGCCGGCAGCGGTCGACATTAGGCTGCCGGACACGGCCGAGTATGCGGTATTCCAGGTGGCGAAGGATTGTTCAAATCTGGGCAGCACGCTGGTGAATGCAGAGAATGCCCGCACCCTGACGGGCGCAATCGTGGTGTGGCCGGAGAATTGTGACACCGAAGGTCTTTCGTTCCCTTCGCCGGCGGACCAAACCTCGCCATTGAGTAAGTGGGTCCTGGTCGTTCCGGAATGGCCGCTGGGGAGCAACTTCACGGTTGCCAGCGGGACACGCGTGCAGTCCGGCGCCCGCGGGTTGGCTAAGCTGACATTAGCTGCCGTTGGTTTCCATAAGACCGCACTGAGTATCCAAAATCTTCATCATTGGCGATTCATCGGCCTGGAAGTAACCACGGCCGTGACGACCGAGGATCCGGCGACCACAACGGATCCGACTCCCTATGGGCAACTGGCCGGCCTTTACAACGTGGATCATGTGATTTTCGACCGCTGTTACTTTCACGGGCAGGGTTACCCGAGCCGAATTGCGCGCGGCGTATATTTTAGTGGAAAAGAGATTGCCTTCATCGACTCGGCATTCGAGAACATCGACCATTGGAAATCCGGGGTTCGGGCCGGGCTCCGGACCTCAGCCGCTTCACCCAATGTTCTGACCATTGCCGCAGGGACCTATTATCTTGGTCATCAGGTGTGCACCTTCCGGAGTGAAGCCAAAGCGACTATCCGATCCGGATCGGCGGATGGCAAGGCACTGGTTTATGTGGACATGCACTGCAATCTCAAGGTGGTGGCTCCTTTGGGCCTTTCGGCGGACTGCTCCGGCTGCCTGTTTTCTACGGAAACTACACCGGCTTACCCCGTCAATGAAAATCACAACCGCGCATTCGGAGCTCTTGCCAGCGTCCAGGTAAGTTCCGGCTCCTGGGCGGCGGTGACATCATTTGAGGAAAACAGTCCGCGCAGCGCCTACCAGTGGGAAGGCCCCACAGGCCTGCTCGGACTTTGTGCAGCGGGCAACGGGCTCGGCGGAGCGGGCGGCGGGCCGGTCCTGATCCAAAACAACGGATTCGAGGTCGAAAACATTGCAGTCCACCTGGACGATTCCTGTACGAATCGAGCGGACTATAACAACCCGGGCGCGGACTTCTCCATTCTCCGGAACCTATTCACCTTGCGGTCCTCCTGGTATCCGCTGGACCCGGCCTACGACCATAAGGTTCGCGCCCACCGGAATCACCTGGAATTCAAGATGGGGAAGCGAATTCTCATCGATGGAAACATCTTTGAAAATTCCTGGGCCAGCGTAACCGCTTACGGGTTCGCTATTGTCGTCACTCCCACGAAGAGCGCTTTCCACTACCCGGGGACCGATGGAACGGGAATCACCGACATCACGGTAACGAACAACACGATCCGAAATTCCGGCAGCGGAATGCTGATAATCGGCGGGGTGGAAGATGGGGGAGCGCATGGCGTGCCGCCGGCGCTGCAGCGTCTTAGAATCGACAATAACCTGGTGCAGACCGCGGGCCGGTACGATCCGTCGTACACGACGGCAATCTATCACTTTGGTCCCGGGCTCATGACACGGGGCGGGATGGAAGATATCCGGCTCAGCCACAACACTTTTGTCAACGACAGTGTAGGGAACACGGGGGCTACCTGGTGGTATCACATCTATTCGTTAATAGAAGGAATGGAGATTAAAGACAACATCTTTATCGTCGCGGATTACTCGAACTGGCTGGGCTCCGTCTTCGAGAGTACGGGGTTTCCACAGCCTGCCTGCGGAGGCATGAAGGCAAAGGCCATGATGGACTGCGCGCTGGTAAGCGGCGCCGGAAATACATCCTACACGTTTGCGGGAAACGTCCTGGTGCCGTGGACTTCGGCGAACGTGAACAACTGGGTCCGGGCCTATCGCGGATCCACGGTGGTGACGGGCGCCAACTCCGGAGCCCGCTTGGCGGCCGTGGGATGCCTGGAGAATGGAGACGGGGTATGCGCGCTGCCTGCCGGCTCCAACCTGATCAGTATGGCTACCGACGGCTTGAATCCAGGCGTGGACGTAGCCAAGTTGGAGATTGCACAGGGCATCCCATTGACATCTGCAATTCAGCCGGTCGAAGGGATACCCATACCGGCCCCCTCTTCAAAGAATTAAGAGCCAGGAGAGGAGGAGATTCATGGCGAAGGGCAAAGTCAAGGTCGGAATCATTGGCTCTCAATTCGTGGCCGACATTCATGCCGCATCCTTTCGAATGGCGCCACATGAGGCGGAGGTGGCCGCCGTAGCCTCGCCCACGCCGGGCAACGCGGCTAAGCTGGCGGATCGCTACGCTATCCCGAAAATCTTCACGGATTATCGCGAGATGCTGAGGGATCCCGCCATCGAGATGGTTGTGGTGGCGGCGCCCAATGGGCTGCACGCACAGATGAGTATCGATTGTGCCCGCGCCGGCAAGCATATTGTCTGCGAGAAGCCGCTGGCGATGACGCTCGAAGAAGGCGAAGAAATGATCGACGTGGCGCGGCGCGAAGGCGTCCTGCTGATGTATGCGGAGGAACTCTTCTTTACCCCGAAATATGTTCGCGCGAAGGAGATGGCAGACCGCGGAGCTTTCGGATAGGTGTACCTGGTAAAGCAAAGCGAACGGCACTTTGGCCCGCACGCAGAGTGGTTCTGGGACGTGGAGCGATCGGGCGGAGGCGTGTTTATGGACATGGGCTGCCACGGGATCGCGTTCTGCTACTGGTTTCTGGGCCGGCCGGCGATTGCATCGGTTTATTGCCAGATGGGCACGTACGTCCACGGG
>DATLBY010000111.1:0-7128 GCA_035526665.1 Bryobacteraceae bacterium
ATCAATAGGCTCGGGGGCCACGTTCAAATCGCCGAGCCAGATGGCTGGCTGGCCACGATCGAGGTAATCGTCAAAGTAGCCGCGGATTCTCTTGAACCACTCCAGCTTGAAGGCGTACTTGGGCGAAGTTATGAGGCTCCCTTGCGGCACATAGGTGTTGATGATGGGAAAGCCGTTCACAACCGTCTGCAGCATCCGGACGTCTTCGCTATCCGGTCCTTCCTGGAAGCCGTAGACCACACGCTCGGGGCGCTCCCTGGTCAATGTCGCCACACCGTTGTAGGCCTTCATGCCACGGTAGGACACATGATAACCGGCCTGCTCGATCGCCTCCACAGGGAAGTCGCTATCCTGCACCTTGGTTTCCTGCAGGCACAGGACATCGGGACGGTGGGTGTGCAGCCAGTCGAGCACCAGCGGCAGGCGCCGCCGGATGGAGTTTACGTTATAGGTGGCAATCTTCATCCGGTGCGGGAGCTACTTCGTGTAGGCGATCCGCCACACCACTTTGCCGCCATCGTCGGAAAGTAGCAGGCTCCCGTCGCGCAGCTGCGCCAGACCAACGGGTCTGCCCCAGACCTCTTTTTGGTCAGCCCCTAGCATAAAGCCGGTGAGAAAGTCGCGAACCGGTCCCGATGGCTTCCCCTTCTTAAACGGCACGAAGCTTACCGAGTAGCCGATGCGGGTAGACCGGTTGGATGAGCCGTGGTTGGCCAGGAAGGCGCCGTTCCGGTATCCGGAGGGAAACTGGCTGCCCGTATAAAAGAGAAAATCCAGGACGGCGACGTGAGGCGCGAGGGCGATATCGGGAGCAATGGAGCGTTCCACCAGATCTTTGCGCTGTTCCTTGATGCGCGGATCTTCATGTTTCCCCAAGTACGCATAAGGCCAGCCATAGAAACCGCCTGGCCGGAGGCTGGTGAAGTAGTCCGCCACCAGGCCATCGCCCAGGTCGTTGCGCTCCTCCACCGTGCTCCACAGTTGGTCGCTGCCGGGATAGAACCGCAGACCTACGGGATTGCGCAGACCGGTGGCGAAAACCTCATGCCCGGAGCCGTCCGGGTTGTACTTGTTGATGGCAGCACGGGTCTCCGGATCGCCGGTCACCAGATCGGCCGAAGATCCCACGGCGAGGTACATTTTCTCGCCCTTGCGGTCGAAGGCAATGGTGCGGGTCACATGGCCCTTGGTAAAGCCCGGCAGAGAGACGACCTCTTCGCCCGGACCTGCCGTCCTGGTCTTCGCATCGTACTTATAGCGCTTTACCGAGGTGGGCTCGCCGACGTACAGGTAGTCTTTCCAGAATGCGAGGCCGTACGGCCGGTCAAGTCCGCTGAGCAGGACTTTCTTCTCGCCGCCCTGGACAAGGTAGACCGAGCCATTGGCTACAGTGTCGCTCACCAGCACTTCCCCGCCCGGACCTTCCAGCAGGAACCGCGGCCGCTGGAACCCCTTGGCGTACTCCTCCACCACGAAACCTTTCGGCACAGTGAACTGGGCTCCTTGAGGCCGGCCGACCACTTTCGGTCCGTTGGCGACAGCGGGAGTGGCAAACGGGGCGGGCAGCGAGTCGGAGGCTTGCGCCCAGAGCGCAACTCCGGTACAAAGAGTGAGCAGAAACGTTTTTTGCATGGGATCAGCCTTTATTCTACCTGTTTCCGACTGTCACGACATATGTCTTGACATTTGACACCCATCGAGCGAGACTGAAGTATGAGCCGTGCTGCCCGCCATACTTCAGAATCTCCTCAGGCTCCGCTCGAAAGCGTAACCGAAGCGTTGGGCAGCAGTGTGGTGGCCGGCATCCTGGGAGTCCACGCCCGGACCCTACAGCGGCGGCGCGTGAGCGCCCATGGGCCGCGTCCACTGGAAATACAGCGAGCCGAAAAGTTGGGCCGGATCTGGTCGGGGCTGACCCGGCTATTCACGAAAGAGGACGCCCTGCTCTGGCTGCGGATTGCGAATCCGGTACTGGCAAACCGGCCTCCGCTGGACGTGATGACGGATGACGGCGGGCTGGACCGGGTACTAGATGTGATCGGCCAGTTGGAATGGGGAATCGCCTCGTAGATGACGGATCCGTCCGCCATGCCGGCGAGCGCGGAGGCAGGGCCTTGGTCGGGGACGGTTTACCGGATCTGCTCGGCGCCGCACTCTCAGTCAACGCTGTCGCTGCGCGGCGCTCTGCAATTTCGCGGCCGGTATCATTTGCGCGGCTACTTCGGCGCGCTGTACACCTCAGAAAAGTTGGACACCGCTGTTTGTGAAATCGGGCGGCGTTTGACGGTTGCGCCTAAGCAGACGTTTGTGCGATCGGAGCTGCGGGTGCGGCTTTCGCGGGTTCTCGACCTGACAGACCCGCGAGTCCGGCGCAAGTGGTCGGTCAACAGCGCGCAACTGATTTCAGAGGATTACACAGCCTGCCAACAACTCGCGCTGAAGGCGTGGCAAGGTTCGCTGGAGGGACTGATTGCGCCGTCCGCGGCGGATCCGGCGGAGAAGAACGCAGTGCTTTTCCTCGACCATCAGCATCCCGGCTGGTCGGTGGAGTTAGTATCAGTGGAGCCCGTATCATTTCCCGAATAGCCGGCCGGCGTCAGCCCAGTCAAATTTCATCCGCATAAACAGTGAAGCGTTCCAGGGAGTGCGGCCCGAAGCTGGTTGCGATAGCCACATCCGCCGCATCACGGCCACGCGCGATCAGCGTTCGTCCGATCCGCGGCACGTTATTGCGCGGATCGAATGTCCGCCAGGCGCCACCGATATACGCCTCGAAACAGGCCGCAAAATCCATCGCCCCATAGGGCGGCGGCGTTCCCATGTCTCCCAGATAACCGGTGCAGTATCTCGCCGGAATGTTCATGCAGCGGCAAAGCGTCACAGCCAGGTGGGTGAAATCCCGGCATACGCCGGTGCCTTCGTTGTAAGTTTCCCAGGCCGTCCGGGTGGATCGCGCATTCTGATAGGAGAACGCGATGCGCTGGTGCACGAAATCGCAGATTGCCTGCACCCGGGCCCAGCCCGGCGTCACGTTCCCGAACAGGTTCCACGCGGTCTGCGAAAGCAATTCCGTTTCGCAATAGCGGCTGCCCAGGAGGAACACCAGTGTTTCTTCGGGCAGGTCCTGCACTGGATGTTGTTCGGCGGTGGTGACCGGTACTTCGAGCTCGCCGGAGTCCCGGATCAGGCCCCGGCTCCAAATTGTAATGCGGCCGGCGGGAGCTACCAATCTTGTGCAGCGGTTCCCGAAAGAATCCCGATACTCGCTGAGGGCAACCGGCGGGTCTGTAATCAGATCGTCGGGAACCTCCATATCGGCCGCGCGCGAATCGTGCACATGCAGCATCAGCACCATCGGTGTCGCCTGGGCGAACCCGTAAACCATCTCGTAGCCGACCTGGATTTTCATCCCCTGTTTTCCTTCGTGAACTGTGGGTCTGACGGGGCCCACATTTGCGATTCCGGAGAGGCTCTATCCGCCTTCTTATGATAGGTCCAACCAGGGAAGCGCCGCAATTGCTGATTCCGGTTACGCCGGATGTGGATGTGTATGTGAGACGGCCGCATTTGGATGGATCGATAGTCCGCTCGTGTTTGATATCCTGGACACATGCTCGCCAAGGCCATCCAGCTAGATGGGCGAGCCATGAACTCTCGGTGAATGCTAGCAAATCGAGAGTCTACGGGTTGCTCGCCTCGGGGGTAAGGGTCATAGCACGGACCTGATCAATTTGCCGCCCACAAAAAGCAATCCCGACTTTTCGCTGACGCTTCATTTGCCCCGGCGCTGATCTGAACCGGTAATGATTGCTGACCTGCTCCAATTTCCATTTTCCGACACCTCCGTTTACAACGAACTGGCGCCGGACGGAGTGACGCTCCGGCCCCACTGGGCTCCGTTCATCACTTCGCTGCAGAACATCGGATCGGCTGAGTTGGAGCGCCGCTGGGAACGGGCCGAGCGCCGCATCCGCGAGAACGGTATCACCTATAACATTTATACCGACCCGCTTGGCAAGAACCGGCCCTGGGCCATCGATCCCGTTCCGTTCCTTGTCCCGCCCGGGGAGTGGCGCTTTATCGAAGCGGGAATCATTCAGCGGGCGGAATTATTGAACCTCATTCTGCAGGATATTTACGGAGAACGCCGTCTGCTCTCGAACGGCGATTTGCCCGCGCCGCTGCTGTTTGCCAATCCCGCGTTTCTTAGGCCGCTAGCCGGCATCAATGTCCCGCAGCCTTCGCGCCTGCACCTGCTGGCAGTCGACCTTGCCCGCTCGCCCGACGGCCAGTGGTGGGTGCTGGCCGACCGCACGCAGGCGCCTTCCGGCAGCGGCTACGCGCTGGAAAATCGCACGATTGTTTCCGACGTCCTGCCCGACGTCTTCAGCATGTCAAACGTAAAGCGCCTGGCGCCGTTCTTTCGCGCGCAACGCGAGGCCCTTCTCGCCATGGGACGCTCAAGCAATCCGCAAGTGGTTCTGCTCACGCCGGGTCCATTAAACGAGACTTATTTCGAGCACTCGTATCTCGCCCGGTATCTCGGTTTCCCACTGGTCGAGGGCGCGGACCTTACGGTTCGCAACCGAGAGGTCTTTCTGAAGACAGTGGAAGGGCTGCGGCCGGTCGATGTGATTCTCCGCCGTGTGGACGATAGTTTCTGCGATCCGCTGGAACTGCGCGGCGAATCGTTCCTGGGAGTGGCCGGGATGGTGGACGCCGTGAATGCCGGTAACGTCGCCATAGCCAATTCGCTGGGGAGCGGCGTCATCGAGACGGCTGCGATCATGCCGTTTCTGCCCGGCCTTTCGCGCAAGCTGCTGGGCGAAGCTCTTAAACTGCCCTGTGTGGCGACCTGGTGGTGCGGGCAGGATGACGCGCTGCAGTGGGTGTTGGATCATCTGAACCAGGTGGTGGTGAAGCCCGCATTCCCGCAGCTCGGCCTGGAACCGATTTTCGGCGCGGACCTGGCGAAGGCGGGAACGCGCAAGATATCCGATCAGTTGCGGGCCCGGCCCTACGATTACGTGGCTCAGGAACAGGTGGCTCTCTCGACCGCGCCGGTTTGGGACCGCGGACATCTGCAGTCACGCAGTCTTGTGTTGCGCACCTACGTGCTGAACACGGGCAATGGCTGGATTGCGATGCCGGGCGGTCTGGTGCGGGTTGCCGGCGCGGACGGCCCCGTCGTATCCATGCAAAAAGGCGGACACAGCAAGGACGCCTGGGTGCTGTGGGATGGCCCGGTGGACACCTTCAGCATGCTTCGGCCGCGCCATCATCCGGTGGAATTGCGGCGCGGATCGGTGGATTTGCCCAGCCGAGCCGCCGACAATCTTTTCTGGCTGGGCCGCTACGCCGAGCGCTCCGAATGCGTCGCGCGCCTGCTGCGCTGCCTCATGACGCGCGTGCGGCGCGCCTCCGAAACCGAACTGGCGTGCCTCTTCCGTCTGCATGCCTGCCTGGAATCCGAGCACACGAAATTTCCGGAGAACAGACCCCCGAACGCACGCGATCTCGAAGACGAATTGATTTCCCTGATGTCTTGCGCCGGCCGGCCCGACAGTCTGGTTTCGACTCTTACCGAACTCCAACGAGTGGGCGGACATTTACGCGAGCGTCTCTCCACCGATATGTCCCGCCTGGTAGGCCAGCTCGTTGGTTCGGCGCGCGTGGAGGACTACATGCTCTTCGTCGATTATCCGGGTGTCCTAAACGGCTGTCTCGAACTACTCTCCGCTTTCAGCGGAATGGAGCGGGAGAACATCACCCGTGGTCCCGGCTGGCTCTTCCTGAGCCTGGGACGCCGCCTGGAGCGCGCCATGCACACCGTGCGGCAGCTGCGTGAAATAACCGCGCCGTTCGACGAGGCGAGCTGGCCGCTACTCGAGTACCTGCTCGAAGTGGCGGACAGTTCCATGACTTACCGGTCTCGATACTTCACGACTTTGCAACCCGTTGCCGTGCTCGACGTTTTGCTGGCCGACGGCACAAATCCGCGGTCTCTGGATTTTCAACTGGTTCATCTTGCCGATCTCTACCAGAAGCTCCCGCGGCACGTTCCCGCGGATTGGAAGGCCATGCAACATGCGGTGGCGCTGCTCCAAAAACTGGATTTGGAGACGCTGGAATATCCTCTTCCCGGGGCTGGCAAGACGGCGGCTGATGACGAAGCGCGCGCGCAACTGGACCGCTCCCTCGCCTACCTCCAGGAGTTGCTGGCTTCGTGGGCCGACAATGTTTCCCGCACTTACTTCGGTCACGCCCGAACGTTCCCGATCAGCATAGGCGGATGACTTACCGGATCGTCCACAAGACGACTTATCGATACAAACATGCGGTCTCGTTCGGGAATCACGCAGTCTATCTCGCGCCCCGTTCGCAGGTTCACCACCGCTGCGAGTCGTATGAGCTGCTGGTTACGCCCGCTCCCGCCGCACAAAGCGAGCGGGCGGACTACTTTGGCAACCGCGTCAGCCTGTTCACCATACAGGAGCCGCACGAGGATCTCATTATTGAGGCGCGCAGCAGGGTGACCATCCATGGCGGAGCAACTTGGCCCAAGCAGTCCATGGCATGGGACGAAGCCGCCGCGGCATTACCCGGCGAAACTACGCCGGCGAGCCTGGAGGCATTGCAGTTCGTGTTTGAATCGCCCCGCATCCGGCCGAATCCGGAGTTCGCCGCGTATGCGGCGGCATCTTTTCCTCCCGGCCGCCCTCTGGCCGAGGCACTCCTCCATTTCACGGCGCGCATTCACGGCGAGTTTCACTTCGACTCGAAGGCGACCGACGTGCGAACGCCGCCTGAGGAAGTGCTGCGGAAGCGGAAGGGTGTGTGTCAGGATTTCGCGCATCTGCAGATTGCCTGCCTGCGGTCCCTGAACCTGCCAGCCCGCTATGTGAGCGGCTACCTGCGGACGTATCCGCCTCCGGGCCGTCCCCGGCTGGTGGGAGCGGATGCTTCACACGCTTGGGTGTCCGTCTACTGTCCGGGAGCGGGTTGGCTCGACTTGGATCCCACCAACAATGTGGTCCCCTCGGAAAGTCATGTCACGCTCGCATGGGGACGCGACTACAGTGACGTAAGTCCCGTTCGTGGAGTGATCCTGGGGGGCAAGGATCACAC
>DATLBY010000112.1:0-22171 GCA_035526665.1 Bryobacteraceae bacterium
GGCCGCCATGTTTGTGCTTGGCCTGATGATGCGGGGAGCGATGTTTTATCCGCAAAACGGCGACCTGCTGACCATGGTGATTTACTATGGCGGATTTGTCGGGAATCTCGCCTCGGGTGTACTTTACTTCCTGGCGACCGCGCTCGGTTATGACCAACCGGACGTGGCCGGCCATGTGCACGATTACGGGACGAAGTTCCTGGTAGCCGCCGGACTCCTGAATGTTCTGGCGATGGTAGATGCCTACGAGATCGCGACTGGAAGAAAAGACTGAAGATGCCCAAAATGAATCTTTCCCACTTTGAGGCGGCCTGCCTGTTTGCGCTTTTCACGTCCATTGTTCTGGGCGTGGTCACGAAAAAGACTGATCGCGACCGGCTGAAGTACGGGCTCTACTGTTTCGGTTGTTTTATTGGAGCGATGTTCGGACTTGGCTGGCTAATGCACTTCGGCCACGGATAAGCGGCTATTTGCAGTGGCCCGAGCAGACGGTTTCCCCCACCTTCTGCAGATCGCCCAGGCGCGCAGGATCCGAGGGCAGGGGACGCCGTACACTGAGGCTTTCCACCCATCCGGCGGGCGACATCTTCTTTTCAATCACTTGCTGTTCGCGCAGCTTAGGCTGCGGGTCCGACTCGGAGACTACGCGGCCGGCTGGTGAGCCCTCAAAGACATCGATCGACTTCTGTTCGGATCCATCCGGCGCCTTTTCCGAGCGGGTCACCGTCTGGCGCACTAACTCAGAGCGTCCGTCACGCACAACATACGAGGCGGTATTTTCCAGAGTTTTGCCATTTGCCACCTTGCGCTCCAAAGTCTCCTTCGCGGCTTCCTGAAAGCCGCCATTGGCGTTGCGGCGGTACAGTGTGGAGACCTCCGTGACATCGCCGGCCTTGGTTTCCCTTCTGCTCTCTTCCTTCTTTTCGACAAGTTCCAGCGAGCCGCTCAGCCCCGGCCGTTCCACGGCGACGCTGGTGGTGATGGTCTCGCGGGATTTACGGCCTTGGGCCCGGCTTCGCTCCGCCACCTGATAGTTCCCATTGAGATCGCGCCGCTGGACCACGGTCAATACATTTCCGCTGCCGTCGGCGTTCTTTTGCTCTTCCACCCGCACCTTATCGGAGACGGTGGGCTTTCCGTCCTCATCGTAGTGCTGGACGAGGCGTTCCACAATGCGCAGGCCCCCGGAATCGCTGACGACCTTCTCCTGAGCGTGCTCGATGGGAACGCTGCGGCCGCTACCGTTCTTTACCAGAACACGCCGCTCGGAGGAGGCGCCGGCCTGGGAAGATTCGGTGCGCACACCCTCCACACGCTTGCCGTTCAGGTCGTAGCTTGAGGACGAAATAGCCTGTCCAAAGGCGGACAGGCTCACCAGCAGCATGCAAAGTGCGGAGTTCACACTCCAAGCCTAGGGCCATGCCGCCTGCATTACAACCGGGGAAACCGCTTAGATTACATGGGCAAAGTGAACTGGAAGACCGAGCCCTCGCCTAGGGTGGATTCCGCCCAGATGCGTCCGCCGTGCCGCTCCACAATCTTCTTGCAGATTGCCAGGCCCACTCCGGTACCGGGAAGATCCTTACCGTGCAGGCGCTTGAAGATGCCGAAGATGCGGTCTTTGAACTTATCTTCGAAGCCGATGCCGTTATCACTCACCCGGAACAGCCATTCGCCGTCCTTTTGCTGGGAGCTGATATGGATGACGGGCTGTTCCGGCCGCCGGTACTTGATGGCGTTCCCGATAAGGTTTTGGAATACCTGGGAAAGCTGGATCTCGTCGGCCGTTACAGTCGGCAGAGGATCGTGGGTGATCAGCGCGGCATTCTCTTTGATGCTTGCTTCCAGATTCATCAGGGCGCTCTGCAGGATGCCGTCGACGCTGGTGGGGCGCATTGGCTTCTCGTGCGCATCCGTGACCCGCGAGTAGGCGAGCATATCGTTCAGCAGGCCGTGCATCCGGGCGACGCCTTCGACAATGAATCGAACGAATTCATCCGCATCGCCGTCCAGCTTGCCTTTGTAGCGCTTGGCCAGCAGCTGGGTATAGCTGCCGATGGTGCGCAGCGGCTCCTGCAGGTCATGCGAGGCGACATAGGCAAACTGCCGCAACTCCTCATTGGAGCGGCTTAACTCTTCGGTTCGTTCGGCGACGCGCTGCTCCAGCTCCGCATTCAAACGCCTGAGGTCCTCCTCCGCCTTGGTCTTTTCGGCGATGGATTTCTCCAGCTCCGCAGCCTTTTGTTGCAGCACCCCGGCGTTTCGCCGGAGAATCTCGTTTTTGAGCGAGAGATCGACGAAAACCGCTACTTTAGAGCGCAGAACCTCGGGAACGATCGGTTTGAAGAGATAGTCAACCGCTCCCATATAGTAGCCCCGGAACAGATGCTCTTCGCTCTTCAGCGCAGTCAGGAAAATTATCGGAGTATTTTTGGATCTCTCCCTTTCCCGGATCATGGCGGCGCATTCAAAGCCATCCATATCGGGCATTTTTACATCCAGGAGAATGGCGGCAAACTCATTCTCGAGGAGGCAGCGCAATGCTTCTTTCCCCGACCTGGCCTGCACCAGCTCCTGCCCCAATCCTTCCAACACAGCCTCAAGGGCGACCAGGTTCTCGGGCTGATCGTCCACCATCAGGATTTTGACACGGTACTTTTCGACCGGCTCGGTCTTCGTGGCGACTCCCGCGGCTTCGGCGCCCCCAGCTATCGACTCAGACATCGCCGCCCTCTTGCAGGGTGCCGGCCATTGCGTGATCGTGCGTCTGCGGCAGCCAGATCCGCAGTAAATCAATCAATTCTTCCAGCACTACCGGTTTGGCGATGTAGTCCGATGTACCTGCCTCGATGCACTTCTCACGGTCGCCCTTCATGGCTTTCGCCGTAAGGGCAACAATGGGGAGCGAACGGAACTGCTTCATCTGGCGGATAGCCCGCGTGGTTTCGTAGCCATCCATCTCCGGCATCATGATATCCATCAGGACCAGGTCAATGTCCGGATTTTTCTTAAGGACTTCAATCCCTGCCTTACCACTCTCAGCGTGCAGCACTTCCAATTTATGCCTCTCCAGACCACTCGTTAAAGCAAAGATATTCCGCACATCGTCATCGATGATAAGAATTTTGCCCCCGGCAAGAACAGTGTCTCTTTGACGGGCTACATCGAGCATACGTTTCTGTTCTTCAGAAAAGTCAGATTCCTTACGACTTAGAAAGATTGCCGTCTCTTCCAGCAACCGCTCCTTGCTGCGAACCAGTTTGACGATGGCCGTCTCGGCGCATTTCTTCAATTGCATTTCCAGCTCGGGCGAGGGTGAATCGGCCGGATAGATAATAATTGGAAGCTCCGAGCGTCCAGCCTGTTTCTGAATTTTCTCAATGAGTTCGGGTACCGGCATATCCGGCAGCTCGGAATTGATGACGGCGCAGTCGAAGTCCTTTTCTTCGGCCGCCTCCAGGGCTTCGCGCGCAGTTCCGGCGAAATTGGTAATCAGGTCGCCGCTCTCGCCGATGACGTCTACCGTCTCCTCCCGGCGTATCTCATCGGCATCGACGATGAGGATCTGACGGACCCCGGGCTTCAACGAACTCTGAATCTTGTCGAAGGTGTCGACCAGCGCCGTTGTGTCGTCGGATTTCTCTAAGTAAGAATCCGCTCCCATGGCCAACCCACGGCGATAGTCCTCATCCATGGATATTACGTGTACGGGAATGTGGCGCGTCTCCGGATCGTATTTGAGCCGGTTCAACACCATCCATCCTGCCATATCGGGCAGACGGATATCCAGGGTAATGGCGTCCGGCTTATGCTCCTTCGCCATGGCTAGCCCCTTGTCGCCGCGCAGCGCTACCAGCGCTTTAAATCCTTTCTTGTGGGCCAGCTCCACCAGCATGGGAACATAGGCGGCGTCATCCTCCACAATGAGGAGCACCTTGTCGCCCGGTACGATTTCGGCACGATCGTCCTCGACCTCCGGTGATAGCAGCACCGGCGGCTCGGAATCGGCAGCCGCAGGCTTCGGCTTTGCGATCGGTTCCGAGGAGGGCCATGCCGCCGGAATATCACTCTTCACCGGCTCAGTCTTCAGCACGGACTCGGAGGGTCTGGACTGGAAGACGGTCGGTATGTAGGTTTGCGGCAGGTATAAGGTAAACGTGCTGCCCTGGCCAGGCTTGCTCGAGATCCGGATTTCGCCGCCCAGCAGGCGCGCAATCTCGCGGCTGATCGACAGACCCAGGCCTGTTCCGCCGTATTTCCGGCTGGTGGTTCCATCCGCTTGGCGGAACGCTTCAAAAATGACCTTTTGTTTGTCTTCGGGGATGCCAATCCCGGTATCCGTCACTTCAAACGCGATCACGGTCCGGGAACTGCTCAGTGCGTCGTGGTCCGGGCTCCAGCCGGTTTCCGCTTTCCGGATATTGAGCGTTACTTTACCGTGTTCGGTGAACTTCAGCGCGTTGGACAGCAGGTTTTTGAGTACCTGTTGCAGCCGTTTGGTGTCCGTGGACATCACCTTCGGCAGATCCTCCTCCAACTCCACGGTGAAGCCCACGCCCTTGCCGTCCGCAACGTGCCGGAAGGTACGGAAGACGTAGTCGCGAAGGTCGGAGAACAGGATGTCATCCTGGTCGATCGCCATCATGCCGGACTCAATCTTGGAGAGATCCAGAATGTCGTTGATCAGCGCCAGCAGATCTGTACCTGACGAGTAAATGGTCTCGGCGAACTTCACCTGTTTCGGAGACAACTTGCCTTCGTTGTTCTCGGATAGAACCTTGGCCAGGATCAACAGGCTGTTAAGCGGGGTCCGGAGCTCGTGCGACATATTCGCCAGGAACTCGGATTTGTACTTGGAGATCAAAGCCAGCTGCTCGGCCTTCTCTTCGAGCGCCTGCTTGGCTTGTTCCACTTCCCGATTCTTTCGCTCCACTTCCGTCTTCTGTTCGGCCAGGAGCTGCGCTTTCTCCTGCAGCTCGGTATTTTTCTGCTGCAGCTCCTCCTGCTGCATGCGCAAGAGCTCTTCCGATTGCTGGAGCGTGCTCGCCTGCGCTTCCAGGCGGCGGTTACCGACGGTCAGCTCCTCCTGCTGGCTCTGCAGCTCTTCGGTGAGGGCCTGCGATTGCTTCAGCAACTCCTCGGTGCGCATGGTGGCCGCGATGGTATTCAGCACGATACCCATGCTTTCCACCAACTGATCGAGGAACGCCAGGTGAATCTCACTGAACTGGTTGAAGGAAGCCAGCTCAATGACCGCCTTTACCTGGCCTTCAAACAGAACCGGCAGCACCACTATGTTCAACGGCGATGCCTCTCCCAGGCCCGAGTTGATCTTGATGTAGTCGTCAGGCACGTTGGTGAGGAGAATTCGTTCCTTTTCCAGCGCGCACTGGCCTACTAATCCTTCGCCGAAGCGGAAGTTTTGCGCCAATTGCTTGCGTTCCTTGTAGGCGTAGCTTGCCAGCAGCTTCAGTGTCGGCTCCTCCGCCATGACTTCATTGATATAGAAGATGCCCTGTTGCGCCGACACCAGCGGAGCCAGTTCGCTCAGCACGAGCTTGGATACGGCCAGCAGATCCCGCTGCCCTTGCAGCATGCGGGTAAAGCGCGCGACGTTGGTCTTCAACCAGTCCTGTTCGGTATTGGTCAAGGTGGTCGCCTTGAGGTTCCCGATCATCTGGTTGATGTTGTCTTTCAGCGCGGCGAGCTCGCCCTGCGCCTCCACCGCGATCGACCGGGTCAGATCGCCCTTGGTCACCGCGGTGGCGACCTCGGCAATCGCACGGACCTGAGTGGTCAAATTGGCGGCGAGCTGGTTCACGTTGTTTGTCAGGTCGCGCCAGATACCGGCGGCGCCGGGCACACGAGCCTGACCGCCGAGCTTACCTTCGATACCCACCTCGCGGGCCACCGTGGTGACCTGGTCGGCGAAGGTGGCAAGAGTGTCGATCATCCCGTTAATCGTGTCGGCTAGCTCCGCGATCTCGCCCTTGGTTTCGAGCACCAGTTTCCGCTTCAGGTCGCCGTTGGCAACCGCCGTGACGACCTTCGCAATACCACGCACCTGAGTGGTGAGGTTGCCGGCCATCGAGTTCACATTGTCGGTCAGATCTTTCCAGGTGCCGGCCACGCCTCGCACCTCGGCCTGACCGCCGAGCTTGCCTTCGGTACCCACTTCGCGGGCCACGCGGGTAACTTCCGAGGCGAACGAGTTCAGCTGATCCACCATGGTGTTGATGGTGTTCTTCAGCTCGAGAATTTCTCCTTGCACGTCTACAGTGATTTTTCTCGAAAGATCGCCGTTGGCGACGGCCGTCGTCACATTGGCGATGTTACGGACCTGGGCGGTCAGATTGCCCGCCATGGAGTTCACCGAGTCAGTGAGATCCTTCCAGGTGCCGGCGACGCCTTTCACTTCGGCCTGGCCGCCCAGTTTTCCTT
Organism: Bryobacteraceae bacterium; assembly: GCA_035526665.1. Taxonomy (GTDB): domain Bacteria; phylum Acidobacteriota; class Terriglobia; order Bryobacterales; family Bryobacteraceae; genus DATLBY01. Next base: position 6,442 of record DATLBY010000112.1, read on the forward strand.
CGGTTCCCACTTCGCGCGCCACGCGCGTTACTTCCGAGGCGAACGAGCTAAGCTGATCCACCATCGTATTGATGGTGTTCTTCAGCTCGAGAATCTCACCCCGGACGTCCACCGTAATCTTGGTGGAGAGATCGCCCCGCGCCACGGCCGTGGTCACTTGCGCGATATTACGCACCTGGCCGGTGAGGTTGCCGGCCATCGAGTTCACCGAGTCGGTAAGATCCTTCCAGGTGCCGGCCACGCCTTTCACGTCCGCCTGGCCACCGAGTTTGCCTTCGGTACCCACTTCGCGGGCCACGCGGGTCACTTCGCCGGCGAAGGCATTCAGCTGATCCACCATGGTGTTGATGGTGTTCTTCAGCTCCAGGATTTCGCCGCGGACGTCCACGGTAATTTTGCGCGACAGATCGCCGTTAGCCACGGCAGTGGTCACCTCCGCGATGTTGCGGACCTGGCCAGTGAGGTTGCTCACCATGGAGTTGACCGAATCGGTGAGATCCTTCCAGGTGCCACCCACGCCGCGCACATCGGCCTGGCCGCCGAGTTTGCCTTCCGTGCCGGCTTCGCGCGCCACGCGCGTTACCTCCGAGGCGAAGGCGTTGAGCTGATCCACCATGGTGTTGATCGTGTTCTTCAGCTCCAGAATTTCGCCGCGGACGTCCACGGTAATTTTGCGCGACAGATCGCCGTTGGCCACGGCCGTGGTCACCTCGGCGATGTTGCGGACCTGCCCGGTGAGGTTGCTGGCCATCGAGTTTACCGAGTCCGTGAGATCTTTCCACGTACCGGCGACTCCCTTCACTTCCGCCTGACCCCCGAGCTTGCCTTCGGTACCCACTTCGCGCGCCACGCGCGTTACCTCGCCCGCGAACGAGTTCAACTGATCCACCATGGTGTTGATGGTGTTCTTGAGCTCGAGAATCTCGCCGCGCACGTCCACGGTAATCTTGCGCGAGAGGTCGCCGTTGGCGACCGCGGTGGTGACGTTTGCAATGTTTCGCACCTGGGCCGTCAGGTTGCCGGCCATGGAGTTTACCGAGTCGGTCAGGTCTTTCCAAACGCCGCCGACGCCCTTCACTTCGGCCTGACCCCCCAACTCGCCTTCCGTACCTACTTCGCGGGCCACGCGGGTCACCTCCGATGCGAAGGAGCTGAGCTGGTCCACCATGGTGTTGATGGTGTTCTTGAGCTCCAGAATTTCGCCGCGCGCGTCGACCGTGATCTTGGTGGAAAGATCGCCTTTCGCCACCGCAGTGGTCACTCCCGCGATGTTACGCACCTGGCCGGTAAGATTACTGGCCATCGAGTTAACGCTCTCCGTCAGATCCTTCCAGGTTCCAGCGACGCCCTTCACCTGCGCCTGGCCGCCGAGTTTTCCTTCAGTACCTACCTCGCGCGCCACGCGGGTAACTTCCGATGCGAAACCGTTCAACTGGTCCACCATGGTGTTGATGGTGTTCTTCAGCTCCAGGATTTCGCCGCGGACGTCCACGGTAATTTTGCGCGAGAGATCGCCGGTCGCCACCGCCGTGGTCACTTCCGCAATATTACGGACCTGGCTGGTGAGATTGCCGGCCATGAAGTTCACCGAGTCAGTGAGATCCTTCCAGACGCCGCCGACGCCCTTTACATCCGCCTGTCCGCCGAGCTTTCCTTCGGTACCCACTTCGCGCGCCACGCGGGTGACTTCGCCGGCGAAGGCATTCAGCTGATCCACCATGGTGTTGATGGTGTTTTTCAGCTCGAGGATTTCCCCGCGGACGGCTACGGTAATTTTGCGCGATAAGTCGCCGTTGGCCACCGCCGTGGTCACTTCGGCAATATTACGCACCTGATTGGTGAGGTTTCCGGCCATGGAGTTCACGCTCTCCGTGAGATCCTTCCAGGTACCTGCAACTCCCTTCACTTCCGCCTGCCCGCCCAATTTCCCTTCGGTACCTACTTCGCGCGCCACGCGGGTGACTTCCGATGCGAAACCGTTTAGCTGATCCACCATGGTGTTGATGGTGTTCTTCAACTCAAGAATTTCACCGCGCGCATCCACCGTGATTTTTGTCGAAAGGTCGCCTTTGGCGACCGCTGTAGTGACGCCCGCAATGTTACGCACCTGGCTGGTGAGGTTGCCCGCCATCGAGTTCACGGAATCGGTGAGATCCTTCCAGACGCCGCCGACGCCCTTCACTTCGGCCTGACCGCCCAGCTTGCCTTCGGTGCCGACTTCCTTGGCCACGCGCGTTACTTCGCCGGCGAACGCATTGAGCTGATCCACCATTGTATTGATGGTGTTCTTCAGCTCGAGAATTTCGCCGCGCGCATCCACCGTAATTTTGGTCGAAAGATCGCCCTTGGCAACAGCGGTGGTTACGCCGGCAATGTTGCGCACCTGGCTGGTGAGGTTACCGGCCATGAAGTTTACCGAATCAGTGAGATCCTTCCAGACGCCGCCAACACCTTTCACCTCCGCCTGACCGCCCAGCTCACCTTCCGTGCCTACCTCGCGCGCCACGCGGGTGACTTCGCCGGCGAAGGCATTCAACTGGTCCACCATGGTGTTGATGGTGTTCTTCAGCTCAAGAATTTCGCCACGCGCATCCACCGTAATTTTGGTCGAAAGATCGCCCTTGGCAACAGCGGTGGTCACGCCCGCGATGTTCCGCACCTGAGCCGTCAGGTTGCCGCCCATCGAGTTCACGCTGTCTGTCAGATCCTTCCAGACTCCGCCCACTCCGCGCACTTCCGCCTGGCCGCCGAGCTTGCCTTCGGTACCGACTTCGCGGGCGACACGGGTCACTTCCGAGGCGAACGAGCTGAGCTGATCCACCATGGTGTTGATGGTGTTTTTGAGCTCGAGAATTTCGCCGCGCGCGTCGACCGTGATCTTGGTAGTTAAGTCACCCCGGGCAACGGCTGTGGTCACGCCCGCGATGTTTCGCACCTGTCCGGTGAGGTTGCTCGCCATGGAATTGACGCTCTCCGTCAGATCCTTCCACGTTCCGGCAACTCCCTTCACCACGGCCTGGCCGCCGAGCTTTCCCTCCGTACCCACTTCACGCGCCACTCGCGTGACTTCCGATGCGAATGAGTTTAACTGGTCCACCATCGTGTTCACGACGCGGGCAGTGCGGAGGAATTCGCCCTTCAACGAGCGGCCATCCACTTCGAGCGCCATGGTCTGCGAGAGATCTCCCTTCGCCACGGCCCCGATGACACGGGCCACCTCGGTGGAAGGCTGGACCAGGTCGCCAATCAGGCTATTGACCGATTCGACGCACGATCCCCACCCGCCGGAGGCGTTGGACACGCTCGCACGCTGGGTGATCTTACCCTCTTTACCCACCGCCCGGCTGATTCGCTCGAGCTCGGCCGCCAGGTTCTGATTCAGCTCGACAATTTCGTTCAGGGTGTCGTTTATCTTACCGGCGATGCCGATCTGTTCGACCGGCATGCGAACGGAGAAATCCCCTTTGCGCAGGGCGGCTAAAACTTTAAGAAGCTGTTTATTATCAAGGCTTTCACTGGATGGAATGGTGGCAGGTCGCGTAGGCATGGGTATCCTGGTGTCCGGTATCCGAAGTTAGATTCAATAACAGGTCAAATGTAACATCAAAATTAATGACTTACGAACTAGGACTCATCGGACGGGTTGAGCGTCCTTCGGGTTTATCGGGAGATTCGCTTCCGGCCATAAGGCCTGCCCGTTACGTTGGAGAACCGAGGGGCAGGCAGGCCTCGGATGCGACGGCTATAATCTAAGTACGCGATGAACAAGTTTTACATCGAAACATTTGGCTGCCAGATGAATGCGCATGATTCCGAGAAGGTTGTCGGAACTATGATTGCCAAAGGTTACGAGCAGACCGCAACGGTGGAAGCCGCGGATCTGGTCCTCTACAACACGTGCAGCATCCGCGACAAAGCCGAGCAAAAAGTATTTCATCGGCTGGACCAGTTCAAACGACAGCAAAAGGGCAAGATTTTCGGCGTACTTGGCTGCGTTGCCCAGCAGGAAGGCGAGCGTATTTTCGACAAGGCGCCCCATGTCAGCCTGGTCTGCGGCTCGGCAAGCTATCACAAGCTTCCGGAGCTTCTGGTGCAGTTGCAGAGGGGGGACAAACGGGTTACCGGGCTCAGTCTCGATACCGAGGAGGCATTCGAAACCCCGCTCACCCGGCGCGACAATCCGCACAAGGCTTACATCACTATTATCGAAGGCTGCGACAAGTCGTGCGCCTATTGCGTGGTGCCGTTTACCCGCGGACCCGAACGCAGCCGCACTTCAGAAAGCATTCTTCGCGAGGCGCGCGAGCTGGTGGCGGCCGGCTACACTGAGGTTCAGCTGCTGGGCCAGAACGTCAACAGCTATCGGGATCCCTCAGCCGGTGCTTGGGATTTCGCCACTCTGTTGCGTCATATAGGTCAGGTCCCCGGAATGCGCCGCGTACGCTTCACCACGTCACATCCAAGGGACTTCGTGAAGAGCATCATCGACGCCATCGACGAGAACCCGGTCCTCTGCAACCACGTCCACCTGCCGGTGCAATCCGGGTCCAGCCGGGTCCTCAGTGCGATGCAGCGGCTCTACACGCGCGACGAGTACCTTCGGCGCATTGAATGGATGAAGAACGCGTCTCGCAGCATCGCCATTACCACGGACATCATTGTGGGGTTTCCGGGGGAGATGGAAGAAGATCTGCGCCACACGTTGGATCTTCTGGACGAGGTCGAGTACGATGCGCTGTTCGCCTTCAAGTACTCGCGCCGGCCGAACACGCCCGCGCTGACGCTGGAAGATCAGATCACCGAAGAGGAAAAGGTGCGGCGCCTGGCGATGGTCAATGAGAAGCAGCGCGCCATTCAGATCCGCCGTAATGCCGGCTATGTGGGAACCGTCCAGGACGTGCACGTGGAGGGATACAACACCGCGCTCACGCAATGGATCGGCCGCACTTCGGAAAATAAGACGCTGAATTTCACTGCCCCCGCAGCGCCTGGCGCCGGCTCACTGCTTGGTTCCTACCAGCCGGTCCGCGTTACGCGTTCGCTGCCTAACTCGCTGGTGGGAGAGTCGGCCGCTTAGCGATAACGAGACGGCTTCCGGACGCCCCTATAATGGAAGTTAGGGGAGGACAACATGGAAGTAGAAATGAAAATCCGTGGTTTGACGATGGACCCGGTGACGCAGATGCCAATTGTCGTCCTCAAAGATGTGAACGGCGGCTCCGTGCTGCCAATCTGGGTGGGCATCTTCGAAGCGAATGCGATCGCGCTCGAGATTGAGAAGGTTTCGACGCCGCGGCCCATGACTCACGATCTTTTAAAGACGGTGCTGGTGGGCCTGAATACCGGGGTGAAAAAGATCGTGGTGAACGAGCTGAAGGATGACACCTTCTATGCGCTTATCTGGCTGGAGAAAGACGGTGAGCTGATTAGCGTGGATTCCCGTCCGAGTGACGCGCTGGCGCTGGCTCTGCGCCTGGATTGCCCGATTTATGTGGACGATTCCGTTCTGAAGTCGTCCAAGACGACCAACTCTATCAGCGACAAAGTGCAAAATGACGAGCTGCGGAAATGGCTGGAAGGCCTGAACGACGACGAACTCGGCCGATACAAAATGTAGCCGCCATATGATGGAGATCTTTGAGCGGCTGGTGGCCGCCGGAATTCAGCTTCTCCCAAGCACCCAGATCACAACCCACTTTGTTTTTGAGCGGGACGGCTTTGCCGCGCTCGTTGAGCGCAAGGGCGACGCCTTCGGAAGCATTGGCAGCGCCGGTCTTCTAGGTGAAAAAGGGTTCGCGCCGCTCGTTCTCCGAAATGGGGAGACTTATTTTGTAGCGCGCGGATTTGAGCAATCCGCCTCGCCGGAACAGGTGCAGGGCATTCGCCGTTTTCAATCGGATTTGCAGTCGGCTCTCGAACAGCCGGCGGCTTCTTGACGCACTACGGTACCTTTACATCCACGCGCTGCTCTTTCATTCTCCGTGCGCGCATGTCCCCCAGGCCGCGGCTCCAATACCGTTTGTTCAAATCGACCGTGAAAATTGCCGCTGTTCCGTTGGCCGGCGCCGCCGCGAGCCGTTCTCCATCGGGATCCATGATGTAGGTGGGATGATCGTAGCCCGAGGTCACCAGAAATACTTTATTGTCGATCGCGCGCGCCTTGGCCAGCGTCTCGTCGCCGCCCCAGATCGGCAGTAGTAAGACTTCCGCCCCTTGCCGGGCCAGGGCTCTCGCCGGGTCGGAAAAGAAAACGTCATAGCAGATCATCAGCCCTACGGTTCCGAAATCGGTCCGGAATACAGGATAGTCATTGCCCGGCGTGAGACCGCCTTCGACCTCGCTGGCCGGCAGATAGACCTTACGGTATTTGCCGGCGATCTCGCCGCGGCGGTCCAGCAGTACGGCGGTGTTATACACTGTGGACCCTTCGCGTTCATAAATTCCCGCCGCGACATAGCTGGACCGCTGCCTGGCCAACTCAGCCAGCGTTCTTGTAGTGGGCCCTGGAATGGTCTCCGCTACCTCGACATACTCCTTTCCCGTGCCGATTACCGTAATCCCCTCAGGCAGCAGAATGACATCTGTCTTGCCGGGGACCAGCCGTTCCACCGCCGCTACAAATTGCCTCACGCTCTCGGCCGGGGACTTCGTGCGGGAGGGACGCAGGTTAATCGAAGCGATACTCACGCGGCGGGGCTCCGGCGGCGCAATCGGCGTGAAGGAGATGTCGTCCCACCACACCGTGCCTTGCGGCGCGTTGGACAGGTACAGCTGCAGCACAGCGGACGAGCCTCCGGGCGGAGCCTGTACATCCGCGGTAACCCTGTTCCATTCGCCTTCGCGCGAGGTCTGGTAGACGTAGTCCGGTACCCCGGCGCGCTTTTTCGCGGCAGTCAGCCAGTCCACCCGCGGGAGAATCTGCAGGGACTCGTAGGGAACACCCGTGCATCGGTAGTATGCTATGAACCGGTACCAGGCCCCTGGTTCCACCCCCGGCGCAACAAATTCCCAACCTCCATGCTCGCCCGCGATTCCGTTCCCGGAGATGGCCAGCGAACCCGTGCGGCTGCGGTAATGAACGTTGTCTACAAAGACGCGCGGGGCGATCTCGGCGCGAGGGCTCCAGGACCTCCACCCCGGAGGCAAGCCATTCTCCCCTGCAACGAAGCCCGATTGGGTGACGGAAAGGGGGGCCGCCAGCAAAGCCGTCGCAAAGAAAATCAGTCCGGGGAAACGCATAGTTCTAATTCTATGCTGAATTGCGGGTATCAAAAACAAAGGGGCGCATGGCTCAACATCTACCATGCGCCCCCAGGAGAGAGAAAAAAAGACTAACGGCGCCGTGGCGCAGGACGGCGAGCGGGAGCCGAACGCTTGGCCGGGGCTGCGGCAGCCGCCGCGGGCCACCCGGAAATATTCGCCTTCTCCACATCGAAATGGACCATGAACGGTTCTTTTGTAAAGCTGGTTGGGACACCCACAAATTCGATGACGGTTCCGGCGTCAGCCTTGCCGGCCAAGGCCGCATCCAGGTGAATGGTCGCCTCGGGCGTGGTGTCGTCGGACATCGCGAGCACTACTTCCTTGGGGCGAATTGCCGGCGTCTGCTGCACGACTTTGCCTCGCAGCTTGGGCAGCGCCGCGCCCTTCATGCTCGACTCAAAATATTGCGGACCGTTGGCGCCGGTGAGCTCCGATTTCAAATTCATCCAGAGCGCCAGTTGGGGATTCTTCTCCAGGAACTCTTTCTCTTGCGCCAGCTTCTCTTCCGAGATTTCCTTGATGCTCTTCAACTTGAAGCCAGCTGGGGGAAGCGCCGCTTGGGCCGCCTGGGACTTCAGCTCGGGCAAACCAACGAGATCGCCATGGAAGCCCTTGTATGCCTTGGATAAATAGTCATCAATCTGCGTGCGGCCGGGCGCGTTCAAAGCGCCGGGACCCGTGTAGGCGGCGGCGCGTGCAAAGTGATACAACGCCTCTGCCTGCCGTTCCGGCTTCCTTTGAGCCGCAATAACCTGACCGAGCCAGTAGGAGACTTCGCCCGCCGCTGGGTTGATCTGCAAGCTCTTCTGGAACTCTTGTTCCGCAACGTCGTTTGTCTTGCGCGTCATCGCCACCCATCCCAGGGTCTTGTGGGCAATTGCCTCCATATCAGTGCGGGCCTTCTTCCAGGCATCGTCGGCGGTTCCGGCCGGCTTCTTTGCCGCTGAAAACGTCGTGTCCAAGTTGGAGAGCATTCCTTTTGCGGCCTTTTCTCCTGTATCCAGCGCCGCTGCGTTTTGATCGTTCTGGGTGGGGGTCAGGAAGGTGATCCAGTACAGCGCGGTGAAGTCGTTGGGATCGGTGGCGAGAATCTGTTTGGCGGTCTCGATCATTTTCGGCGCCTGATTCAACTGCTGATACGTCGTCAGGTAGAGGAGAAGACGCTGCTGCTTGAACTGGCTATCCGGGTATTTCTGGGTCCAACTGTTCAGCTTGTCCATCTTGGTGGTCCCATTCTGATCCGTTCGAATGGACTCGAAAAGATCATACTCGGCACGGTCTTTCCATTGAGGCCCACTGGCGGCGGCCCCAGGCGCGGGTGTCCCTGCCTGGCCAGCCGGTGCTTGCGCGGCCTGGCCCCAAAGCGTTGCGCAGAGCGTCGATGCTAACGCTGCGGTGGTTAAAAGTCTTCCAATTCGTACCAGCACTTCCTGGCCTCCTGAGTTCTTGCGGTAGTAATCCTGCTCGATAGGTGAAGCCGCTTTGCTCACCGGGGCGAGTTCCTGTAAACCCGCTGCAAGTCGGATACTTGCGGAGTATAGCGGAATCTTATTCCGCGCTGCAACCAACGGCGGTGGCGCTCTCACAACTCTTTAGATGCATTCGTTCCAATTATGTTCCCCCGAATACAAATTGTGAGCCAAACTTCATTCTACCCCTAACCCGCGGCGGGGAATATCCTATCACGCTGGTATGTTAGACTCCCTTATCCCATGCGGTATTTCGACATCGCGGTGATTCTTGCGTACCTGATTGGCATCACCTGGTTCGGATCCCGATTCCGCAGCGGACAATCCACTCTGAAGGACTATTTTCTAGGTGGCCGCAACGCCCCCTGGTGGGCCATCGGATTTTCCATCGTGTCCGCGGAAACCAGCACTTTGACCGTTATCGGAACGCCTGCCCTGGCATTCAACGGCAACTTCGGCTTCCTGCAGGTAGTGTTCGGATATCTGCTGGCGCGCATTATCATTTCCACTCTCTTCCTGCCGCAGTATTTTCGCGGCGAGATGTTCACTGCCTACGAATTGATGCAGCGCCGCTTCGGGCCGCGTATCCGGAAGCTTACCGCGGGTTCGTTTCTTATCCTGCGCGCGCTGGCAGAAGGTGTTCGCGTGTTTGCGATCTCGATTGTCGTCTCCATCGTGCTGGGCACCGGAGAGATCGCGTCTATCGTCTTGATAGTCTGCCTGACGCTGTTCTACACCTTTGAAGGAGGCATGACCGCTGTCATCTGGACGGACGTGGTCCAGATGTTCCTCTACGTAGGTGGGGCACTGCTTAGCCTGGTTGTGATCCTGGGTAAGGTACCGGGAGGTTGGGGCCACGTCGTGGATGTGGCCGGTCCGTTGGGTAAATTTCAGATCTTCGATTTCCGGGCTGCGTGGAGCGCCGAGTTTTTCACCCGGACATATAGCTTTTGGGCCGGACTTTTAGGCGGCGCTTTCCTGACAACCGCCAGTCACGGCACAGAGCAATTAATGGTGCAGCGCCTGCTGGCGGCACGGACCCAGACGCAAAGCCGGCTCGCCCTGTTCGCCAGCTGGTTCGTAATCCTGTTCCAATTCACCCTCTTCCTGGTGATTGGGGTCATCCTATTCGTCTATTACTCGGATCAGAACCTACCCAAGCCCGTTCACACGGACCGAATCTATCCGGAATTTGTCTGGAGCAGCCTTCCGCCGGGAATTGCGGGGCTGGTGATCGCGGCGATTCTCGCGGCTGCCATGTCCAACCTTAGCGCCGCGCTGAATGCCCTGGCATCCACTACAATCATGGACTTTTTCAAGCCTATGAGTTCCCGGGACCATTCCGAGGAGTACTATTTGAAGCTCGCCCGCCGCAGCACGATCGTCTGGGGGGCAGTGCTGTTCCTGGTGGGACTGATCGCGCGCAACGTGGCCTCGGTGCTCGAGGCCGGACTCTCCATCGCGTCTGTGCTGTACGGCGGACTTCTGGGAGTATTCCTTCTCGGTCTGCTCACCAAGCGTGTCGGGGAACGCGCGGCCATCAGCGGGATGGTTGGCGGGCTCGCCACAATGTACTTCGTCAAGATGCACACTTCCATCGCCTGGACCTGGTATGTCCTGATCGGCACCACCATTACATTTTTAGTAGGCTGCCTGGCCTCCATTTTCGTGAAGGAGAAATCGATTGTCTGAATCCTCTCGCCCCGCCCTCCGGCGCGACCTGGGCATGTGGGGCGCTATCGCCATCGTGATCGGTACTGTGATTGGAAGCGGAATATTCCTGGTTCCCAAGGCCATGGTGACCCGTGTCGGATCCCCCGAAATGGTTTTTATGGTCTGGATTTTCGGAGGGATTCTTTCTCTCTTCGGAGCCCTCACTTATGCGGAGCTCGCCTCCGCCTTTCCCGACGCAGGCGGAGAATACGTGTATCTAAAGGAGGCCTATGGGCCATTCTTCGGATTCATTTACGGCTGGACCCAGACCTGGGTAGCCAAGAGCGCTTCGATCGCTACCCTGGCAACAGCGTTCTTCTATTACTTTGCGAACTTTTATCCGGAGCTGGACAAAGCGATGCTGGTGATTCCCTGGAACATTGGTCCCAACGGAACCCCTTTCGAGATCCGCTATGGCCAGGCGCTGGCAATGGCGGTCATCCTCCTGCTGGGTTTTCTAAATTACTTCGGAGTACGGTTTGGTGGACAGGTGCAAATTGCGATTACCGCGATTAAAGTAGGCCTCATTGTCGCCATTGTCTTGCTGGGTCTCTGCACCGGGCACGGCTCAGCGGCGAATTACACCTCGTCCATTCCAGCGGTGGGCGGCTTCGCGGGATTTTTCGCGGCGCTGGTGGCCGCCCTCTGGGCCTATGACGGCTGGAACAACGTGGGCATGGTCGCATCCGAAATTCGTAACCCGCAGAAGAACCTTCCTATCGCACTCATCGGGGGGACGCTCCTGGTGATTGCAATCTACCTGCTGGCCAATCTTGCCTACTTCTACGTCCTATCGAGTAGCGAAGTAGCCGGCAGCGACCGTGTAGCGGCTGAAATGATGCGGCGGGTTTTGGGACAGAACGGCGCCAATGCCGTTAGTGTCGCCGCCATGGTTTCCATTTTTGCGGCCTTGAATGGGTCCATCCTGTCGGGTTCGCGCGTCCCATACGCCGCCGCTCGCGACGGCTATTTTTTTCGTTCATTTGGAAATGTAAATGAAAAATATCGGACACCCGGTGTTTCCCTTATGCTCTTAAGCGCGTGGTCCGCGCTGTTGGTGCTAAGCGGCCACTATGAACAGCTTTTTACTCTGGTTATTTTCCCCAGTTGGATTCTGTATGCGATGGCGACGGCGTCTGTATTGGTGTTGCGGCGTACGCGCCCGGACGTAGTACGTCCGTACCGGACCCTTGGATATCCTTTTGTGCCAATTGTATTTGTACTAGTAGCAGTGGTCTTAATTATACAGACTTTCCGGGAATCTCCCAGGGAATCGCTATTGGGAGTAGTTATCATTTTGGCCGGTTTGCCCTTTTATTTCTATTGGAAACGGCGTTCCGCCGCCTAGTTTCAGCAAGTTCGATCGTACTCTGAATAGTACTATCGGGCGCCTAACCGAAAGTCAAGCCTGTTCTGATTCTGGAACAAACACCTTGATATTCAAGTAAAAATGCGTTACAACTGCTATTCAGGAACTCTGCTGCAAGACGGCCGTTGTTCGATTTCCGGAACATAGATCCGGAGACGTGTACACAGGAGCAAGGTTCGGAGGAGCCGTTATGGACTTAACCAAAATGCTTGTCGAATTGCGCCAGGAACGCGCACAAATTGAGGAGGCAATCCTCATCCTGGAGAGGCTCGCCAGGGGACGCGGCAAGCGCCGGGGACGTCCCCCGCTCTGGATGACACAGGGGAGCAGTGGCGGCTCGGAAAGCCCGGTCAAGCGTAGGGGCCGTCCTCCAGGCAGCAAGAACAAGCCGAAAGAGCAGAATAATATGTCGTCTGCGTAGAAAGCGGCGCGTGCGGATTTAGTAAAGCAGAAAATTGTTTCTCTTCTGCTCGAATTCCGTAAGGCCGCGGAGCGCGATCGACTGCAGGGAGGCAGGATCATTCTCCTTCTCTAAAAGCTCTAAGGCCGCGCGGCTGCCCACAAGGCGCAGATTCGCCATCCACGTCATTTTTCCCGGAAAAAGCTTGGCGAGGGCGGCTGCCAGTTCGAGCCCAAAGTTGGTGCTTTGGAAGGCGTCCCGGTCTGTCAGGACAAAACGGATGCCTTCGATGGTTTTGCCGGCAAAATTGGAGGCGGTGGGAGTTAGACGCGTCGGGTAGACTCTTATTCCCGCAATTTGCCGGTTGTTCAAATAATCCGCCAGTAGTTTTCCACGCATCCAGTCGGCGCCGATCTGCTCGAACGGTGCATCCGTGCCCCGGCCTACGGAATATTCCTTCGAATACTCCAGCATCCCGATCCCCGGGTAGAGAATCGCCGCGCTGAGACTCCGCATGTTGGGCGACGGGTCCACCCAGGTGAGTCCTGTGGCATCGAACCAGTCCCCGCGTCTCCAGTTCTTCATCGCTACCACGGTTAGCTCGGCTGCGGGATGCAAGCCGGAATTGAACATCCGCGCCAGCTCGCCAATCGTCATGCCGTGCCGCAAGGGCATGACAAAACAGCCGACGAAGGATTTTTCCGTGGCATCCAGCATCGGGCCTTCCACGTGCAGCCCGGTGATTGGATTCGGCCGGTCCAGCACGATAAACGGTACCTTCCGCTTCGCCGCCTCCTCCATCGCGTTCAGCATTGTACACGTATAGGTGTAAAATCGCGAACCAATATCCTGAATATCGAAAACAAGCACGTCGATATTCTGGAGCATTTCCCCGGAAGGTCGGCGATTTGGCCCGGAGTAAAGGCTGAAGACCGGAATACCGGAGACCGCGTCTTTCGTATTTCCAACGTTCTCCTGATCTTCTTTGCCCACGATGCCGTGCTCCGGGGAGAAGAGGGCCTTCAGGTTCACGCCGGCCGCCACCATCAGGTCGATGCCTCGCTTGCCTTCGCGGCTGAGGCCGGTGTGATTAGTGATCAGGCCGACTCGCTTCCCTTTCAGAGAAGCGAATCCGTCGGCCGCCAATACATCCAACCCGGTCAGGACCTGGCCGCTGTTTTGCGGCTGACTGGCAGCGCGCGGCCGGGGGGTGCGGCTTTGCAAGGCCAGCGGCACACTGACGTTCAGACCCGCGGCGACAACGCTGGCGACGCGGCTGCGCAGCGACGTAATCGCGGCCTTCACATGAGGATGCACGCTGTTGGATAAAAGAATGACGTAGCTGTTGGTGTACGGGTCCATCCACATCGACGTTCCCGTAAACCCGGTATGCCCGTAAGATCCGATGGGGAAGAGATCGCCCCGGTTTCCGGAAAAAGGGGAATCGATGTCCCATCCCAAACCGCGCACCGCCGGACTATCGCCAGGACTTTGCGGAGTGGTGAACAGGCGCACTCCCAAGGGACTGAAAATACGTACTCCGTTCCTTTGTCCCATCCCAAGCATCACTTCGGCGAACTTTGCCAAGTCGTCCGCCGTCGTGAACACGCCGGCATGGCCCGCAATTCCCCCCATGAAGCGGCTCGTGGGATCGTGGACCACCCCGCGCAGCGGCAACTGAGTTCCGGGCAGAACCTCCGTGGGAGCGATGCGCGGCGCCAGCGAGCGGGGCGGCTGGAACATGGTCTCTTTCATGCCGAGCGGCTGGAAGATCTGTTCGCGGGAAAACTCAGCCAGTGACGTTCCGCTGGCGCGGCGCACGATTTCTCCCAGAAGGATAAAATTAATATCGCTGTAGACAAACCTGCTTCCCGGCGCCGCCACGGGTTTATCCACCAGTGCCTTCGCGATACCCGTTTCGTATCCGCTCCACTCCGGCTTCAGGTCCAGATCCGGGCGTAGTCCCGAATAATGTGTCAGTAGCTGCCTGACCGTCAGGTCGCTGCTGCCGCCCTGATATTCCGGCAAATACGCCGTGACCTTATCGTTGATACGAACCTTCCCAAGCTCCACCAGTTTCAGGACGCAGGAGGCCGTCGCCACCACCTTCGTGAGGGATGCGGCATCGAAGATGGTATCCAGCGTCATGGGCTCCTTGGCGGGGATCAGCGAGCGGAAACCGTAGGCCTTCCTATACACGACCTTTGCGTCGTGGCCCACCACCACTACTGCACCCGGGATCTGGCCGTCCTGTATGGCCTGTTCTATCACCTGATCCAGCGCGGGGCCGCCCGTGAATGTCTCCTGCGCGGAAAGCAGGCTGACGAAGAGGAAAGTTACCAGCAGTTTCATATCAGTTTTTTGGCAATTGCTTCGAGCGTCCGCGCCAAGTCCACATCGGCTTGGGTAATTCCCTTGGAATCGTGGGTGATCAGGTCGATTTTCACCGTGCCATACACATTGCTCCATTCCGGGTGGTGATTCACCTTCTCAATCGCAATGGCGGCCGTGGCCATGAAGCCGAACGCGTGGATGAAGTCTTTGAACTTATACTCGCGATGGAGCTTCTTCTTCTCGACCGACCAACCTTTCAGAGGCCGCAGGGACGCCTCTATCTCTGTTGCTGTGAGCTTGGGAAAACTGGGCATAGGTTCAGTTTAGGCGTTCAGGCTCGTCCGTACACGGGAATCAGCGCACCGTTAATATGGGACGCCTCTTCCGAGCACAGGAAGTACACAACGCCAGCGATCGACTCGGGACTCACCCATTTTGCAATCTGCTCAGCGGTTGCATTCTGGCGATTTGCTTCGGTGTCGATCACGCTGGGAAGCACAACATTGGCAGTAATTCCCTGGTCCTGTACCTCCAGGGCGATCGTCTGGATCAGCGCGTTCAGGGCTGCCTTGGAAGCTCCATAGGCGGAGAGCCCGGAGGCCGGCTGGACGCCTGTGCGGGAACCGATGGCCACAATGCGGCCGCCGCGATCCAACTGGCGCAACACGGCGCGGCACAAATAGAACGCGGAGTTCAGGTTCAGATTAATCATCTTGGTCCAGGTGGCGTCCTCTGTCTCGCTAACCGGTTTGCCGCCTGCGAACCCGCCCAGGACGTGAATCAGGGCATCAATTCGCCCATGGTTCGACATGGTGTCGGCCACAACGGCGTCCGCCCCGGCCGGACTGGTTAGATCGCCTGCGCCGCGCCCGAGCGCCACCACCCGGTCGCCCGCCGAGCGGAACCTCTCAGTGACGGCTGTGCCTAAACCACCGGTAGCTCCCGAGATCAGTACAACGCGATCGCTCATGTGTGCCTCGCTATCATGATAAGAATGTCACAGCCGCTACCTCGCCTGCGCATGAACCTCGACTTCATGCCCTCTCCAGTGGAGGGCAGGCCGGGTCTGCTCATCCGCGATTCCTACGGGTACTCGGATGCGACGCTCATCATTCCGCCTGTCCTGGTAGAGTGCTTAGGCTGCTTTGACGGCCAGCAGACGGCGCTCGATCTGCGCGCCGT
>DATLBY010000113.1:0-16388 GCA_035526665.1 Bryobacteraceae bacterium
TGGTGTCGGCGGTTCTAGCGCTCTCGTTGGTGATATTGGCCGGCGCAGCCTTCCTCTGGTTCGTCATTCCGGATCTCTGGTACCAGAGCGTCGATGCGGGGGAGGCCGTTTTTCGCAATTTCACCGAGTCCAACGCGCAACATGTCCGCGCGGAGATCAAGCAATTTTCCCCCATGCTGGACCGGCTGATCGGATACCGCCTGTACCGCTTCCTTCGCAGTCCGGCGCAACTGCTGGAGGCCTCGCAGTCGTGGGCCGCGGGGGGCCTGACGAATTTCCTGGCGACTGCGGCGGCATCTGTCGATTTTCTGCTGGTACCGTTTTTTGTGTATTACATTCTGGTTGATTTTCCCCGCTGGCGCGATCGTTCCGAGGACCTGATTCCGCCGCGCTTCCGCGATCCGTTCAGCAGATTGTTCGACGAAGTCGGCCGTATTTTGCAGGCCTATGTGCTGGGCCAGTTGATGATCGCGATGCTGATGGGGATAGGCTATGCGCTTGGCTTCTTCGCTTTGGGCGTGCCGGCCTGGGCCGGTATTGCCACTCTCGCGGGATTCCTGAATGTAGTCCCCTACGTGGGAACCGTTCTTGGAATTCTGTTGGCCTGCGGCTTTACTTTCGCGCACGGTGGCACATTGTGGCGCGTGGCCGGAGTCTTGGGAGTATTCATCACCGTGCAATGTATCGAAGGATACTATCTGACTCCAAGGATTCTAGGCGGACGCCTGAGACTGCATCCCATGACGGTGTTCCTGGGATTGCTTATTGGCGGTAAACTCTTCGGATTTCTCGGAATCCTGATGGCGGTGCCCACAATCGCGGTCGCGCAGGTCTTCATTAAGTTCATTCGGGAGATTTACAAGACGTCGGCATTCTATACGGCCGGTGAGATGGGCCCCTCGCCTCCTCCGAAGGAGGCTACGGAAGTGATTGCGGAGGCGGCTGACAGCGTCCTTTCCGAGCAGGTGAGCGAACAGAAAGGGGACGAGTTGCTGGCCCCCAAAAAGGAAGATGACGATCGGGCTGCGCGCGAAAAGAAGACGGCTTAGCGCATGAATGTGGCGCTGGATGCGACGCCGCTCAGTGTCGCCACGGGCGGCGTGCGGCGATATACCGAAGAGCTGACACGTGCCCTGGGTCTTAAATTTCCGGTGGATCGCTTTCACCTGATCTCGGACCAGCGTTTTCGCGTCACGCGGGAAATGCCCGGCAATGTGAGTGTACAGGCAGGCAAGACGGCCCGGAGTCTGAGCCGGCGCTGGTGGACCATTGGCCTGCCGCTCGAGTTGGGGCGGCTTGGCTCTGATGTCTTTCACGGCACCGACTTCTCCGTACCGTATCTGCCGCTGCGGCCGAGCGTGCTGAGTCTGCACGATCTTTCCCCCTGGATGGATCCGGCCTGGCACCATGCGGCGGAACGCGTACGCAGCCGGACACCCTTGCTGTTGCGGCTGGGAATCGCCACCATGGTGATCACGCCGACAGAAGCCGTAAGGCGCGCGGCAATGGATCGATTCCGCCTGTCGCCCTCGAGAGTTGTGGCTGTGCCGGAGGCCGCATCCGATTTATTCCGTCCAGTGGAAAGCTCCCCGGCGCGCCCCTACTTTCTCTATGTCGGCACGCTGGAGCCGCGAAAAAATATAGGGGTAATGGTGAGCGCCTGGCGGCTCGTTCGAGAATCCCATGACGTCGATCTGGTGCTGGCGGGCCGGCAACGAGAGGACTTTCCCAAGCTGACCGAGGAACCCGGATTGCGATTGACGGGCGCGGTGCCGGACGAAGCGTTGCCCGTTCTCTATTCCGGTGCCGTGGCAGCGCTGTACCCTTCGTTATATGAAGGCTTCGGCCTGCCTGTCCTGGAAGCGATGCGGTGCGGATGCGCCGTCGTCGCATCCAAGGACGCCGCGATCATGGAAGTTTCAGGAGGAGCAGCGCTCCACCAGGATGCCGAGGATGTGCGCGGGTGGGCGGCGGCGATGACCAGCCTTCTGACCTCACGCGCAGAATGGCAGGGCCGGGGGCTGCGCAGAGCCGCGGAATTCACCTGGGAGCGGACAGCGCGAAGGACAAGGGAGGTGTATGTCGAAGCAGCCGGCCGGTTTGGCGGGTAAGAGCGCGACGGCCCTGCTTTTGGCGCCTGAAACCCCCTACCCGATGGCTGGTGGGGGAGCGCTGCGCACCGCTTCCATCCTCGAGTATCTGGCAAAGAAGTACGTGGTCGATGTGATCGTATTTCGCGAGCCGGGTGTTCCAGACCCGCGTTCTGCCTTCCCCCACGGATTGGTGCGCGAAATCACAGTAGTGGAGCTTCCGTTTCATTCCAAAACGTGGGCCGGCAGAGCAGCGCGGAATGCGAAGCGAGTGCTGCGAAGCGTCCCTCCGCTGGTGGACCGGTTTGCTGGTTTCGACGGCGCGATCGAGCGCGCGGTAAACGGGCGGTATTACAGCATCGGCGTAGTGGAGCACTTTTGGTGCGCCCCCTACTTTGCGGCGCTCGCGGGCTGTTGTGAACGGCTGGTGCTGGATCTGCACAACGTGGAATCTGTCCTGCTGGCCCGCTGTGCGAAAACCGAACGCTGGGGCGGACGCCTGGCGTTACTTCGCTTCGCGCAAGTCTGCGCCGGCATGGAGGCCCGCCTGCTGCCGCAATACTCCAAATTGCTCGTCACCTCGGATGCGGATCGCAGCCAGCTGCAGGGCATGGCCCCGCGGACGGAAACCGTCGTCTATCCGAACACAATTCCGCTGGTCAGACAGCCGGCTATCAAAAAGCGCGAGGAGATCGTCTTCTCGGGCAATCTGGAGTACCATCCGAACCGTTCCGCCATTGACTGGTTTCATCAGTCGGTGTGGCCCATGGTGCAGCGCCAGTGTCCGGAGGTGAGATGGCGCATTGTGGGCCGCAACCATGAGGCCGTGTCCGCAAGATTCTCGCGCGAGGAGTGCATCGACGTCGCCGGTCCAGTGGAGGATGCCGTAATGGAGATTGCGGCGGCGAAAGTCGCGGTAGTGCCGATATTGGCCGGCAGCGGTACACGATTCAAGATTCTGGAGGCTTGGGCAGCGGGCACCCCGGTAGTGTCCACCCGCCTCGGAGCGGAAGGGCTTCCCTGCATGGATGGAAAGCATCTTCTGCTGGCCGACGATGCCGGCGCATTTGCGCACAGCATCGTAAGGCTACTGGCCGACGGGACCCTGCGGGAGTCCCTCTCGGCCGCCGCCCGGAATCTCTACACCGAGCAGTTCACCTGGGAGTTTGGATGGAAGAGACTGGATGACGCCGGCCTTTAGAATGATAAGTCTAAGTTACTCTATATAGTCCAGGAAGGCGGGACGCCAAATACCCTCTATACTGGTATCCGTGCATGCGCTTTTCTGTTGACGCTCACGCAATAGGCCAGCACTTAACGGGGAACGAAGTTTATATCCGCAACTTGCTGAAATGCTTTGCGGGCCTGGACCATCACTCCGAATTTATTGCGTACCATTCCACCGATAACGATACTGCCGCCGATGCCATACCGGCGAGATTCCGGCAAAGGCGCGTCTCCCGTAATTCGTTCCTCCGATTAGGCTACGAGCTCTCGCGCAAGGTCAGGGAGGACAGGCCGGACCTGCTTCACGTCCAGTACACTGCGCCTCTGGCGTGTCCGGTTCCCGTGGTTGTCAGCGTGCACGACGTCAGCTTCATAGAACACCCGGAATATTTTGCCTGGCCGCGGATGATGCAACTCCGCTGTACCGTGAAAAGGACCGTAAAAGCGGCGGCAAAAGTCATTACTCCGAGTGAATTCTCACGCCAATCCATCGCCAGGGCCTACCGCCTGGATGATTCAAAAATAGTCGTAGTGCCAATTGCGGTCTCCTCCGCATTCCATCCGGTGTCGCGCGAGATGGCGGCCGACCAGGTGAAGCTGCGGTTCGGGATCAGCGGTCCGTATGTGGTTACGGTGGGGGACCTACAGCCGCGCAAGAACCAGATCGGGTTAATCCGAGCCTTCGAGAATTTGATCCGGAACGAGCCACAGTTACCACATCAACTTGTGATAGTAGGGCAGAAGACCTGGTTCTCCGATCGCATTGTGGATGCGGCGAAGGCTTCGACCGTGACGGACCGGATTCGCTTCACAGACTTCGTCACGGATGCCGAGTTGCTGCAGCTCTACAACGCTGCCGATTTATTTGTGTTCCCTTCCCTCTACGAAGGCTTTGGGCTGCCCATTCTGGAAGCGATGGCCTGCGGACGGGCGGTGGCCTGCTCCAACACCTCAGCCATGCCGGAGGTGGCCAACGCCGCGGCGCTTTTGTTCGATCCGGAATCTGTGGATGAGATGACTCGGGCGATTCGGGATATTCTTCTGGATCCGGAACTGCGGGCTCGCATGGAACGCCTGGGGCAGCAACGCGCCTCATTGTTCACGTGGGAAAGAACGGCCAGTAAAACGCTGGAGATTTATCACGAGGTAGCGGGTAGAAAGGCCGCCCTCGCGCCGGCGGAAGTAAAGCCGGTGTCTGTGCGTAGTTCATGAATTCTTCCATTCTCATCACGTTAGCCGTCGCCGGGCTTGGCTGCCTCCTGGCTGCACAGACGACGGTGCAAGCGAACGGCAGTCCCCGGGTGGGGGCTCCCGCCGTAGCCGTCGCGCCGCCGGCTGTGTCGGAAAAGCGCGAGCCGGCCGAACTCCTCCGCTATTCCATCAATTGGCCAAGCGGCCTCAGCCTGGGCGAAGGCACTCTCACCGCCATGAGGGAGGGCGAGGGCTGGAGCTTCTCACTGAATCTGGAGGCGGCCGTACCCGGCTTTCCCGTTCAGGAAAATGTGAGGTCCAAGGCATCGGCCGGCTATTGTTCGTCTGAGATGGAAAAAAAGATTGTCCGCGGTAAGCGCAAAACGGAAGAAAAAACAGAGTTCGACGACACTAAGCACATTGCCACCAGGAAAACGCTAAACGGTGGAAAGAGTGAATTATCCCTCAATCAGTGCGCCAAGGATGCGTTGACGTATGTCTTTTTCCTGCGCCGCGAGTTGGCGCAGGGCCGGCTGGTTCCGCGGCAAAAGATCTATTACGGCGCCGGCTACGAAGTCCGCGTCGATTTCATGGGAACTCAAGCCATCCGGATCGCGGAGGGTACGGTACAGGCAGACCGGCTGGTCGGCACGATCAAAGGTCCCGTCTCCGAAGCGACCGTGGATATGTTTTTTGCGCGCGATGCCGCCCGGACGCCTCTATTGGTCAGCGTCCCGCTGGCGCTCGGAAAGTTCAGCATGGAGATCGTCCGCTAACGATGCGGATAGCGTTTTTCTCCCCGATGCCGCCCACCAAGAGCGGCATTGCCGATTATTCCTCCGCATTAGTGGAGAGCCTTTCCCGGCTCGCGGAGGTAACCGTTTTTACGGAAAAGCCGGTTGGCTTCCGGCCCGGCGATTTTGATATCACGGTCTATCAGCTCGGCAACAATCCTTATCACGCATTCGTCTATGAGCAGGCGCTGCAACATCCGGGCGTGGTGGTCATGCATGAGGCGAATCTGCACCACCTGATCGCCGATCTTACGATTAAGCGAAATGACTGGGACGCCTATTTGCGCGAGGTGGAGTTTGACGGCGGTAAAAAGGCTCTGGCGTATGCGCAGCGCGTCCGCGCCCTGGAGGTTGGGCCTGACTACAAGGGTGTACCGATGCTGCGGCGGATACTGGAGTCCGCGCGCGGCGTAATTGTCCACAGCCACTGTGTGGAACAGGAGGTGCGCGCCGCCGGTTATGCCGGCCCCATCGCCGTGATTCCCCATGGCGCCTGGATTCCGGAAGCCGACCGGCTGGGCTACCGGCAAAGGCTCGGCGTGGAGCCGGCGGCGCCGCTGATCGGGATCTTCGGATTCTTGAAGCCTTACAAGAGAATTGCCGAGTCCCTGCGTGCATTCCAACGGGTACTGCGGACCGAGCCAGCCGCGAAGATGATCCTGGTGGGCGAACCGCATCCCGATTTCCCGATCGAATCCCTGATTCACGGGCTGGGGATCGGGGCTAGCGTCCGGCTACTGGGATACACGCCGATCGAAGATTTTGTCGGCTACATTTCCGCCTGCGATATTGTTCTCAACCTGCGATTTCCTACCGTGGGCGAAAGTTCCGGGACATTGTTGCGATCGCTCGGTCTGGGAAAAGCTGTAGTAGTGTCAAACATCGGATCGTTCGCCGAATTTCCCGATGAGATCTGCCTGAAAACGCCTGTGGACGCCACCGAAGAGGACATTCTTTTTGAATATTTAAACCTGCTGATCTCGCGCCCCGACCTGAGGACGCTGATGGGGGATCGTGCGAAGCGATGGGTGGTGGAGGAGTGCAACTGGGATCTGGCAGCAGCGCGATATCTATCCTTTCTGGAAGCGGTGCGGCAGGGTACTGAGTGGACTAAGCCTGTACCGATTCCGTCTTCCGCTGTGGCAGCCGTTCCGGCCTCTGCAGTGGAGAGCGTTCCGCCCGGATACGTACTCGGCTGGGCGGTGGACCAAGGGTCACGCGATTATGTGCAGACGCACCTCACCCGCCTGGCGAAAACTCTGGAACTTACGCCGCGCGCGGAGCCCGGCGACCGCATCCTCGAAATGGGCGCCTATCTGCAGATCACGCCCGCATTGAAGACCAGGCTCGGCTATTCCGAAGTCCGCGGGTGTTATTACGGACCGGCAGGCAAGTCGGATCATCGCTCAGTGACTTCCGCGGATGGGGAGACTTTTTCCTGCGATGTCGATCTGTTCGACGCCGAGAAAGATCCGTTTCCCTATCCTGACGAGCATTTTGCCACCGTGCTGTGCTGTGAGTTGATTGAACATCTCCCGTCCGATCCCATGCACATGATGGGGGAGATCAATCGTATTCTGAAGCCGGGTGGCCGGCTGGTGCTTACAACGCCGAACATCGGGTCGGTGCGCGCGATTGCCGCCATCGTGCAGGGTTACCATCCCGGATTCTTCCCTGCCTACATCCGTCCCTCCCGGCCGGGCGAGGAGGTGGAGGCGCGCCACAACCGGGAATACACGCCGCGCGAGATAGCCGAACTGTTGCGCGATTCCGGGTTTGAGGTGTCGCTCCTGGAGACGGGCGAGTTCAAGGAGGAGCCGAAACCGGAGCATATTTGGGTGCTGCACATGCTGGAGCAGTACCAGCTTTCAACCGAACAGCGCGGCGACGGAATCTATGCGGTCGGCGTCAAGCGGAGAGCCGTTCAATCCCGCTATCCGGCCTGGTTGTACAGCGGCGGCGCCTGACGATGCCGGTCGGCTACGAAAATCCCGAATTCGAATTGGATAGCGCATCCCGCACGATTCACGCAAAATTCCGCATCATCAACCAATCGAATGAAACCTGGCGCCGGGATCAGGGATATGCTCTCGGCTGGCAGATCTACGACCCCGAGACAGGGACCTTCATAGAAGAAGGCGAATGGACGCAGCTCCAATCGGATCTCGCTCCGGCGCAGATGGAGGATGTCGAACTGGCGCTCCAGTTGCCGCCGGAGCGAGGCCGCTATCACATCTACATCTCCCCGCTGCACGCCGGCGACGGCTGGTTCTACCAGCGGGGCGATCGTTTTTTGCTGGCGGATGCGGCCGTGGAAGCGGGAGCCGCCCGGCTTCTGGAGACCGGCATTACAACGCTGCGGTCCCTGAGGCGTCGGAATCTATGGAGGTCATGCGCCAAGGCTTTCCGCCTTCCGTTCCGCACGATTCTGGAGAACCGCGGCCTGATTCGCTCGATGGTCCGGCGGGACATTCTGGCCAGGTATCGCGGCAGCTTTGGCGATGTCCTCTGGACCGTGCTCAATCCTTTGTTATTGATGGCCACTTACTTCTTCGTATTCGGAGTGGTGATGCAATCGCGTTTCGGGGCGGACAACAGCCGAACTGGGTTCGTTTTGTATTTTCTTGCGGGCATGCTCCCGTGGCTGCCGTTCAGCGAGGCGGTGGGACGATCGCCCCACGTGATCGTGGAGCATCGCAACTTCGTGAAAAAGCTGGTATTTCCGGTGGAGACACTCCCGGTCAACCTGGTGTTCGCGGGACTGGTAACCGAGGCATTCGCAATGGCTGTATTCCTGCCGGCCTTGCTTCTGATTCGAGGCCACCTGCCACCCACGGTGCTCTGGCTGCCTGTGCTGCTGATCCCACAGATGATGTTCACGCTGGGGCTAAGCTGGTTTCTCTCGGCGCTCGGTGTGTACGTTCGGGATTTGGGGCAGGTGATGGGTTTTCTGCTGACCCTGTGGTTTTTTCTAATGCCGATCTGCTATCCGGAGACCTCCTGGCCGCACGCCGCGGCCGTAATCTTGATGAAGAATCCGTTTTATCACTTCGTGCGCGGCTACCGGGAGATTTTCCTGGAGGGCACGGCTCCGGCTGCGTCGGCAATGATCAAGCTATGGCTGCTGTCGTTCGTTGTCTTCATCGGGGGACACGCGTGGTTCCATAAATTGCGGAAAAGCTTCGCCGACGTTGTGTAGTCTCGAATTAGCCCTCTTACTCGGAGCAGGACACGCCGGCTGGCGGGCCGGTGGGTGCGCCCAGGCGAACGCTGTCCGAATCGATTTTGCGAAAGGAGAGGTGCTGCACGACCGGCGGCTGAGTGGGCGAAAGAGTGAAGAAGACGCCAACCGTCCCTTTGCCGCAAGTCATGTTGAACTGACCGCGAAGCCAGTTTTCCGGTATGACAGGACCAGCGCTCGTGCATTCCCCAACCTCATCCTTGAGCTTTTGGATCGCGGCGCGGCGCTGGTCGACCGGCTCATCCAGGAAGAGGTTCATGGCCGCAATCTGCTTCGCCTCCCCGTCGTCCCACGACTTCCAGAGATTCCAGATGTGATCGCGCATCCGCGAGAGCAATGGCGTAGCGGGCAGTTCGCGTTTCCGCAGCCCCCCGGTTTTCAACAAGGCATCCCAGGACTGGCTGATTGGTTCCGACGGTCCCGTATAGGTCAAATTGGCCATGGCAAAGATGCCCACCCCGTACTCCGGTAGCCACGCCATGTGGGAACCGAAACCGGGGAGTCCGCCGCCGTGGCTGGCGATGTGTTCAAAACGGCAATCGGTGGTGATGCGCAGACCGTAGCCGTACCCGCTTTCGGCAGCCTGCAGCGCGCCTCCGGACCGCTTCACCGTGAGGTTGGAAGGAGTCCACATATGGCTCATTTCGCGCACGGAACTGCGGCGGACCGGGCCCGCGTCAGCATCATCGCGCGGGGGCCACGCAGAAAGGTGAAAAGCCACGTATCTGGCGAGATCGGCGGCCGTGGTGAGCAACCCACCCATGGACCCGAAAACGCCATGCGGGAGGGGCGGTTCCTCAGCGTAGGTTCCATCCGGCAGCAGGCGATAGCCCACCGCACGGCTCCCGGCGGGAACTTGGGAGAACTCGAACGCGGTTGCGTCCATATGGAGCTTTGTCAGGATCTCACTGGCGACATACTTCTCATAAGGCACGCGGGACGCCCGGGTCACGATGCGGCCCAGCAGACCGAAGGCATAGTTGGAGTATTCGTAGCGCGTGCCGGGCGGCGTGGAAAACGGAATCCCACGGCGCAGCCAGCGCGTAAGGTCGGCGTCCGTGGCGCTCAGTTGCTGATCGCCCCAGGGATTGTCCTCAGGCAAGCCCGCGCTGTGGCTGAGGAGCTGCCGGATTCGGAGGGGCGCGGTGTCCTGTGTCGGCAACTCCATGCGCGCGAATTCGGGGAGCCACTTCGACACCAGATCATCCAGCGACAGCTTGCCCTCATCCCGCAGCTTGAGAATGGCGAGAGAGGTGAAGCTCTTCGTCATGGAAGCGATGCGAAACGCGGTATTGTCCGTGGCGGGCGCCTTGGAAGAGCGATCCCGGACGCCGGCCGATCCTACGTGCGCGAGGCGGCCGTCGATCACGACGCCCCACACCATGCCGGGAATCTTCCTGTCTGCCGCGTAACGGCGGAAGATCTGGTCGATCTCCGGCAGCGCGGATTCGAGCTTCCCGATTCTCTCAGGATCAGCAAAGCGGGGTGGTGGGTAGGCATCGCTCGCCAAGAGCACGGCAGCAGCCAAAAATCCGCACACAGGGACGAGTCGCATATGAAGCAGGATGGCACATTCGCCGCCTATAATAGGTTTTGGACCTCGAAAAGACTCTCCTGCGTAAAGTTGGCGAGGCAGTGACCCGCTTCAAGATGATCCGGCAAGGCGATCGGGTGGCGGTCGGCCTGTCAGGAGGCAAGGATTCGGTCACGCTGCTGGAAGCCCTTGTCTTACTGCGGGATCGAGCCCCGATCGACTTCACCGTCTGCGCCTTTACGGTGGAGCAAGGCAAATTTCTGCGTCCCATCGCTCCGTTTGCCGAATATCTGAAGGAACGCGGGATTGACTGGACTTACAAGCACGACGGGCCGTCGCTGCGTCTGCTGGACGAACAACCGGATCACGGGTGCGATCTGTGTAGCCGGTTCCGCCGCCGGGCGGTGTACGAGATTGCGCGCGGCCTCGGCGCCAATGTGATCGCCTTCGGCCATACCGCCGACGATTTCTGTGAGTCTTTTCTGCGGAACGCGATGTTTACCGGCCGGATCAGTGCCTTGCCGCCGATAACCTACTCCAGACAAAAGGACTTTCGACTGATTCGTCCGCTGGTGTATGTGACGGAGAATATCACTCGTGCTTATGCCGGCTCGCTGGGAGCCCCGATAATACCATGCGGCTGCTCGCAGAAAACTGGCACGGTCAGGCGTTCCTTGCGGGATATTTTCGAGGATTTGGAGAAAGACTATCCCCACCTGAAAGAAACGATGCTTTCCGCAATGGGAAACCTGAACCCGCAGAGATTGCTGGATACGAGATACCTGGACCTGGACGCCGGCGATGAGGCTGCTGAAAGCGAGACCCTATTCCCGGTGTTAACCGAATCGTAACAATAATCACATTGACCGAGCTATCAACGAGTTGAGAAGATAGAACTGTTCATGCGACTGCTTCCACGCGAAGAGAAGTTTTTCGAATCATTTCTAAGCCAGGCCCAACTGATTTCCCAGGCGGCCCACCTGCTGCTGGAAGGGATGCAGGCCGGGAATGGCCACATCGCAGCCGCGGCCCAGCAAATTCGGGTTCTTGAGGGGAAGGGTGATGAGATTATTCACGAGATCTACCGCCTGCTGAACTCCACCTTCATCACGCCGCTGGACCCTGAGGATCTGCACTCGCTTTCCTCCCATCTGGACGATGTGCTGGATGGAATTGAGGATGCGGCGCACCGCATCGTTTCCTATCACATCAATCCGATTCCAGAGATGATGGTTCACCTCTGCGGCCATATTGTGGCCTGCGCCAAGGCACTTGAAATGGCGTTTGAGGCGCTGAACAAAAACGAGAAGCTGCTGGAACACTGCATCGAGATCAATCGCATTGAAGAAGAGGTAGACAAGCACGTGCGCCAAGCGGTGCAGGAGCTATTTGAGAACGAGAAAGATCCGATTCAGATCATAAAACTGAAAGAGGTTTATGAGCTGCTGGAACAGACGACGGACTATTGCGAGGACGTCGCGGATGCACTCCAAAACGTAGTCGTAAAAAACAGCTAATCCCGCATGGACTCGACGCTCCTACTCGTTGTAGTCATCATCGCGGTAGCGCTCATTTTCGACTACATCAACGGTTTTCACGATGCGGCCAATTCGGTAGCAACGATTGTCGCCACCCGCGTGCTCACACCCGGACAGGCCGTAGTCTGGGCCGCTGTCTTCAATTTTATTGCGGCGTTTGCGTTCGGCACGGGCGTAGCCAAAACCGTCGGCAAGGGCATGGTGGACCTGGCTGTGGTCACCCCCTACGTGATTCTAGCGGGTCTGATCGGGGCGATTGTCTGGGATCTCATCACCTGGTGGATTGGCCTGCCGACCAGCTCTTCCCACGCTTTGTTGGGCGGGTATGCGGGCGCGGCGATGGCGAAAGTGGCCATCACTCCATCGCTAGGGCGGCCGTTTTATTCGGCGATTCTGCTCGACGGGTGGATCTCCACGCTGGCCTTCATCCTGATAGCACCGTTATTGGGACTATTACTCGCTTATCTGCTCATGATTCTGGTGTACTGGATCTTCCGACGGTCCTCGCCAGCCAAAATGGACAAATACTTCCGGAAACTCCAACTGGTTTCCGCAGCCGTGTTCAGCTACTCGCACGGCACCAATGACGCGCAGAAAACCATGGGAATCATCACCGGCGTACTGGTGACGGCCGGCTACCTGCCAGGTTTCGTCGTTCCCGTTTGGGTAATCTTTGCAGCCCATGCGGCGATCGGGCTGGGGACACTGAGCGGGGGCTGGCGCATCATCAAAACCATGGGGGGCCGCTTGACACGGTTGAAACCCCGCGGCGGATTTTGCGCGGAAACCGCCGGCGCAATTTCCATTCTGTTTTCCAGCCACCTGGGAATGCCGGTTTCGACTACGCACGTAATTGCCGGAGCCATCGCCGGTGTGGGATCCATTCAGCGCCTGAAGGCGGTGCGCTGGGGACTGGCGCGCAATATTGTGTGGGCGTGGATCCTTACCATTCCCATGGCTGCCTTGGTCGGCGCGCTTTCGCTGCTGTTCATCCGTTTGTTCACCTCCGCCGTTTGATCTGATTTTGCGATAGACTGGAGGAACTCCGAAAGGCAGGTTTTTATGTACTCACCCACTCGTCGCACGTTTGTAACCGGGCTGGCAGCCCCCCTGATTCTGGGCGCCTCCGATAAGGCTGGATCGAAGAACCCCATTTTAGGCGAAGGCGCTCACAAGTATGAGGCCATTCACGATTGGGGGGAACTCCCCGCGAATATCAAGTACGGCAACACGCATGGCGTGGTGGAGGATTCGCACGGCAATATCTACGTTCATCACACGGTGAACGCCGGTAGCGAAAGTAGCGACTCCATGGTGGTCTTCGATCCGAAGGGCAAGTTTGTGAAGTCCTGGGGAAAAGAGTTCCGCGGCGGCGCCCACGGGCTGCACATCCGCAAAGAGGGGAAAGAGGACTTTCTCTACCTTTGCGACACCAAGCGCGCTGTAGTCGTGAAAACCAACCTGAATGGCGAAGAGGTTTTCTCCATTGGATATCCGAAACAATCGGAGCAGTATAAGCCAGGCGAGGACGGCAAGCCACGCAAGTATAGTCCGACAAATCTCGCCATCGGGCCCAACGGCGATATCTACGTCGGAGATGGTTACGGATCCAGCTACGTCAATCAGTACAACAGCAAGGGCGAGTATATCCGCACTTTCGGTGGACCGGGTAAAGAGGCCGGGCAGTTGCTGTGCCCGCATGGAATTACACTGGATTCGCGCGGAAAGACTCCCACGCTGGTGGTCGCCGACCGCACCAATCGCCGACTACAGCGATTCACGCTCGACGGCAAGCACATCGACTTCGTCAACGGAGTGAACGCTCCCTGCCACTTCGGCTTTTTCAAGAATGGCGACATGGTGATTCCCGATCTGGAAGCGCGGGTCACGTTGATGGATAAAAATAATAAGGTGATCACTCACCTGGGTGAGGATGACAATAAAACAGCCCGCCCACGCCGCACCCAGGCGCGCGAGGCCTTCGTGCCGGGCAAGTTCATCTGCCCGCATGGCGCCTGCTTCGATCATGCCGGCAATATTTTTGTCGTGGAGTGGGTTGAGGTAGGACGAGTTACCAAGCTGCGGAAGGTCTGACGGAGGGGCGGGGTTCCCCCCGCCCTCCGACATTTAAATTTTACTTCTTTGCCACGGGCTGCAATTCCCGGCTGCTGATGATGCGGTCGATCATCCCGTACTCCAACGCCTGATCCGGCTCCATGATGTAATCGCGATCCACGTCGCGCGCGACCTTTTCCACCGGCTGACCTGTGCAATTAGCGAGAATCTCATTCAGAGTCTGGCGCATGCGCAGAATCTCCTTCGCATAAATATCGATATCGGCGGCCTGCCCGGCGAGCCCGCTCATGGATGGCTGGTGAATGAGAATGCGCGAATGCGGAAGGCTGTAGCGCTTCCCTTTGCTGCCGGCCGCGAGCAAGACCGCGCCCATGGACGCGGCCTGTCCCACGCAGTAGGTGACGATGTCGGGCTCGACGAGGCGCATCGTGTCGAGAATCGCCAAACCGGCCGTAATCGATCCGCCCGGCGAATTAATATAGAGCGAAATATCCTTTTCTGGATCCTCGGCGGCCAGGAACAGCATCTGGGCGATCACCAGGTTAGCGACATTATCGTCGATGGGAGTGCCCAGGAAAATAATATTTTCTTTGAGCAGGCGGGAATAGATATCGAACGCGCGTTCACCCCGCGAAGTCTGCTCTACCACCATTGGCACCAGCATTGAGTTTTGTAGTTCCTCCAAAAACCCTATAATAGCGAACCGCGGCGAGATCGCGTGTGCTGGAAAACCGATAGAGGCTGTTACAATGCTTTCGCATGAGAATAGTCTGGCGTTTGGTTTGGGCCGCGATCGCATTGCTGGCGGCGTTCTGCCTGAGCATCATCGCGATCGACCGCGGCGAGAGAGTGAATAGCATCTGGGTGGTGCTGGCCGCCGTCTGCACCTACCTGGTGGGGTACCGCTTTTACGCCAGGTGGATTGCCGCGAAAGTCATGACGCTGGACGACAGCCGGGCGACTCCCGCCGAGCGTCTGCGCGACGGCCACGATTTTGAGCCGACGAATAAATGGATCCTCTTCGGCCATCATTTCGCGGCTATCGCAGGGCCGGGACCGCTGGTGGGGCCCACGCTGGCGGCCCAATTCGGCTATCTGCCGGGAACACTGTGGATCATCATCGGCGCGGTGCTCGGGGGCGCAGTGCAGGATTTCATCATTTTGTTCTGCTCCATGCGGCGCAACGGCAAGTCACTGGGGGCAATGGCGCGGGAAGAGATCGGCAAAGTGGGAGGATTTACCGCGCTGCTGACGGTCCTGCTGATCATGATTATCCTGCTGGCGGTGGTGGCGCTGGTGGTGGTGAATGCGCTAAAAGACAGCCCCTGGGGCACATTCACGATTCTGGCGACCATGCCAATTGCTATTTTTATGGGATTGTACCTGCGCTTCTGGCGGCCCGGCAAAGTACTAGAGTGCTCGGCCATCGGCTTCGTGCTGGTCCTGGCGAGCATCTTCGGCGGCCAGGCGGTGGCGCAAAACGCCGCCATCGCGCCATTCTTCACGCTCTCCGGCATGACCATCGCGCTCGCGATTATTGTGTACGGATTTTTTGCCAGTGCGCTCCCGGTCTGGCTCCTGCTGGCGCCGCGGGATTATTTAAGTACGTTCGTGAAGCTGGGCGTGGTAATCATGCTCGCCGTGGGGATTCTGTTCGTCCGTCCGGAAATGCAATTGCCGGCCTTTACGAAATTCGTGGACGGCACCGGACCTATTTTCGCGGGGAAAATCTTTCCCTTCTGCTTCATTACGATTGCGTGCGGCGCCATCTCGGGATTTCATTCCTTGATCTCATCCGGGACAACCCCGAAGATGATCGCGCGCGAGTGGCACGCGTGGCCGGTGGGGTACGGATCGATGCTGCTGGAGAGCCTAGTGGGAATCATGGCCCTGATTGCGGCCTGCGCCATGCAGCCGGGCGTTTTCTTCGCGGTGAATTCCCCCGCTGGCATCGTGGGAACCGCCCCCGAAGCCGCCGTGGCGACGATCACCGGCTGGGGCTACCCAGTGACCGTGCCGGAGATGAATTCCCTGGCGGCCGAGGTAGGTGAAAAGAGTCTGTTCTATCGTACCGGGGGCGCTCCCTCGCTTGCCTTGGGAATGGCCCATATCTTCGCGAGCAGCGGCGGGGGCCGGGCGATCCTCGGCTTTTGGTATCACTTCGCGATCATGTTCGAGGCGTTATTCATATTGACCATCATTGACGCCGGCACGCGCGTGGGGCGGTTCATGCTCCAGGACCTGTTGGGCCATGCCCACCCGAAGCTCGGGCGCACCGGTTGGATGCCGGGGGTGATTGCGACCAGCGCCGCCGTAGTGCTCGCCTGGGGGTACTTCCTGATCCAGGGAGTGAAAGATCCGCTGGGCGGCATCAACTCGCTTTGGCCACTGTTCGGAATTGCCAATCAACTGCTGGCTGCGATTGCGCTCTGCGTGGCCACCACAATCCTGATCAAGATGCATGGCGCGCGCTACATGTGGATCACCTGCGGACCGCTGGCATGGCTGCTGATTGTAACGTTTACCGCGGGCTACCAGAAGATTTTTTCTCCGCTGCCGAGGGTAGGATTCCTGGCACAGGCGGATCAGCTGCAACAAACCCTGGATACGGGCGCGGTGGCCGCCGGCAAGCTGCTGGAGACGCAAACACAGATTTTCAACGCCAAGCTGGATGCCGCGCTCTGCGCGATCTTTTTG
>DATLBY010000114.1:0-4733 GCA_035526665.1 Bryobacteraceae bacterium
GGTCTGCGATTTGGAAGCAGTGGAAGCGAGGCTCGGTCCGGTTTGCCGAACTCCGCAAACGCGATGTGGGCAAAGACCTCGCCGCCAAAACGGCGGGCAGCGCTCATGGTCCGTGGCGATTGGCTGACTCGCCGGCTCTGCGTATTGCACTGCCCAATGCTTACTTCGATTCGCTCGGGATTCCGAGATTAGCTGCCCGCCGATAGCTCAACCCGCCGAACGGCCGTATACGGACCCGTACGTACGGTGGTGTAACAGGGAAAGCTGGCGACAGCCTACCTATGTTTATTGGCGCATATAACCCGCCGGAAGTCACGTTAAGATGAAAAGATGCGATCGCTGACTTTGCCGCTCGTGGCCTTATTGTGTCTTGGGGGGCTTGCGGCTGCGCCGGGGCCGGACAAGAAATCCGCACTCGACAAGGCCACATTGGAGGACTATGTGCGCCACCTGTTCCTGTGGGGTCCACAGATCACGGTCAAGGTTGCCGATCCGCAGCCTTCGCCCATTCCAGGATTCAAGAAGGTAAGCGTTTTTGCTACCTCGGGTCCGGCCTCCATCGAAGAGCCTTTTTACGTTTCCGAAGATGGCGCCAAAGTAATCCGCGGCACAGTGTTTAATATTGCGGAGAGCCCCTTCACGACGGAACTCTCCAAGCTGAAGACTGAATTCCAGCCGAACTTCGGAAGTCCCGACGCTCCCATTGTGATTGTCGTCTTCAGCGACTTCCAGTGCCCGTATTGCCGCGAAGAGGCCAAGATGCTGCGCAGCGAACTGGCCGCGAACTATGCCAAGCAGGTGCGAGTGTATTTCAATGACTATCCGCTGGAACAGATCCATCCCTGGGCAAAGCTTGCCTCAATTGCAGGGCGTTGTGTCTATAAGCAGAAGCCCGCCGCATTCTGGGAGTATCACGATTACATGTTCGAACATCAGGCGCAGATCAAGGCGGAGAACCTGAAGGACAAGGTCCTGGAATTTGCCAAGTCTAAGGGCATCGAGCCCATCCAGCTAGCCGCCTGCATGGATACCCGCTCCACGGAAGGCGAAGTGAACCGTTCTATCGCCGAGGCGCGCTCGCTTCAGGTCGACTCGACGCCTACCATCTTCCTGAACGGCCGGAAACTTCCGGGGAACATGGCATGGCCGCAATTAAAGCAGATCGTTGATTTCGAGATCGGCTACCAGGCTTCACACCCCCAGAGCAGCGACGCCGAGAAATGTTGCGAAGTCAAGCTGCCTTCGCCGCTGCATAAGTAGTTTCCATGAGGCTTCCGGCATATCTTACGCTTGCGCTCCTGCTTCCGGGATCTCCCGGTCGGGCAGTGGAGATCAGTCCTTCGGCATACATTGAAGATGTAAAGTACCTGGCCTCTAACGCACTGAAAGGGCGGGGGACCGGCACGCCGGAATTGGAAAAGGCCGCAAAATATATCGCACAGGAGTTTCAGAAGGCCGGCCTAAAGCCTATCGACGGTAAGAGCTATTATCAGAACTTCACAGTCTCGATCAATTCCCATTTGGGAGCATCCAATCACCTCGATTACAGGCTGAACGGCGACAAGCGCGACCTGACGTTCAACCAGGATTTCGTGCCTTTTAACTTTTCCGCCAGCGGTAAAATCTCCGGCGAGCTAATATTCGCGGGCTTCGGAATCACCGCTCCCGAATATAACTACGACGACTATGCCGGCCTGGATGTGAAGGACAAGATCGTGCTGGTGCTGCGCCATGAGCCGCAGGAGTTTGACGCCAACAGCGTCTTTGACGGGCGTGTTTACACTGAACACTCTCAGCTCTTCAGCAAGGCGGTGAACGCCAAGCTGCACGGGGCGAAGGCCATTCTCTTCGTGAATGATATGGCGGCGCATTCCGGCGAAGATCAGTTGGAGAAGTTCGCGGGAAATGTCAGCCCGGGCAGCCCCGGAATTCCATTCGTTCAAGTGAAATCCGAAGTAGTCGAGCGCTGGTTCAGCGCCGTGCAAAAAAGCTTTCGCCAAGTCCAGGAAGATATTGACAAAACGCCCAGCCCTAAGTCATTTGCGTTTCCTGCATCACTGCTGATTGATCTGCATGCTGACTTGCAACGGGCGGAGCGAACGGTTCACAACGTAGCTGGTTTTGTGCCCGGCGCCACGGACGAGTACGTGGTCGTGGGCGCGCACTACGACCATCTGGGTCTGGGGGAACAATACTCCTTGGCGCCGGACTTGGCCGGAACTCCTCATCCAGGCGCAGACGACAATGCTTCGGGCACGGCGGGTGTTCTCTCTTTGGCGCGATGGTTTGCGGGGCAGCCGCCACCCAGGCGAGGGATTCTGTTTGTCGCTTTCGCCGGCGAAGAGCTTGGACTTTTAGGCTCCAGCTTCTACGTCAACCACCCCAGCCTCCCCATCGGTAAGGCGGCCGCGATGATCAACATGGATATGATCGGCCGCATCCGTGAGGAGAAAGTGTATGTGGGCGGGGCGGGCACAGGTTCCAATTTCCGCGGCATCCTGGATGAGGTAAAGCAGCACTACTCGTTCCAATTGGACATTTCGGCTCAGGGCGGCTACGGATCGAGCGATCATACCTCCTTCACTACAAAGCAAGTTCCGGTGCTTTTTTTCTTTTCTGGACTCCATGGGGATTATCACAAGCCAAGCGACACCTGGGAGAAGATTGACGCCAGTCAGGCTGCTAAATTGCTCGAAATGATCGGCGATGTAACTTCTAGACTGGCAACTGACCAGGCACGTCCCCACTTTGTGAAGGTGAACGAGCCCCAGCAACCGGCCGGCAGCACCCATGCGGGGAATGCATCCGGCGGTTACGGACCGTACTTTGGCAGCATTCCGGATTTCTCGGAACCACCCACCGGGGTGAGATTTGCCGACGTGCGTGACAGTTCTCCTGCTGCCAAGGCTGGCCTCAGGACGGGAGATATTCTGGTAGAATTTGACGGCAAGAAGATAGAAAATCTTTACGACTTCACCTATGCCCTTCGGTCTAAGTCCGTGGGCGAACTAGTGCAGGTTCAGGTGATCCGCGAGGGTAAGCCGGTGCGCGCTTCGGTGCTACTCGAAAAGCGGAGATGATTCGCTAAGAGTTCTGCACCGGGCGTCGAAGAGAGACTTATAGATGCAGGCAGCTTCTTTGATATCTGAACGGGTTTACCACTTACCACCGCTGATTTTGCATCCCTTCGCCGATTCGAACGCTCCCGCGAAATTGATGGAGAGTTCACGGGCGAGCCTTATATTGCAAGGGCTACTTCCAAGCGAAGACTTCTCTAAGGAACAGCTTGATCGGACGTTGCTCGAAGGCCGATATTGCGAAGTGCGCATGTTGTTCTATGTGGGTAGAGACCTGGTGCGCTGGATCACCCAAAGTCTCGAATTCATCCAACGCGAGCCGGAGTTGCAGGCAGCCGATATTCATTTCCAAAGCTTTGCCTCGCTCCTGGTGGAAGATCCTCCCACCGCCGTCCTTGAGAAGCTGAAGAAGTGGGGAGTGGTCGACTACCAGGCAATCTTTTCCCGCGCCATCGGCCTGAATTGCATGCTGGCGGAATTGCCGGAAATGACAATGTTATCCGACGATTTCCTGCGGGGTTACTACCGCTACGCCGACCACCTGTTCTCCTGCTGCCAGAGTGCTCGGTCCTTTCAGCTCATCCGTTCGCTGCAATTTGACTTCGACCTCTTTGCCTCCGGGGAATATACGCGCATGTTGGAGCGGCAGTGGGAAGAGACTTAGCTTTCCGGGTCGCCCCTACCCTTGCGGCAGCCGCGGGCGGCCTTCATACTGTGTGAGCACTTCGTCCGTCGATCCGTCCATCATCAACTCGCCCTGATCCAACCAGATCGCCCGCTCGCAAAGCTGGTGTAGGGTTGCCGATGCATGCGACACGCATATCATCGTCTTGCCGGCCTTCTTGAATTCCAAGACCTTCTCGCGGCATTTGGCCTGAAAGTTCTGGTCGCCGACTGCAAATACTTCATCCAGGATCAGGATGTCAGGATCTACGTTCACCGCAACCGAGAAGCCGAGCCGCATCACCATTCCCAGTGAATAAGTCCGCAGCGGCTCGTTAATGAACTCACCGACGCCCGAAAACTCTACGATGCTGTCGAACAGATGATCCGTTCGCTTACGGGAAAGGCCAAGAAGCGCAGCGTTCAAATTGATGTTTTCGGCGCCAGTTAAGTCGGGATGGAAACCCGACCCGAGCTCCAGCAGAGCAGCCACCCGGCCGTTCACCTGGACGCGGCCCCCGTCCGGTTCTGACAACCCGGCGGCAATGCTCAGTACGGTGCTCTTGCCGGCGCCATTGGGGCCTAGAATCGCAACGCTCTCACAGTGGTTCAGCGTGAAGCTGACGTTCTTTAACGCATAGAACGGCTCACGGACTGCTCTGCCAAACCAGCCCTCCACATGACTGCGCAGGAGCTTTCGTCCCGTGCAGCGGGAGTAGATTTTGGATACGTTCCCGAATTCGACCGCGGCGTCAGTGTTCACAGAAAATCGTAAAAACGGTGCTGCAGTCTGCGGAAGAGCGCGAACCCGAGTAGTAGGGTGAGGACCGACACGCCGGCAAGTTGCAACAGGAGGCTCTCGGCGGGCGCGTGCCCATCCAACAGGATATTCCGGAACGCCATCACCACGGCTGCCACCGGGTTTAAACGGTAAACCAGCACGTATTGCGCGGGTATGATCGTAAAGGAGTAAAACACCGGCACGATCCAGAA
>DATLBY010000115.1:0-3515 GCA_035526665.1 Bryobacteraceae bacterium
GGTCACGTCGTCCAGGGTCATGTGGATGGCACGGCGGAGTTACTGTCCTTCGAACTGCTGGGTGGCGAGAACTGGTGGCTGCAAATCCGCATTCCCCCGGAACTGGAACGCTACGTTGTTTACAAAGGGTCGATTGCGATCGATGGCGTCAGCCTGACGGTGGCGGCGGTGGAGAACCGGGTGGTTTCCATCACCATCATCCCGCATACGTATCACGAGACCGCGCTACGCGAGCACTCCCCCGGCGACCGGGTGAACATCGAGTGCGACGTCTTCGCGAAATACCTGGAAAAGATGCTCCGTACCGCTACAGCGTAGACCCGGTATCGCCCGGCAACAGGAGCTGCCGGATGAGTTTCACCGGAAGGCTGCCCTGTTTGACGAATTCGTCATGAAACTGCTGTAAAGAGAAGGCGTTTCCCTTCAATTTTTTGTAATCTTCGCGCAGCTTGTAAATCTGCAATTTACCCAGTGTGTAGTAAAGATAGGTGGGGTTATAGGCGCCACGGCGGGCCTCCTCGTAGGCGTTCGCGGGCTCCTGAAAACCCTTCTGGACAAAAAGTTTAGCGCCGTCCTCGACCGACATGCCCTGGGTATGCAGCTTGATCCCGGCAACATAGCGGCAATCGCGCAGCAAGGCCTCGGATAACTGCGCCAGCCGTATCTTTGGATCTCCCCCGCCGAAGCCCTGCTCCAGCATCATCTGCTCGGAGTAGTGAGCCCAGCCCTCGGCATTTGTCCCCACGCTGACGAGCTTGCGGGTCTTGGTGGGAAACTGCCGGGCATACAGAAACTGGACAAAATGGCCGGGAAACACCTCATGAATGGAGATGATGTCCATTACCGGTTTGTTGTACAGCCTGAGATGCTCTTCTTTATGCTGCGGCGTCCAGTCTTTTTCCGGCGGTGTGACATAGTAGAACGCTTCTTTGGCCTTCTGCTCATAAGCACCCGGAGTGTCCATGGAGGCGAACGTCCCCGAGCGCGCATACGGTGGGGTCGGCATGACCACCGGGCGCGTTTCCGAGGGAATGGTGATGATCTTCTTCTCCACCAGGAAGCGGCGGATGCCTTCCAACGTGTTGCCCGCGGATTGCATCAGATTCTCCTCTCCCGGATGATCGCTCGACATGGCTTTCATCACCTCCGCGGGTGACTTCCCCGGATCGATCTTTTTTGCCGTGGCTAAGAAATCCTTGTAATCCTTCTCCAGGTTGGCTTCCCCGATTTGCAGCACTTTGTTCAGCGGAATATCCAGCAGTTCTTCGTAATACAGCTTGTTGGTGAAGTTCTCACTGCCGATGGCATACTTGCCGGTAGACTGCGGCAGCAGCGTCTTCTCCAGGTAGCTGGTGATGTCTTCGAAGCCCGCAACGGCTCGCCGGTTGGCGGCCTGAAAATCCAGGAAAAGATTGCCGTCGTTTCCGGCTGCCTGTTTGGCCCAAAGCGCCAGATCGTCCCTGAAAAATCCGACCGAACCCTTGGCCATGCGCAGCGCCAGGTCGGTAAACTCCTTCGGCGGCTCCCCCACGTTGTCCTTCAGGTTCCCCAGCAGCGCCTCCACTCCCCGGAGCCTGAGAATGATGGAGCGCAACCGTTCCGGAGCGGGCGCGAAGCTGCGCTTCATCAGCCCATCGATCGAGCCGCCGGGCAGTGCTATGTAAATCATAGGATTCCGCCGCCAGGTCTGGATCGTCTCGGTGTCCAGCAGCTCAGCCCTGATTTGGGCATCGATCAGCTGGGCATCCATCGTCTCTTCCGCACTCAATTTCTCATTGCGGATGGCGTCCAGGCGGGCCAGGAGGCTTCGCAGGTTGCCGACTCTATTCCGAACGCTTTCCGCTGAGTAGTTCTCCAGTTTGGTGTCGTATTCATGCAGACCGGCGGCTGTGCCGGCGCTGGGATTGAATTCGAAGAAGCCCTTAAAATAATCGTCCACCACGGCGCGAAAAGCAGCCGAGGACAACTCCGTCACGGCGGGAGCGTTGGCCGGCGGTGGGCTGGAACAGCCTGCGAGCGCCAGGCAAATGCAAAGCGCGGCCTGCATGCAGTTCCACATGGACATTGAGCGATCCTCCAAACCCGATCTTATCGCTTCAACTCTCGAGAGATCTCTTCCGCGGCGGCGCGCGCGCGATCGATCTCGCCGATTTCAAAGCTGATGGCTCCCACTTTCGCGTGTCCGCCTCCCCCGTAGCGCTCGCAGATGGTCGCGAGATTATGCCGTAGCGGCTCTTTAACCCAGGGATTGGACCCGACCGATACCTTGGTTCGAAACGAGGATGTGCTGACCGAAACGGTATAGATGGAGTCAGGGAAAAGATAGTAGGGAATGAACTTGTTGTAGCCGTCCAACTTGTCTTCCACCAGGTCGAAAAACACGACGCCGTCATGGTTCACGGCCCGCTTGCGGATAATTTCGATGGACCGCAAGTGCCGCTCATGCAGAGGTTTATAGAGCTCCTGAACCTCAGGCTGGGAGATGATCTCCGCCAGCGGCATGGTCCGCATCCAGCGTATGATCTTCTGAACCGTTTCCGAGCCCCTCGATCCCTCGATCACCAGCGTTAGCTTCATGGCGGGCTCGCGCATTTCGACCGCCTCTTCCGAGTTGGCATAGAGGGCGCCGTCAATGATGTCGGCCCATCGGACGAGCTCGTTCAAGTCCGCGGCCTCATAGTTAAACTGTTCCCGCGCCACCGTGCAGATGAACTTGGTGCAGGACCGGAAGCTGGGGTCGTAGCGCTTCCTAGGGTCCGGATGCGTCTTGAAGTGCTCGGCATCCTGGGGTGAGAGAAAGGCGCTCTGGTGATGATCGAACCACCACGTCAGGTTGGGGTTGGGAGAGTACTTGAAATCGACGATCGCATTTTGCTCGCCGTCAAACATACTGTCCTCAAAGAGTTGCGACGCCTTGTGCGCCAGGCCGGTGAACTGGAAGCGGGCGTCGGGGTGGTATTTGTCCTGCAGAAAGCGGCTGAAGAAGGCCGCGGATGCAGCGCCGTCGAAACAATGGTCATGGTACAGGATCCGAACTCTCATTTAGTGGTTGAAGGGGCAGGAAAACTATCCAGCTTGCCTTACTTTGCGCGGAAATGCAAGTCACGGTCTTGTCTCATGCAAGATGAGCCTGAAGGGGGAGGTGGATTCTCATACAAGATGAGCCTGAAGGAGAGATTGCGCATGCTGGGGATTGATCATCAGCATGGAAGATGGAGAAACACTGAGCCTGGAGCAGATGCGGGCGTTTCTGGAGGCCAGCGGCGAGGTGAGCTTCCAACTAGACGTTGCGGCGACAATTATGGGACAGGCTGAGCTCGGTCAAGCGCAAGCGAACATTGCCGCAAAATCAGTCAATTCGGCCTTTTCGCACTAGGGTACGTCACAATCCACTACCCAAGAGCATACCGCATTGCGGTATGCTCTTGGGTAGTGGATGATGCGTCCGAGATCACAGTCCTGCAATTGCCGAAGTTCAAGGCCCAGGCCACAGAGCTAATCGGGGCCAGTGAAAT
>DATLBY010000116.1:0-7471 GCA_035526665.1 Bryobacteraceae bacterium
CAGCTGAGGGGGCCCGCACATAAGGGTTTGCATAGAATCGTTGGTTTCGCGTCCTCAGGATGCTCTTCGGCTTTCTCCGCGGAATCTTTATAGGCAAGTGCCTCCAAACGCGAGAATGTTGTATGAAGTGACACACTTCAGCCCGAGTGGAGTCCCAAAGGCATGCAGCCCCGCATCGAAGTTTATTCAGATTACGTTTGACCGTACTGTTTCCTGGCGGAGTTTCCGCTGGAGGAGGCCCTACGCGGCAATAATGTGGAGGTCGAGTGGATGCCGTTTGAGCTACGCCCTTATCCGGCGCCCACGCTCAGGCCCGAGGATGACTACTTGCAGAACGCCTGGCGGACGTCGGTGTATCCCCTGGCCGGCCGGATGGGGATCGAAATACGGCTTCCTACAGTCTCACCGCAGCCGCATACCCGGCTGGCATTCGAAGGCCTGGCATTTGCCAAGGAGCACGGCAAAGGAAATGACTACAATTCCCGTGCGTTGAGAGGCTTTTTTCAGCAGAATCGCGACATCGGCGACATCAACGTCCTGACCGAGATTGCGCAGGAGTCCGGGCTGGACGGCGCAGGTTTCCGGCTCGCCCTGGAAAGCGGTCAGTATAGCGAGCAGCACCAGGCCGCTCTCCGCCACGTGTATGAGACCGCCGGCGTTACCGGAGTGCCCTTGTTTGTGATCGGCGGCCGGAGGCTGAGTGGACTGCAGCCCAGAGGAGCGTTGGAAGAAGCCATAATATCGGTGAGATGAAACGCTCCGGATACGCCGACCTGCCGCTGCACGGCGGCCGCGTCCCCGCGTGGCTCGGTGAGCGCATGACCAAGCTGGGCACCGCGATCGCCGAGAGCATTGTGCATGAGTACGGGCATTCCGCGCTGCTGTCGCGGCTGAGCGATCCCCTGTGGTTCCAGGCGCTCGGCTCGGTCATGGGAATGGACTGGCATTCTTCGGGTATCACTACATCGGTCGTGGGCGCTCTCAAGCGCGGCTTAAATCCGCGAGCTCACGAGCTGGGGATCTACATTTGCGGCGGACGCGGGAAGCATTCCAGAAATACGCCGGAGGAATTACGCGCGGTGGCGGAGAAGCGAAGCCTGGATGGCGACGCGCTGGTCCGCACCAGCCGGCTGACCGCGAAGATCGACAACAACGCAATCGCCGACGGCTTTCAGGTGTACCTGCACAGCTTCATCGTCAGCGCGGCCGGCGAGTGGGCAATCGTGCAACAGGGGATGAACCCCACGTCCGGTTACGCCCGGCGCTATCACTGGCATTCCGCGGCGGTGCGGGATTTTACGTCCGAGCCCCACACCGGGATCGCCGGCGAGAACGCAGGGACGATTATGAACCTGGTGGACAGCCGCGCGGGACAGGCGCAGGCTGCCATGCTGGCGATTGTGCGGGAGAATCCGGAAAAGAACCTGCAGCAGGTCCGCAGTCTGTTCGCCCCCCGGCATCACGAGGTACGAGCTGAGAACGTTGCCCTCAAGCGATTAGGCGCGGTATTGGCGGTGGCATATGAACAGGACCTCCGGGACTTCGCGAATCTGCTGTTGCTCCAAAATTTAGGCCCGCGCACGCTGCAATCGCTGGCGCTGATTGCCGAGGTGGTGCATGGGGCTCCTACGCGCTTCTCCGATCCCGCCCGGTTTTCATTCGCCCTCGGGGGCAAGGATCGCCATCCCTTTCCGGTACCTCTGAAGACTTACGACGAGTCCATCGCCGTACTGCGCGGGTCGCTGGACGCTGCCAAGCTCGGGGATACGGAAAAGTTGGAAGGGTTCAAG
The DNA here is from genome assembly GCA_035526665.1 of Bryobacteraceae bacterium. Lineage (GTDB taxonomy): Bacteria > Acidobacteriota > Terriglobia > Bryobacterales > Bryobacteraceae > DATLBY01. The sequence continues at coordinate 1,791 of DATLBY010000116.1, forward strand.
CGCCTCGATCAGTTCACACGAGCAGTCGAGAGACAGTATGCGCCGGAGGCCGATTTCGACGCAATCGTGAAACACGAGCATGCCATCTCGCCGGAGCTGGCTGGAAGAAGCGTGTTCGACGACCGCAAGCCGCGGCCGGTCAGAGGCAGTCAACAATTGCGTCTGTTTGGCTGACGATGCCGGAAGGAATATACTTTCCAAGGGACTCCTATGGATCGACGCAAATTCCTGCAAACGGGTAGCGCGGCCCTGCTTTCGGCCGCGGGTAGTTACGCGACGCCTTACGCCGACCAGAAGCCGAGGCGCGTGGGCCTGATTGGCTGCGGCTGGTACGGCAAAGCCGACATGTTCCGCCTGATTCAGGTGGCGCCGGTCGAGATCGTTTCCTTATGTGACGTGGATAAGCGGATGCTGTCACGCGCGGCGGACATGGCGGCAACGCGGCAGGTTTCCAAGAAAAAGCCGCGCACGTATGCCGACTACAGGGAGATGCTCAAGCAGAAGGATCTCGACATTGTTCTGATCGCAACTCCCGATCACTGGCATGCGCTCACGATGATTGAGGCGGTGAAGTCCGGCGCCGATGTCTACTGCCAAAAGCCTATCAGCGTGGATGTGGCCGAAGCACAGGCGATGCTGGCGGCCGCCCGTAAGTATAAACGCGTCGTCCAAATAGGAACGCAGCGCCGCAGCACGCCTCACCTGGTGGAGGCCCGCGACAACTTTATCAAGACCGGAAAGCTGGGGAAGATCGCACAGGTGGAGATCTGCTGCTATTACCATATGCGAACCACTAAGAACCCGCCGGACACCACGCCGCCGGAGTACCTCGATTACGAAATGTGGACCGGGCCGGCTCCCATGCGTCCCTACAATGAGCTGGTCCATCCCCGAACCTGGCGCGCGTTCATGGAGTACGGGAACGGAATCGTCGGGGATATGTGCATCCACATGCTCGACATGGTGCGCTGGATGATGGATCTGGGCTGGCCTACGCGCATCGCCTCCACCGGCGGCATCCTGGTAGATAAGCAGAGCAAGGCGAACATTACCGATACCCAGACCGCCACCTTCGACTTCAATGAAGTGAAGGTAGTCTGGGAGCACCGCACCTGGGGCCACGCGCCCGATCCGAAATATCCCTGGGCGGCAACTTTCTACGGAGACCAGGGCACCTTAAAAGCGGGCGTGATGGGTTACGATTTCATTCCCCTGAAGGGCGAACCGGTACACAAGGATGTCACCTACGAACTCGAGCAGTTCCCTGAGGACAAAACGGAACCGGAACTGGAGAAACACGTGGCGCCGGCCATCCGGTATCACATGAAGGATTTTCTGGCAGCCATTGATTCCCGCGGCAAGCCGGTAGCCGATATCGAGCAAGGCTACATCTCCACGGCCAGCTGCATACTGGCGAATCAGGCTCTCAAGCTTGGCAGGACTCTTACCTGGGATGCGGGGAAGCAGAGGGTGGTGGGCGACGAGGAGGCAAATCGAGGCCTGCGGCGTCCCTACCGCAGGCCTTGGATACATCCGGAAGCGGATCGCGTTTGAACTGGATTGATAGATACCAGCCAGGTCAGAACCGGAATCGGAGCCCGATTTGAAGAGTTCGGGGTCCGCCGATGGTAGACGTGATTACTCCGGCGGTGCCAACTCCAGCCGCGGGTAACGTACTGTTCGGGTTTGCAAACGTTGCCTGGTTGAACGCATTGAAAGCCTCCAGCCGCGTTTCGAGCGTATAAAACTCCCGCCATTTTACGGACTTGGCCACTGCAAAATCGAACTGACGCTGGGCAGGCCCCCGGAGGATATTCCGCCCCGAGTTGCCCCATCGATCTTCCGAATTCGCAAACGCCGTTGGGTCAAAATACTGCTCGATGCGGCTCTGTACACTCCCCTCCCTTCGAGCATTGTCGATCGAGCGGCCGGGAGCGAAGTCCACCCTAACCCTTGCCACCTGGGCCCAGTAGGCGTTAGCTGTCGATGACCCAATTACCGAAAACGGCGTGCCACTTTGCAGCGTTGCCATACCGCTCAGCGCCCAGCCGCTCAGGACCGCCTTGGGGAGCCGGTGGCCCACAAACGGAGTTGGCAGTTCATAGAGATAGCCGACAGTAAAGCGGTGCGGGCGGTCGAAATCGGCAGGTCCGCGGTTGTTTCGCGAATTACGGGCATCGTGCTCTATCAAGCCGCCATCAGAGGAGATATTGTCCAGTGTTTTCGCCCATGTGTACGCTGCGTTTACCAGCAGTCCACGCTGAAATCGCCTTCGGTAGTTTACCTGCAATCCATGGTAGGTCGACATGCCGTAGTTGGAACGCATCCTGAACCCATTCTGCCTGCCTAAGCCGAGATATTCCGATGGCACGAAGAAATCGGGATTGATGAGCGATCCCGTCGCCGTGCGGATGTCTGTGAAGCCGTTTACCGGCGTGACGCGGGGGTCCTTGGGCTGCGCGAGATTGACTTTCGCCATCAGACCCACGCCTCTCGTCCCCACATAGCGTATGTCCAGGAGGTTACCCCGAATTGGCTCGTACTGTATGTTAAACGTCCACTGCTGCACATAGGGTGTCTTGATAAACGGATCGATGAATGTGAAATTTTTCGCAGCGAATGGTTCCGTCGCCGGGAAAGGAGTTCCGTCGAAGCGCCGCCAGGAGGGAGTGCCATTCGCATCGCGAACCATCTTGACCTGCAGCGGGATGGTAAATGGGTTTATGTTCAGCTTGGGGTAAGGATCTGCCATATCCAGCGGCGCAGGGACGTTTTGATAAACGAAGAAGGGCGAGGAGAGCTGCAGATCGGTCTTGAAGGATCCGGAAGGCCGCTCGTAGTAAAGGGCATACCCCGTGCGGAACACGAGGCGGTTGCTGAACCCTGGCTTCCATGAGATGCCGATGCGGGGCGCCAGGTTATTCCAATCAGGCTTGAAGATGTTATCGCGCTGCGCTTTGTGCACTTGGCGCAGGTCCAACGGCACGTCCGGGGACACGACCAGGCCCATCTTTGCAGGATCGAAACCGGGTTGAAAGATGAGATGGTTTTTATTGATGTAGTAGCCGGGTTCCACTCCAGCCCGCGCGGCGGCCTCGTTGTTGTAGTACGTGCCAATGCGGCCCGAAGTCTCCGTGGGCCAACCGTAGTAATCCCAGCGGACACCGGCATTGATTGTGAGATCCTTGCGAACCCGCCAGTCGTCCTGCGCAAATAAGGAGACGTCGAACATATTGTAATCCCGGCGGGTGTCCCCCTGATCGAGATCGCTGCCTCCGCCGGACGCGCCGTGGCCGGTGAAGAACAGCACCCAGTTGTCATAATCGAGATCGCCGTTCGTGCGGGCCATGTATTCGCCTTTAAGATTTGTTCTTCGGGCTTCTCCACCGAACTGCAACGTGTGCGCGCCCAGGATGCGCGTCAGCGAGTCGGAGGCGTACGCATTGCGCTGTCTGTCATAGAAATCCCATGCATTGCCGATGCCGGCGCCTGACCTCTGGGTTACGATGTCGACCGTAGGCATCAGGGAAGCGAGTCCACCCAACGAATGTTCAAGCGGATTGTATATGCCGAGAGTTGAGTTGAAGATATCCCGAAATTTCGAAATTCGCGTGTTGTAAAGTTCGAAGAAGCCGCCGCGCAGCTCATTCACCCAATAGGGTCCGAATGTGTGGAGGTGGGACAACGACGCGACATATCCCGGTGTCAGTCCCTGGGTAGGCGAAGCCGATGAGTTGGCCCAAGGAAAGGCTTCTTCCACGAACTGCTGAGACTTGACGTAGTTCAGCCGTAAACGATCGTTGCCGCTGAAATTATGCTCGAGAGAGAGGGAGCCTGACCAGGAATTAAAAAATGTCGGGAATGCATTGACCTGTTCGCGCTCCCGCCCATAGCTGGCGTTCCCCGGCAACAACCGATTCTGGGATGTTACCGAAGGAAGCAAAAGCTTGCCCTCGCGCTTGGCATTCAATATATTGATCGCCACCGGATGTATGTCGGCCGCTGTCAGTTCCCGGAAGACCGGCGAGGCCGGATCCGAAGTGTTTACGAAAAACTGCCGCTCAAGGCCTGGTATCTGTTCCGCTGGAAATCGCCGAATCGCGGACAGGAAATTAGCGGCGAACTGCGGATTGTCCTGCGCCCCGGTCTGCAGCCACTGATTTGCCACCTGAGCGATCGTCGCGGGCGTTCGCATGTCGCTGAGGCCGTCTGGACTTGCAGTGGTCACGATCGCCCGGCTCGCGTAGCCGGATAAAAAACCGGTCCGCTGCACGGCGGCATGAAAAAACGTTTTGTTTTTCACGATTGGACCGCCCAATCCCGCATAACTTTCATTGCGGCGGAACTTCGGCCGGCTGCCGCCGGAGCGGTTCAGAAAGAATTCGTTTGCGTTCAGGATCTCATTTTGAAAAAAATGCGATGCACTACCATGGAAGGCGTTCGTTCCTGTCCGGGTAATCATCTGAATATTGGCTCCGCCGTTGCGCCCAGTTGCCGCGGAATATAGTGCAGTTTGCATCTCCACGGCCTCTAAAGCGTCCAATGGAACGGCGATATTGTTGCCAAGACTGCCGCCGCCGTTCATCATGTTGGTCGCGTCGACGCCATTGATCATAAGCGAATTGTTTGTCGGGCGAGCCCCGTTTACGGAAGGGTTCAAGCTCTGGGTGCCATCATCGGCCTGGGACCCAGGCGAGGTGGCCAGATTCATTCCGCGCCCCGTGCGATCCGGGAGCGGAGCCGCCACGCCCGCCTCTCCGACAATGAGATGAGTGTAATTCCGGGACGCAGTGGGGAGACTTTGGATCTGCCGGGTGGTGAGCGAGGTAGTCTGTGTGCTCGAGTTCGATTGCAGTAAATCAGCCGAGGCGATCACATCTACGCTCTCGATTACAGTGCTTGCGGAGAGGGTTAGATGGACCTCGGCCGCAGTTCCGTTTTCCAACGTCAGAGAGCGGGTGAAGGGCTGAAAACCTTCGAGTTCCACTCGAATGGATGCCAGTCCAGACGAAGGCCGTTGAAAGACAAAAAGGCCCTCCGAAGTGCTGGTGGTTCTCATAACGTAATTGCTGGATTGTGTGTGCAGGGAAATGCGGGCGCCTGCGATGCGCGCTCCTGTCTGGTCTTCTACAGTCCCCTGAATACGCTCTGCGTTCTGAGCAAATGCGGCGCTCAAAAGCAGAAAATGAATTGCAAGTTTGTTCAACATTGTAGCTAATCTTAGAGGTGGCGCATGAATTTCCGGCTACACGCGTATCAAAATTTGGCAACATCGAGGTGATGTCGGTAACTCATCCTTGTGGTGGAAGCCGGGCGTGGACAAGACCGCTTCTAACCGAACACATCAAGAGCGCTGCTCGGGAGACGTAAGCGTCGAAGCGAATCAACTGGCTTGGCACAAACAGAAATTCGCGGAGACAGCGATTCTATCCGAGGAATCTACGATCTGATGTACTGCGCTGTAACGGAATCGTTTCCCTTCATTCATCGTTGCGGAACCCGGCGACGGTAGCTTCGGTGTGCGGCTCCGTAGCAACTAACAACGTTCTATTCGGAGGGGAGCCGCGAACCCTAAATGTATCCAGACGCTGCGTTTAAGCGCATATTTGCACATGCGGAATGCCAGCCGGAAAACGCGCCGGCCCCTGGTCGTGGTAGCACAGGAGTACTTGCGCGAACTG
>DATLBY010000117.1:0-7333 GCA_035526665.1 Bryobacteraceae bacterium
CTTCCAATGGTAAGGAACATCGTCCAGGCGCATGGCGGCCGGGTGCTGCTGGAAAGCACGCCGGGCGTGGGAAGCACGTTCACGATTGTGCTGCCGGCGGGAAAACGCGTATGCCGCGAATCCTGATTGTTGAGGATGAGCCCGATATCGCGATGGTGCTGCAGAACGATCTGCAGGCTGAGGGCTATGAGACGGAGATTGCGGGTGATGGGGAGATGGCGATTCGTAGGGCTAAAGAGGGGAATTGGGACCTGGTGCTGCTGGATGTGATGTTGCCTTTGAAAGACGGTTTTGAAGTGTGCCGCGAAATCCGGCGCGCGCGGATTCAGACGCGTATCATCATGCTGACGGCTAAAAGCCAGGAGGCCGAAAAGGTAATGGGGCTGGAACTGGGCGCGGACGACTACGTAACCAAGCCGTTCAGCCCACGCGAGCTGCGGGCTCGCGCATTCGCGCCGTGCGGCGGCGCGAAAACGAAGAACCGCGCCTTTACCGGTTCGGCGACTGCGAAGTGGATTTCGATCGCGGCGAATTGCGGCGTGCGGGCAGCATTGTGGAGACCACGACGCTGGAGTTTAAGCTGCTTTTTGTCTTTATACGCCGGAAGGGGAAGGTGCTCACGCGGGAGCAACTGATTGAAGAGGCGTGGGGGCATGGGATCTTCGTTATGGAGCGCGCTGGGGATTACCACATGCTCAATCTGCGCCGCAAGATTGAACACGATCCGGCACAGCCGAAATATCTGCAAAGCGTTCGAGGAACGGGATACCGCTTCGATGGATAAAGCCTCACAGAATCCAAATGGTTTCCCGATCTGAATCCAATGCGAGCCGGCTACGCTGCTTGCATGGAGGCAAGCATGAGATACATCGCAATGTTGGCCTGCGGTTTCGCGCTGCTCGCGGCGCCGCAGAAAAATGATGAACCGGAACGATGGCTGCAAACGGCCATTCAGGCGGAAACCGTAGATGGCGATTTGAAATCTGCCATTGAACAGTACAAGAAGATTATCGGTAAGGCCAGCGCGGGCCGCGAGGTGGTGGCAAAGGCGCTGGTGCGGTTGGGAATGTGTTACGAGCGCCAGGGGAACGCGGAGGCCCGCCAACAATATGAGCAGGCGGTGCGGGAGTTCGCGGATCAGACGGAAGCGATCGCGCAGGCACACGAGCGGTTGGCGGCGATGAACGGAGGGGGCCCGGTAAAATTGGCGGCCCTGGCCACGCGCCAACTCTGGAAGAATCAGGGCGGCGCCACTGTTCCTAAGGAGATTGCTCCCTCGGCTGATGGGCGGTCCCTGTTGTTCACCCATTGGGATTCCGGCGACCTCGCAATCCGCGACATGGGAACCGGCGAGATCAAGCGCCTCGGCCTGAAGAAATCCTGGACCGATTCCAGTGACTGGGCGCAGGGCGCAGTATATTCACCCGACCAGCGGCAGGTTGCGTATACGTGGTTTTCCGCCGCTGATCAGGCATATCAACTGCGGGCCGTTTCAACCCAGCCAGGGGCCAAGCCGCGCGAGATCTTGTCTGTCGCAGCCACGCATCCCGAGATCGTTTATTTCCTGCCATTCGCCTGGTCCTCCGATGGCAAGGGCATCCTAACGCTGACCTGGTCGAAGAAGGATAATACTTCGCAGATCGCGTGGGTCTCGGCCGCCGATGGTTCATCCAAGACGCTGAAATCGCTGGGATCGCGTGTAGGAATGGCGAGCCTATCTCCCGACGGCCGGTATATCGCCTACGATGCACGCGAGCGGAAGGACAGCACCGACAGTGACATCTTCATCCTTGCGTTGGATGGAAGCAGTGAGGCCGCCGCCGTCCAGAGTCCCGGTATCGATAGCAACCCTGTGTGGACGCCCGATGGGAACCATCTGATCTTCACGAGCAACCGGTCCGGCAACTTTGGACTGTACGCCTTAAACGTTCAGTCCGGACGAGGGCAGGGCGCTCCCAAATTGCTGAAGCCGAATACCGGCCGGATCATGCTTTCCGGATTCGCCCGCTCGGGCGCGCTTTATTACCGCCAACCCACTGGCGGCCAGAACGTCTACCTGGCTGAGTTGGACCCCACGACCCGCAATCTGCGCGGCGCGCCGGCCGCGCTTGCAGGCGCCTACGCGGCAACGAACGGCATGCCGGCTCTTTCGCCGGACGGCAGATACTTAGCCTATCTGTCCACCGGCACTTTGGCGGAGCCGCTTAGTGGTGGAGATGGAGGCGGTCCGGGCACATCGACGGTCATCGTAAGATCGTTGGAAAGCCGGGTGGAAAGGGCATTCCCAACCGACCTGGATCTACGCGAGCCTCCGGCGTGGTTTTTGGACGGGCGGGCTTTGCTGCTGAACGCACGCCGCCAGCCGAAGGGGACTGGACGCGCCTTCCACAAGCTGGATCTGGACTCCGGACGCGTCACGGCCGCCTTTGATCCCGGAAAGTGCTGCCTTGGAGGGGGGCGGATGGGGCTGTCCCGGGATGGCAATACGGTCTATACCGCCGGACTGGACGAAAGTACGGGTTCGCAAAGTGTACTCGCTGTAAACCTCTCCACGGCGCAAGTCAATAAACTTTATCAGACCAGCGATTACGTGAAGGAAGTGGCGTTGAGTCCGGACGGCCAGTCCCTGGCAGTGGTGACGACGCATACGAAACCTTTCGCGGGCAGCGTGCTCCTGATGGATAAGCAAGGAGGCGCTGTCCGGACGCTGATTCAATCGCCCGATTTGGCTCCTTTTTCGGGAATCGCGTGGTCTTCCGATGGTAACGACGTCTATTTCGGCCGCTCACAGACACCACCCGATTGGGAATTATGGCGGCTGCCGGTAAGTGGTGGAGAGCCGTCACCCACGGGTATTCACGGTCTGGGACTGCGAGAGATCCACAGCGGTCCGAACGGCGCGCTCACGTACACCGCCGGCCTTGAGAGGCAGGCGGAGTTGTGGGCATTCGACAACCTGCTGCCGATGCTGAAAGTTTCGCGATAATTGCCGCGGCAGTGGGTTGCGCTGTTGTTCGCGTCCGGCGTAGTGAAGCTCGGGCGGCGCCTTTTCTCCAACGCGGACCGCTAGCGCGCTTCGAGTTTCGCCCGATCAAAGCGCGCCGCGGATAAGGTGGACGCAGGCTTCAGCGATGCGTTCGACGTGGCGATGATCGGTTCCACAGCAGCCGCCCATCACGTTCAAGTGCGGCAACCCGTCCTGCCGCATCTTTGCATAAAGCGACCCGAGTTCCTCCGGATCGCCAATATCAAGGTCCGTGGACTCGTTCAACTCCGCATGGCTTTTTCGCGACGCATTGGCGCGAAGCCCCCGAATGCGAGCGGTCCACTCCTCGCCGGACAAAGCGCGCTGGAAGTGGCTGGGATGGGCGCAATTCAGCATGTAATAGCTGGGGTAGCCTGCGGTGGCCGCGTCCACCTCCAGGATCGCGGCTCCGAGTGGTTGACCGGTGGGCAGATTGCCATCGGTCTCGACCGTAAACGAAATGGCGACGGGCATTCCGGCGCGCTGCGCCGCACGGGCAACTCCAATCGCTTCCTGCGTGTAGTTCATGGTGATGGCGCACACCATGTCTGCCGCGGTACCGGCAAATGTTTCCACTTGCGCCCGGTGGTAAGCTGCCGCATCATCCGCGGTCATGGCATCAGAGGGAACATATCCGTCGCCGCGCGGGCCCACGCAACCGCTCAGGACAACCGGTTGGCCATGTGCCATCTCCTTACGGATCTCATCGATCAAGGCAATCGCGGCGCGGTTTGCTTCCGCCAGAGCCACTGATGAGTACCCGGCCCTGTCGCCCCAGTCAGCGCTCGCGCGCCAAGTCGCGGCTTCGAGAATCAGCCCGGTATTGAACCGGGAGGCAATCGCCGCGTAGGCGCGGAAGTACTTGCGCAGGGCGGTGGCGCCCGATTCTTGTTTGAGCAAACCGAAAGCGGCAAAATCGGGTAGCTCAATCCCTTCCTGAAAGATCAGGGTGGTCTCGATTCCCCCGTCAGTGAGAAATGGTTGGCCCCCTAATTGAGGAAGACCGCTTCGGTATTGAGGCATTATTAATATACACTTTACACGCTGACTTGGTTGCAGTCTCGGCTAAACGCCACGGCAGATTCAGCTCTTCGCCACATTTATCGTTTTAGTAGCAGACGGCTGAGCGGCATGGTAGGCCGCTCTATAGCTTCCGCACATTTCTGCCGATTGCGGGACCGGAGGGTGGTACCGGCTGTCTGGCGGGCCCTAGGTTTTTTTCAGAGTAACCGCAGTACTTCGCCAGCGCGTACTAGGGTGTTTGCCGGTGTGACAATCGCCGCCAGCCTCCTCATAATCGAGTGGAAGATCTCCGTCTTGGATGAGGAGTGAGGAGTTTTGCATGGAATGTAACAAACGTTCGGAGCGCGGCTTCACGCTGATGACGACCGGTCTCTCGATTTTCATCATCGTCTCGACCATGGGACTAGCCTTCGACATGGGGCGGGTGTATATCAGCCGTAATGAAGCCCAGGCATTCACCGATTCGGCCGCGCTAGGGGCAGCCGCGCGCCTGAATGGAACGCAGGCCGGAGTCACAGCGGCGCAGGCTGAGGTAACTAATAACCCGAATCGCTGGAATATGGCTAGCAGCGCGTTTTCCGGAGTGACCACCGAATTCAGCACGGACCAGACAAGCTGGGTGTCGACTCCCGCTGCGTCCGCCATTCCGAATACCAGATATGTACGGGTCACCGCGCCTTCCAATAGCGTAACCATCTCTTTTATGCGAGTGCTGGGTCTTGCAAGCTCGATGACGGTTGCCTCAAGAACGATTGCCGGCACGCAGATGCCGACTACGGAGAGTCAGGGTGTATTCCCGTTTGCCCCGCTGGCGAAGAACTCCAATGGCCCGAACTACGGATATTCCAAGGGCGATGAACTGACGCTGCTCTGGCCATCCAGCGTTGGAAGCAATGGAAATGTTAAGCTCAACAATCTTTGTCAGGTAGATCAGAACCAGGCAGCTCTCGCCGCCGTTCAGAACGGCACCACCGCTGACCGGGGGTACATTCAAGACACATCCGCTTCGGCCATTGCGTCCGCTATAGAGGACGACCATATGGACTACACGGTCAGTGTCGGGCTCGAAGTCAGCCGCTCCGGAGGAGTGAAGAGCAACGATGTTACCGGCAGTATTGCCAACCGTGTAGCCCAGGATTCGGACTCCAACACAAGCAATTACGATACCTACATCGCGAACCACAATGGAACACCTCTCCGGCGCGTGGTGATCGTGCCGATTATCAACAACGCCGCGCAGGCGGTGGTACTGGGTTTCGTGAAAGTATTTCTGCCGCCCAGCCAGCCGCGTAATCCGAACGATTCCAAATGCGCGATGTATATCGGTCCCGCTGACTCTGCGACAGGCACGGACGGAACCGGCAGCAATCAGACTCGGTTAATGCAATGAAACGGAGATCCTGCCGCGGAAACGCGATGCTTGAATTCGCCTTGGCGTCCCTGGTAATTGTCCCCTGTTTCGCGGGGACATTCCAATTCGGCTACAGCTTTTACGTCTACAATCAGCTGGAATCCGCCATTTCCAATGGAGCCAGATACGCCGCCACGCGAACCTACCGCTGCCTGGCCGGCACAACCGACACCGACAAGATAAAAACCGCGATTCGCAACGTGGTGCAGTTCGGGAATCCGGACGGCTCTGGGAATTCGCAGGTGCCCCAATTGTCCAACGGAAATATTGCGGTGACATTCAATTACTCCGGAACGGCTATTCCCACCTCGATAACCGTGGCGATTAACACGTTCACGGTAGATGCGGTCTTCAAAGCGTTTACCTTCACTGGGAAGCCGACCGTGACTTTTCCTTACCTGGGCCGTTATGCGCCTAACGAATCGGAGCCTTAGACCTATGGCCATCAAAAAGCTAATTAAGGACACTCGCGGGCAGGCGATGTTGGAATCGGCCCTCATCCTTCTGGTGTTCATGGCTACGCTGATCGGAATTATGGATTTCGGCCAGGTGCTCTGGGTGCACCAGTCGCTTTCAGAACAGGTGAGGAAAGGGATCCGCTGGGGGATTGTGAATCCCTGGGACGGAACGGGCGATCAGATCGCCAACATGGTGCTCTACAGCCAGTCAACCACCGGTTCAACGGGCTTCCTGGGAATGACACGAGCGAACGTACAAGTCACGCACACGGCCGGATCGATGGCCAATCCCAACGACGAACGGATCCGGATAGCGATTGTGAACTATCAGTTCCGTTTCCTGTCCCCGTGGATCGCGGGAGTTTTCTCGAACAACAACGCGGTCACGCAAACGGCCGCGATGGTCTATAAGCCGTAGCCGGCTACTCGAACACCTTTTCGACCGGCACAATCTGAATCGCTTCGGGCTTCAGCTCCAAATTCAGTTTCTCGATCAGCTTATCTTCGGCCATGATCTTCTCCGGCTTGGGCGAGTTGTAGGTCATCGGTGATACTTCCCCGCTTACAAACTTTTCCTTGAGGGCCGCACAGTTTTGCGCCACCACGGCGATCGCCATATCTTTCGGTTGCAGATATTTTCTGATGGCCCGATTCACGTCGTCGCGCGTCAGCTTGGCTAGCCCGCTCTTCACATATTGGTTATAGTCGCCCCCACCGTACACCAAACTGTCGATTGCATACCCAAGCTGCGCGCTTTTGGTTTTGGTCAGCAGATTTACGTACTTCGAAAGAAAACTTTTTGTGCGATCGAACGACTCCTGGTCGATGCCGTCCTTAACGAAGCGCTCAAACTCGAACAGGACCAGCCGGAGCGCGAAGTGGGCGGTGGGGGGCTCCACCGGCCGGATCCATATCTGGAAAATCTGCTGCTGCCGTGCCAGGTTTGGAGGCGGCTCAAAGCGGAACATCCCGCCGGGAAAATATTCGAGATAGGCGTAGTCGCCGTAGTTGAGCCCGCGCTCTTCGCGCATATGGTTGTAGAGCAGGCCGCCGCTCGAACGATGCTGTCCCAGATAGCTCTGCGCCAGCAGCAGCGCCGGATAATCGGGGTGCCCACGCCGGACGGCGAGCGGAAAGCCGAGCGAGTAGGCCACCGACCTGGTCTGTTTCTCCACCATGGTGATCTGCCTTCCATGAATCGCTTTTGGCGCAGGAAGCTTCAGGGGCTGTTCCCTTCCCTTCTCGAGCTTCTCGAAATCCTTCTCTACTCGTTTTAGAAAACTTTCCGGATAGCCTCCCGCGATACCGATGATCAGATTCGCCCGGGTGAATTGCGCCTTATAGAAGGTCTGCAAATCGGCGAGGGTGAGAGTCTGCAGGGAGCTGACGGAGCCTACGTTGTGATGTCCGTAAGGA
>DATLBY010000118.1:0-22999 GCA_035526665.1 Bryobacteraceae bacterium
GGATCAGGTGCGGGAGTGCGACGTGCTCCTGGCCTACGCGATGAATGGGGAGCCGCTGCCGGTGCAACATGGCTATCCCTTGCGAGTGATTGTTCCCGGTTGGTATGCGGTGGCGTCGGTGAAATGGCTTGCCGGCATCGATGTAATGAGCGGGTCTTTTGCAGGCCATTACCAGACCGGCACATACTTCTACGAGTGGGAGCGTGATGGAGAGGTGCAGCGGGAGCCGGTGACGCTCCAGCGGGTTCGCAGCCTGATCACCGAGCCCGAGGCGGACGCCCAGGTGGAGCGGGGCGAGCTGGCGCTGCGCGGCGTGGCATGGTCCGGAGCGGCGGCCATTGCGCGGGTGGAGGTCAGCGTGAACGGCGGGTCCTGGCAGCAGGCTCGGGCTGTGGGAGAACGAAAGCGGCACAGCTGGCAATGGTGGGAGCTTCTGCTGCGAGTTGAGGAACCGGGCCCTGTTGAGGTTCGTACCCGTGCGGCGGATATGGCGGGTGGGGAGCAGCCCGAACTACCGGAGTGGAACCGGCTGGGCTATGGGAATAACGCGGTTCAGAAGATCCGCTTTCAAGTGAAGTAAACTGGCGGAGAGACAGGGATTCGAACCCTGGATAGAGTTTCCCCTATACACGCTTTCCAAGCGTGCGCCTTCAGCCACTCGGCCATCTCTCCTGGGTGATGCGAGGTGCCCGCAATCGGGCACCTCAACAGTGTAACAAGCTCTCAGGCCAGATCGTATTTGTCCTGCGATAAGGTCGCGTCTCCGGTCACCAGAACCGGCCGGCCCAGCACCTCTTCGAGCTCCTCCAAATACTTGTTGGTATTCGATTTCAAGAACTTGGCGACCTCCGGGTGTGTCCGCAGCACCACATCGCTCCGGTCCACTACCCCCCGCAGTTTGTGCGCCTCCTGCAGAATTTCGGCCACTACCGTCTGCACACTTTTGACATAGCCGGCCCCTTCACAGGTGGGGCAGGGTGAGCAGAGAGTGCGCTCCAGGCTCTGTTTCACTCTCTTTCGTGTAATCGCGACCAGGCCAAAATCGTTAAACTGCAGGATTTTATAAGGCGCGCGATCGGCGGCCATTGCCTCTTCCAGCGTCTGCATCACCTTTTGACGGTTCTTCCTCTCGTCCATGTCGATGAAATCGACCACGATGATGCCGCCCAGGTCCCGCAGGCGGATCTGACGGACAATCTCCTTCACCGCCTCGGTGTTCGTTTTGACAATCGTGTCTTCCAGGCGATTGGACTTGCCCACATACTTGCCGGTATTCACGTCGATCGCCACCAGCGCCTCAGTCTGGTTGATCACGATGTAGCCACCGGACTTCAGCCATACCTTGGGACGCAACGCCTTCTCGAGTTCGGCCGTGACGTTGAAGGCGTCAAAGATCGGCGCCGACCTGGTATACATCTTTACTCGCGGGACCAATGCCGGCTGGAATCGCTGCATGAATCGCAGCACGCTCTCGTATAGCTCTTCGTTGTCTACCCAGACCGCCTTAAACGTATCAGTCAACTGGTCGCGCAGGATTCTCTGGACAATTTCCAGGTCATGATGGAGCAGCAGCGGCGCCGGCTTCTTCTCCGCCTTCTGCCGGATATCCAGCCAGAGATTGTAGAGAAACGCCATGTCGGCGGCGATGTCTTCTTCACTCTTGCCTTCCCCTGCCGTGCGGACAATGTACCCGCCGGTAATCCCGGTCCGGTGCGTTTGCAAAATGCGTTTTAGACGGAAGCGTTCCTCATCGCTTTCAATCTTGCGGGAAACGCCGAGATGCTCCAAAGTCGGCATGTAGACCACGAAACGTCCGGGGAGCGCGATATGCGATGTAATGCGCGCGCCTTTTTGTCCCAGCGGCTCCTTGGCGATCTGAACAATGATCTCCTGGCCTTCCTTCAACAACTCTGTGATAGAGGGGACCGGGGGCCTCTCGCGTCCAGCTGAGCGATCCCGCTCTGTGGCCGGCGCCGAAACAGCGTCGGCGAGGGGAGCCAATTCATCGGGTTCGGCCAAGGGAGGACGTTCGCCGCGCTCGTTTGCAGGGCGATCACCCACCGGCCGGTCACCAGCAGGCCGCTCGCCGCGATCGCCGCGATCGCCGCCACGCCGCCGTCGCATACGCCTCGCGCCGCGATGAGGATACCTGGTCCCCTGGTCGCGGAGGCTGGCGGTTTGGACGTCGCTTTTCTCGGGCTGATCGGACGCCTCACCGGCCGGAGTTTCCGGCTGTTCCTCACCTAGCACCTCGGCAGTCGCCTCTTCACTCATCTCTGCCGGGCTGGCTGCATCTGCCTCCTGGGTGCTGGCGGGGACTGCCGCCTCCACGGGAGATGGCGGTTCCGGTTCGGCTTCTTCCGGGGCCGCAGGCTGCGGAATCACGTACGCCGATTCGGGAAAAGCTGAAAAACCCTCAGCTTCCAGGCTGGCGGGCATTTCCCGCGATGGTGGAATTGCGCCGGCTTCGAAGCGCTCCTGTTCCAGGAACTCATCCGGGGGGGCTTCCAGCCCACTGGCAGACTTTTCCGATTCTGGCAGCGGCGGTTCCGAGGCTTCAACGGCTTGTTCGGGCAGGGAAGAACGTTCCCGATAAGTCCGCGGCTGGGGCTCAACCGGCCGGCTGTACTTAGCCAGCGATTCGCCGGGCAGTAGAATCACATCGCGCGGCTCTTCACGCCAGGGCTCCTGCTCTGCTGGCGCTTCCGCCTCGCGCCTGGGTTCAGTGGATTCGCCATCAATGGTGGCGGGTGCGTTCACATCGGAAGCATATTTGGAGTCGGGAAATCCACCTCCGCCCGAGCGGCGGCGGCGCGAACGGCGGCCGCGCCTTTCACGAGCCTCGGGACTTTCGAAGCGTTCTCTGGAATGGTCGGAAAGGGGCGGGACGGCGCCTGCTTCGGCGGGTGGGACATGCTCCAGCGGAGGGGCCGCCAGAGCGGATGGCTGCGGCGGAACCGGGCGTCGATCCTGGCGCTCTTGCCGCTCGGGGCGCTCTTGCCGGTCGGCCCGCGATGGGCGCTCCGCACGCTCCGTGGGACCATCGCCCCGGCCAGTTTTCTCGTCGACGCTGCCGATCCGGTCGTACTCCTCGTTCTCTTCAAAGAAGTCCGAGACGTACAGGAACGTGTCACGCTCCAGTCCCAGGTCCACGAAGGCCGACTGCATTCCCGGAAGGACGCGCGTAACCCTTCCTTTGTGAATACTGCCGGCTAAGGAGTATTCGTTGGATCGTTGAAAATAGACTTCAACCAACTGGTCATCTTCCAGAATCGCCACTCGCGTTTCGTGGCGGTTGGAAGAGATAACTAATTCTTTGCTCATGGACCTCTCCGCTTGTAATCGGCCGGGCGGAAACTCCCATGACTCGAGACCGGGTTTACTGGGTCCTTAAGTTCTGGCGCATAGCGCAGAACACACACTGCCAAAATTTTTTAATACGGCAGACCTTCCAGATGGAGAAACTCTCCAACACCCATCCGGCCTGCGGAACTCGGATGCCCTGGCTATCACAGCGGCTTGGGCCATCCGGCTCCTAAAACCTCACTTCGGTAGCGGAACCAACTCCCACCAACCTCAAATCCGGTAGTTCGACATCTCGGCCGAGCTAAATCACTGCTAGTTCACAAACCGCCGGAGCCGCACATTATTGACCAGCCCCAGCATCAGAAAAACCGAAAGAATATTTGAGCCACCAGCACTCATCAGTGGCAGTGGAATGCCCGTGACCGGCATCCGGCCAACGACCATCCCCACGTTCACCAGAACGTGAAACAACAACAACGTACCGACCCCTAAGCAGATATACATCCCCGCCCGGTCGGGCGCGGTTTGTGCGTTCTGCACAATCTGCATCAACAACAGGAAATACAACCCTAATACTACAACAACTCCGATGAACCCATGCTCCTCGCTAAATGCCGAGAAAATGAAGTCGGTGTGGGGAACTGGCAGAAACTGGAGTTGCGTCTGGGAACCGCGGGTCACTCCCTTGCCCCACATTCCGCCGGCGCCCACGGCGATTTTGGACTGGATCACCTGATATCCATTGCCTTTCGGATCGGCGGCCGGATTGAGGAAGGTGGTGAGGCGCGCCTTCTGATAGTCCTGTAGGAAGTGCCATCCAATCGGCAGCGTAAGCGCCAGTGCAACTGCAATCACAGCCAAATATTGCCAGCGCAGACCCGCCAGAAATATCCCGGCAGCCAAAATAGGCAGGTACGTTAGCGCCGTACCCAGGTCTGGCTGCTTCATTACCAGAAGCATCGGGAGGGCGACCAGCGCCGCGATTTTGGCCAAGTCGCGCCATTCCATTTCATCGCGCTTCAACTCCGTCATGAAGCGGGCCACCAGCAAGACAATCACCAGTTTCACAAATTCGGATATTTGGAACTTAAAACCGCCCCCAATGGGGATCCAGCGCCGCGAGCCAAACACTTTTGACCCGATGATGAACACGGAAATCAGCGTGACGATCGAAAGGCCGTAAAAGATATAAACCTGTCCCAGCAGCGTGTGATAGTCGATCTGCGTGGCGGCCCAAAGCAATACCAGGCCGGCCCCGATCCAGACAATCTGCTTCCACCAGGCGTCGCGCCAGATGGTGTCATGCGTGGCGCTATAAATCTGGAGTACTCCCAAACTGCAGATCGCAAGCGTGATCAGCAGCAGCGGCCAATCGAGATCGCGAATGGAACGGTATCCCGCCATAGTTACTCTGTGTCCGGTACTACCTGAACGGCGTCAATCGGTTTCGGATCCCGCGGCAGTTTGAGAGGTCCGAAAGAGGGGTTCTGCGCCAGCAGCCTCTGGGGATATTTCGCCGCCTTTTTGTCGAAATAAGCCTTGATCACATCTCTGACGATGGGGGCTGCCAGATTGCCGTGCTCTCCGCCTTCAAACAGCGCCACGACGACGATCTCCGGGTTCTGCCGGGGCGCAAAGCCCACGAACCAGGCGTTGTCTTTCATGCTGCGGCCTAAGGCGGAGCCTTTCAACATTTCATTCGATGCGAGCTGCGCCGTTCCGGTCTTTCCACAAACGTCCAGCCCAACCAGCCGGGCGCGCATGCCTGTTCCCCCCTCATTCACTACCGCGTACATGCCGGAGATGACCCGGGCCACATTGTCCAGGTTCAACTCGGATTTGACGGCTTCCGTCTGGTGGAGCGGCTCCTTCACCAGATGCGGCTTCATCCACACCCCGCCCGTTGCGATTCCACCAATGGCATGGGCGAGCTGCATGGGAGTCACAATCAGCGCACCCTGACCAATCGATACGGAAATAGTTTCGCCCGCATACCACTTCTGGCGGAACGTGCGGATTTTCCATCGGGTTGAAGGTACCAGGCCTTCGGCTTCGTGGGGCAGATCGATTCCGGTCTTTTGTCCCATGCCGGCAAGCTCCGCATACTTGGCGATGTTATCGATACCCATCTTGTTGCCGACAGTGTAAAAGTACACGTCGCAGGATTGTGCGATCGCTTTGTGCAGATCCACACTGCCATGGCCGCTCTTCAGGTGGCATTTAAAATACCGGCCATAAAAACTGGCGCCTCCACTGCAGTGGACTTTAAAATTTTCATCCACTGTCCCGGTCTCCAGCGCCGCTAACGCCATCAAAGGTTTGAATGTGGAGCCGGGCGCGAGTTGCGCCTGAATGGCGCGGTCGAGCAGAGGCTTGTCTGGATTTTTGAGCAGCTCTTTCCAATCGGCGGAGCGTATACGTCCGGCGAAACGGTTTGGATCGTAGGCCGGCCGGCTGACCATGGCGAGCACTTCGCCGGTGCGGGGATCCAAAGCCACTACGGCTCCACGCCTGTTCTCCATGGTGAGTTCGGCAACCGTTTGCAAATCCAGATCGATACTGAGCTGCAGATTTTTCCCAGGAACGGCGTCTTTCATCCCGATCAACTGCCGTTCTTTTCCGCGGTTGTCCACCACTACCTGGCGCTGCCCGTCGACCCCCATTAGCATGTCGTTATACTGGCGCTCGAGCCCCTGCTTGCCGACGACATCGCCCTGTTCATATTTGATGAATTCGGCCGTATTGAGCTCGTTCTCGCTGACTTCGCCCACATAACCCACCACGTGGGCGGCTACGCCATCGCGCGGGTACAAACGCCGCTGGGCGCGAATCAGCTCCATTTCCGGGAAGGTTTCAGGATCCCGGTGCGATTCCACGAACGCGAGTTCCCCCGGCGTAAGCTCTTCCTTGATGATGATCGGCTCGTACGAGGGGCGGTTCTTGAACCTTCTCAGCCGGGTCACCAGATCGTCGTAGTTCAGGTGCAGCCCATCGGCGATCACCTGCAGGTGCTCCGGCTTCAGGTTTTCGCGGGACAGAATGAGGCTGAAGGTAGAGTGGTTGTCGACAATTACGCGGCCGTCCCGGTCGAGAATTTTGCCGCGCGGGGCCAGCAATGGCAGGGACTTGATGCGGTTGCGCTCGGCCTGCTCGGTGTAGACGTCCTGATTCCGGACTTGCAGGTCCCAAAAACCGGATATTAGGAAGACAAAAAGCGCGACCGTTAAATACTGAATAAACGCAATTTTTCCGGCGGCAAACTTGGTATCGTCCCGGAGCAGCGGCGGTGAGGGAACCTGCTCCTTGTCCGATTCAGATTGTAGAAGTGTGGCCAAGAGGACGAGAGCTTTCCTGAGCCCTACTCCTTTATTTTATCCAAAAGCATGAACAATGGGACCCCTACTGCGGCATTTAACAGGCCAAATACGAAAGTTTGCTGCGGATGAAAGTCAATCTGCTGCCCCAGGAGCGCCCGGGACAGCACCCAGTAGAAGAACTGGTGAAAAAAATAGAAGAAGAAGCCGAGTACGAACTGAATGAATGGGTTATCGACGTCAAACCGCATGCTTACCGAGCCGGCGAAATACCCGACCAAGGTTTTTACGATCCCAAACATGCCTAAAGGCTGATGCGACAGACAATCCTGGGCCAGACCGATGCCCGCGCCGAAGAAAACTCCGGTGATCGGCTGCCGGCGCATCAGCGCGAAGTACACGGTAACCAGTAACGGCAGTTCCAGGTATCCGAGATAGGTGAAGAAGAGAGGGAGATATACCTGAAGCAGGATCGCAACCAGCGGAATCAATACGATAGCTGAGGGCCGAAACCTGAAAATCCGGCTCTTCCGCGGAATCTCCGTGATTAAACGATGGTCGAACTCGGTCATCGAACGGGCGCCGTTGCCGGAATCTGATCAGTTGCGGGTTTGGCTGGCTTCCTGGGGGCTGCGGGATCGGGCGCCAGTGGTCGTTTTGTCGGTGTGCCGCTGTAGGACACCGTGGACTTCGGAAGGGCCGCTGGGTTCGTTCCCGGCTGGGTCGGGCGCGTTCCGCTTCCGGCGCCGGGGGCCGGAACGGGCGGCTTTTGCCGGGGTGCCGCAGCGTCAATCTCCTCAATGTCTTCCGCATCTTCCGTGGGCACCCGCTTTGCCGGCACCGCTGGCTTCTTCACGGCCGGAACAGGGGATCCCACGGCGGCCGTCTCCTCGAGCTTTTTAGCGGCCGCGGCGGCCGGCACCGGCGGCTTCTGGGGCTTGGCGTCCGGATTCAGGTTGAAATCCGGTGGCTTAGACCCAGGCAATCCTTCGCCGAAAGTATGCTTTTGCGCCTCGCCCATTCTTTTATATTTCTCGCGCAACCGGTCGGCATCGGTATTGAGAACGCTCGCCTTCGGATCGGATGTCTGGGCCGGCGCGCCCGCATCGTCACCGGGGGGAGGACCCAGAATATGGTACTCAGGTGAGGATTGCGCCGCTTGGGCCTCTGGAATTGCCTGATGGATGCCGTCGATCACAATCAGCACCTCTTCCAGGCCGTTTTGGAAGCCGCTCGGAACCACAAAAATATCTTTAAACGTTTTACCTTCCCGAACCACGTTGACCGTACCGACGGGCATCCCTTTTGGAAAAACGCGGTCGTCACCCGAGGTGTAAAAAACCTCGCCGACGTCCACTTTTTCTTCATTCTGTACGTAGTCGACGATGCATTTGTTCTGGCCGGTGCCCTTAAGGGTTCCATGGACCCGGTTCTTCTGCGAGATCACGCCGGCGGCGAAGGTAGGATCGGTGATCAGCAGCACCTGCGAGGCAGTCGGGTAGGAGGCCAGCACTTTTCCGACGATTCCATCCGGCGTGACAACCGCCATGCCGCGCACAATGCCCGCGCCTGAGCCGCGATCCACGAACACCACTTTGGAATTGGCTCCCGTGCCGCTGCCGATGATGCGCGCCGCGATTGTGCGGGAGGGAGTCCGGGACTGAAACGCTTGCAGCGCCTGGGCACGATCGGCTGTCTGCAACTCGGTTTTCAGGAACTGGTTCTCCATTTTTAGCCGGCCCAGTTCGCCATTTAACTTACGATTGTCCTCGCGTACGTTAATTAAAACAAAATAATCTTCCACCACCCCAATGGTGTTGCGCCGGACCACTTCCAGGATCTTGGCCAGCGGTGTCACCGCCGATACGGCCCAGACGCGAATCAGGCGGACGTCCTGATTACTCTTGACCTGATAGGCGAGCAGGATCAGTTGTGCGGCAACAACCACCAGCAGCACGGTCAGGTTGCGAAATCTGTTAAGGAGGAACTCCATTTCTTGTTCCGGCAGGGGCTCTGTAAATGGAGACTTGCCCCGGTCCCGGTGCGTTTCGCTATTCGATGGCGATTCGCCGCAGTAGCTTGAAATCAGTCAACATCTTGCCCGTCCCCAGGACGACTGAAGCCAGCGGATCCTCGGCAATGGACACCGGCAGGCCAGTCTCCTCGCGGATCCTGCGGTCCAGATTTTTCAGCAGGGCACCTCCACCTGTCAGAACAATTCCCTTGTCACTAATGTCGGCGCTCAACTCCGGCGGCGTGCGCTCCAGGGCAACTCGAATGGCGTTCATGATGGTGGCGACACACTCCGACAGCGCTTCTCTGATTTCCGTATCGTCTATGGTGATCGTCTTCGGCACACCTTCTATCAGATTGCGGCCCTTTATTTCCATCGTCAGAGGACGATCTAAAGGATAGGCCGAGCCCACCTGAATTTTGATCGCCTCGCCGGTCCGCTCGCCGATCAGCAGGTTGTACTTGCGCTTTAAGTACTGCATGATGGCATCGTCCATCTCGTTACCGGCAACCCGCACGGAACGCGAGTAGACGATCCCGGACAACGACACAACCGCAACGTCGGTGGTGCCGCCGCCAATATCCACAACCATGTTGCCCGAGGGCTCGGTAATCGGCAGGCCGGCGCCGATAGCGGCCACCATCGCCTGCTCCACCAGGTGAACTTCGCTTGCCTTGGCGCGATAGGCCGAATCGATGACGGCGCGCTTCTCTACCTGCGTGATTTCGCTCGGCACTCCGATGACAATCCTGGGGTGGACCAGCATTTTACGCCCGTGCGCTTTTTGGATGAAGTAATTCAACATGCGCTCGGTGACCTTGAAATCGGCGATCACGCCGTCTTTCATCGGCCGTATGGCGACGATGTTTCCCGGCGTGCGGCCGAGCATCTCTTTTGCTTCCCTACCCACAGCCTCGATCTCGCCATTGTTTTTGTTGATGGCAACGATGGATGGCTCGTTGACGACGATGCCCTTTCCCTTGGCAAATACCAGCGTGTTGGCCGTCCCAAGGTCGATGGCGAGGTCGGAGGAGAACAGACTAAAGAGAGAGCGCAGGTTCATTTAGGAGTCTTTCGGACAGGGGGGTTGCAGCCGGTTATTCCGTGGTGAAACCAGTCCCTTCAGCAGATTACCATACCCAGTTACACTTTCGATAAATTGCTTTTGTTTTCAATGCACTGCGCGGTAGAGCTAGAATAGAGAGGAAGTGATCAGCCGACGCAGCTTCGTAGAAGCCTCGCTGGCCGGAGCAGCCGTCTCCTGCGGCCGGAAACCTACCCGCCTCGACGGCTACGCCTACGTGGCCAATCAGGACGGAAACACCATCGCGGTGGTGGATCTCGCCGCCTTTGCCGTTACCCGTTACATCCGGCTGGATGCCTCGCCCACAGCCATCATTTCCCATCCCAAGCGACCGTTCATTTACGTGCTCACCCCGAAAACCGGAACGCTGCACGAAATCGACGTCAATTCGCTGGCGGTGGTGCGGAAAGTGGAGGCAGCGCGGTCGGCACTGAGCATGCGGATGGACCCTGCCGCAACGGCAATATGGGTCTTGAGCTCGGAAGCGAGGAAGCTGGTGCGTGTCCCGTTCGACTCTTTCCGACCGGAGGCGCAGATCCAACTTCCGTATGAGCCTGTCGACTTTGATTTGTCCGAGCGATCGCTGGCGGGGATTAGCTACGGGCCGGCGGGCTCGATTGGCCTGGTTCACCTGCCCACGCAGACTCTGGAGAGGCCGGTGCGCGTTGCAGACAGGGTCGGCTCGGTGGCTTTTCGCTCCGGTGGAGACGCGCTGCTGGTGGCCAATACGTCCGGCCGCATGCTTTCGCTCTACCAGGCGCCGGGCAGCCGCATCATCACCCATCTGCCGCTTGCCGTCCGCCCGGATTATTTCTGCTTTAACCAGGATGGCGGCCAGATGTTCATCACCGGCGAGGGGATGGATGCGGTGGTGATCGTTTACCCGCACCACGTTCCCCAGGTCGCCGAAACCGCGCTTGCCGGGCGTGCCCCCGGGGCGATGGGAGTATCGACGGATTTTCTGTTCGTGGCCAATCCGATGACCGGTGATGTGGCCGTCTTCAAGATTGATTCGCGCAAGCTCGTCGCCATTGCTGCCGTAGGCTCGGAGCCGTCCTTTATCGCCGTCACGCGGAATAATCGTTTCGCACTTGTGCTGAACCGCAAATCGGGAGATATGGCCGTCATCCGGATTGACGCGGTGAAACCGAGCCGGAACCGATCGGTTGGGCTGTTCACCATGATCCCGGTAGGATCCAGGCCCGTTTGCGCAGTGATTCGCTCTTAGCCCTTACACTGTTCTCCATGGCCCGCCGCCGCTTCTTCGTTCACGAAATCCGGAACAGACAGGCTGAACTCGAAGGCGACGAGGCCCGTCACCTCACTCAAGTCCTGCGGGTGGAAGCGGGGCAGAGATACGAAATCTCCGACAATCAGTCGCTGTATTTGGCCGAAGTGGAGACCGCTCGCAAGCAGCACGTGGTTTTTCGCATTTTGGAGAACTTGCCGGAGCCGCAGCCGTCCATCCCCATTTCTCTCTTTCTTTCCCTGATCAAGTTCGAGCGCCTGGAGCTGATTCTGGAGAAGGCTACCGAGCTGGGCGTGACTGCAATTACCTTCGTCGATGCCGATCGCACGGAAAAGGGACTGGAACGCGCTGTCGAGAAGCGACTTCCGCGGTGGAGCCGCATTGTCCTGGAAAGCAGCCAGCAGTCGAGGCGCGCCAAGCTTCCGGTTCTTGCACTCCCACTGTCTACTCTCAAGGCGCTGGCCGGGGAGGCGCCCGTTCGTTTGTTCCTGGACGAAATCAGGACCGGAGCGCCGATCCTGGCCGCGATTCCCGCCAGTGCGCCAGCGGTGTCGTTGATGATCGGCCCGGAGGGTGGGTGGACTGACGCCGAACGCGCCGCTGCCGCCACGGCGGGTTGGACCTCGGTATCGCTCGGCGAAAATATTCTTCGGACGGAAACGGCTGCAATTGCGGCTCTGGCTGTAGTGAATGCTGCGCTGGGCCGGTGAATCAGCATACAATCGTTCGCATGGATTCTGTCTCCCGCCGGGGTTTTCTAGCCACGGCCTCCGCGACCGCTTTGTCCGCTGTAAGCTATGCCCGGATCGTAGGCGCGAACGACCGCCTTCAGATCGGAGTCATCGGCTGTGGCGGAATGGCGACCGGCCACATGCGCCAGTTGCTCAAAATGAAAGACTCCGATAATGCGGAGATCGTTCAGGTGTGTGACATTTACCAGAAGCGCCTGGACAAGGCCGCCGATTTGACGAAAGCGAAGCCGATCAAGGAATACAAGCGGCTGCTGGAAAACAAAGATGTGGACTACGTGCTGATTGCGACGCCGGAACACTGGCACGCCCACATGACTCTGGATGCCGCGGATGCCGGGAAGCACATCTACTGCGAAAAGCCGATGACGCGGACAGTGGAGCAGGCAAAGAAGGTCGTCGCAAAAATTAAAGGCTCAAAAATCAAGATGCAGGTCGGAGTGCAGAGCACCTCCGATGATTCCTACATCACTGCGAACCGGTATGTGAAGGACGGCACGATCGGCAACGTAGTGCTGGCTCAAATCGATTATTCCCGTAATGACAAAGATGGCATGTTCATGTATCCGATTGACTCCGACGTACAACCCGGCGTCAATTTGGATTGGAACGCGTGGCTCGGCTACACTCCGAAACGGCCGTTCGATCCGGACCGTTTCTTCCGCTGGAGGCGCTACTGGGACTACTCGGCGGGAATCTCGTCCGACCTCTTCGTCCATCGCGTAACTAGGCTGATTAAGTCCCTGGGGCTGACGTTTCCTGAGCAAGGTGTCGGCGCCGGCGGTAAATTCGAGTTCAAGAAGGACCTCAACGAGGTCCCCGACACCTTCAATGTGCTTTTGGACTACCCGGAGGGGTTGACCATTCAACTGATCAGCTCGATGGCGAACGACACCAAGGTAGACCACCTGCTGCGCGGGCATAAGGCGACGCTGCAGTTCACCAACACAGGGTTTGTGATCAAGCCGCAATCTCTGTTCAAAGACGAAGTGAAAGAGATTGAGCACAAGAAAACAGGCGCCGAGGACATCGGGCTGCACCATCGGAATTTAATGAACGCGATTCGAAAAGGCGAAGAGCTGCACTGCGACATCAACCTCGGCTACTACGGCGTGGTTGCTTCCGAGATGGGAGTTCTCAGTTATCGCAAGCGCAAGTACCTGAAGTGGGACAAAACCAAAGAACGGATCGTTAACGCGTGAGGCGCCGCGACTTTCTGGGAGTGCTCGGGGCCGCGGCTCCGCTTGCGGCGCAGAGGGCGAGTTTTCCTGCCCTACTTTTGAAGGGCGGGCGGCTGATCGATCCCCGAAATAGCCTCGATGCCGTGCTCGACCTGGCGATCTCGGGCGGACGAGTGACGCGCGTGGGTGCCAACCTCGCGCCGGATGCGGGCTCGAAAGTAATCGACTGCGCCGGCCTGATTGTGACGCCGGGATTGGTAGACATCCACGTCCACGCTTTCCACACAACCGGTGTGCCGCAGGCTTGGGCGGGAGACCACAGCATCGCGCCGGACAGCATCAGTTTCCGCACGGGCGTCACTACGATGGTGGATGCCGGGAGCTCGGGATACCGCAATTTCGAGCAGTTTCGAGCGACCGTCATCGACCGCACGCAGACGCGCCTGCTCGCCATGCTGAACGTGGCAGGCTACGGCATGATGACCAATGTTGTGGAGCAGAACACAACGGACATGCTGCCGGATAAAATCGCCGCCCTGGCCCGCAAACACAAGGACGTCGTTGTCGGTGTGAAATCCGCCCACTATGAGAAGCCCGATTGGACGTCGGTCGATCGCGCGATTGAGGCAGGCAAGCTGGCACGGATCCCGGTGATGGTCGACTTCGGCTTCTTTCTCGCCGCACGGCCTTACTGGCAGCTTGTCACCGAGCGTCTGCGGCCGGGCGATATCAGCACTCATATGTTCCGTGGTCCGGCGCCATATGTGGATGAGGCTGGCAAACTTCTCCCGTATCTGCGCCAGGCTCGAAGCCGCGGCGTGAAGTTCGATGTGGGTCATGGCGGCGGGAGCTTTGTCATGCGAAACGCGGCCCCGGCGATTGCGCAAGGCTTCTACCCGGACTCCATCTCGACCGATCTGCACGTCACCAGCATGAATGCGGGCCTGATGGACATGCCGACGACTATGTCCAAACTCATGGCGCTCGGACTGCCGTTGCAGGAGGCTATTTTGCGGTCCACGTCGAATCCGGCTCAAATGATCCAGCGGCCCGAACTGGGTCATCTCTCCGTGGGCGCGCTGGCGGATGTGGCGGTCTGGAGCGTGCAGAAAGGCGAATTCGGCTTTCGGGACTCGAATGATGGCAAGGTGACCGGACGCGAGCGCCTGCAGTGTGAGATGACGCTAAAAGACGGAGTGGTGGCCTGGGATTGGAATTCCCGTTCCGGTGTCGACTACCGGACACTACCGAAGAACTACGGCGTGCGCCCGGCAGAGGTCATCACCATGCCGCCCAAGTAAAAGAGGGTAAAAAAGGGTAAAAAGGGGACAGTTCCAACTGTCCCCTTTATTGAGGTCGCGCTGGCGGGAGCAGCCGGAAACAACAAAAATAAAGGGGACAGTTGGAACTGTCCCCTTTTTCCTCGAGACGCTGAATTTCTTTTCTGGGCGTAACTAATTGTCTGTTTTCAGAGTTTTACATAATAGCCCCTGCATGATTCAACGCTATAACGTGGTAGCTGCCTTTCTCTCCCTGACGACGTGCCTTGCAGCGAGTCCTCAAGCGACTGCCAGTCATCCGACCTTTGAAACTACGGTCCGGCCTTTTATTACTAAGACTTGCGTTGGCTGCCACAACGCAAAGCTGAAAAGCGGCGAGCTGAATCTGGACAACTTCACCGATGCGGCTTCGGTGCTGGGCGCGCGGGATACCTGGGAGCACGTCGCCCAAAAGCTGCGTACCGGCGAGATGCCGCCGAAGGGTTTGCCCCGTCCCACTGCCGCGGATATTCGAGCGGTAACCGGCTGGATCGACTCCGAATTTGAGCGTATCGACAAGAGGGCGAAGCCCGATCCCGGCAGAGTGACGGCGCGCCGCCTGAACCGCGTGGAGTATAACAACACCATCCGCGACCTGATCGGGGTGAATTTCCGGCCGGCAGACGATTTCCCGGCGGACGATTCGGGCTACGGATTTGACAATATTGGCGATGTTCTATCCCTCTCGCCGGTGCTGATGGAGAAATACCTGGCGGCCGCCGGCAAAATCGCCAAGGCGGCTGTCGTGGTGGCGCAACCCACCTACAAAGCGACGCGTGAGCGCTTCGAAGCTGAGCGCCTGAAGCGCGGCCATCCGCTGGATGCCAATCAGGCCGGGCCGGCTGCCTCCAGCCTGACCCTGCATACCACTCATAAATTTCCCGCCGAGGCCGATTACGAGCTCCGTTTCTCCCTGGGTGGAATTCGTCCCGGGGATGCGCCGCTGGTGAAACTGGCTGTCTGGCTGGACGGCGAACAGGTAAAGGTTTTCGAAGTGAATCCGGCCCAGGGGAAGACCCGGAATTTCGATTTGAAATTGAAGATCGCGCCGGGGCTGCATCACATTGGCGCCGGCGTTCTCGACGATGATTTCGACGAACACGCCGCGGTGATCGGCCCGCGGGACCGGCTGTTGACGCTGGATACCATCGAAATCAGAGGTCCGTACAATGCCCTGGCGCCCGCGCTCCCCGAAAGCCACCGCAGAATCCTGATTTGCGGGCATGCGTTAGGCAAACACACACCCGAGTGCGCGCGTCTGGTTCTCTCGAACCTCGCTGGCCGCGCGTACCGCCGTCCGGTGACCGAGGCCGAAGTGAACCGGCTGCTGCGGTTTGTGTCGATGGCGCGCGAGGAAGGAGACTCCTTTGAGCGCGGCGTCCAGGTCGCTCTCGAGGCTGTCCTGGTGTCTCCTCACTTCCTTTTCCGGATGGAGCAGGATCTGGTTGCCAACGGCCGCAGCACTCCGCATGAGATTAGCCCCTTTGAACTCGCCTCCAGACTGTCCTACTTTCTCTGGAGCAGCATGCCTGACGAAGAGCTTTTTCGCGCCGCGGAATCGGGCCGCCTGAAAACACCCGAAAACCTGCGGTCGCAGGTGGACCGGATGCTCTTGGATCCAAAGGCGACGTCCCTGGTAGACAACTTCGCTGGACAATGGCTCGAGCTGCGGAATCTGGATACAGTCAAACCGGATCCGGATAAATTTCCCGCCTGGGATAGCGAGCTGCGTGAGGCAATGCGCACGGAAACGAAGCTCTTTTTTGAGGCAATTGTGAAGGAAGACCGCAGCATCCTGGATTTCCTGGATGGCAACTTCACCTTTTTGAACGACCGCCTGGCGCAGCATTATGGAATTCCAGGCGTCGAGGGCAACCAGTTCCGGCGCGTGGCTCTGAAGTCCGGTGAGCGTAGCGGTGTCCTCACGCAGGCCAGCGTGCTGACGGTCTCCTCGTATCCAAACCGGACATCGCCGGTGATTCGGGGCAAGTGGATTCTAGAGAATTTCCTTAACGCGCCGCCCCCGCCGCCCCCGCCGAATGTCCCCAATCTGGATGAGGCCGCCGTGGGGACGCAGCTCAGCCTGCGGCAGCAGCTGGAGAAGCATCGCGCGAACTCGGTTTGCGCCTCCTGCCATTCCAAGATGGACCCGCTCGGTTTCGGGCTGGAGAATTACGACGCGATCGGCGCCTGGCGGAGCCGCGATGGGAAGTTCCCGATCGACTCATCAGGAATACTTCCGAACGGCAAGTCTTTCAAAACGCCAGCTCAACTCAAGGCAATTCTGAAGAGCGACAAGGACGCGTTTAGCCGGTGCCTCACGGAAAAGCTGCTCACCTACGCCCTGGGGCGGGGACTTGAGCGCTATGACCGACCTGCTGTAAACTCAATTGGACAGAAGCTGGCCGCCAAGCAGTACCGCTTCTCGCAGTTGGTGATGGAAATTGTCACAAGTCTGCCTTTCCAAATGCGGAGAGGCGAAGGTGGAAAGTCATGATTACTCGAAAGCACCTGCCGCGCCGCACATTTTTGCGAGGGCTCGGAACCGCGATTGCGCTTCCTCTGCTGGATTCCATGGTGCCGGCGTTCGGCGGCCCGACCGTGGCCAAGGCTGCTCCCTGCCGCATGGCATTCACCTATGTGCCGAACGGTATTGTGATGTCCGACTGGACGCCCAAGGCCGTTGGCGCCATCTCTGACTTGCCGCGCATCCTGGAACCGCTGAGCGCTTATAAAAGCGACATGCTGCTCCTCTCGGGATTGACGCAGAATGGTGGCCGCGCGCTCGGTGACGGTCCCGGCGACCATGCCCGGGCAGCCGCGAGTTTTCTGACGGGAGTCCATCCCAAAAAGACCGCCGGCGCGGATATCCATGTGGGGATATCCGTGGACCAGGTGGCGGCTCAGGCCGTCGGCCAGGCTACCAAGTTTGCCTCGATCGAGCTCGGCTGTGAGGATGGCCGGCAGGTGGGGAACTGCGATTCCGGTTATAGCTGCGCTTACAGCAACAGCATCTCTTGGCGAACCGCCTCGACGCCGATGCCTCCGGAGATCAACCCCAGGATGGTCTTCGAGCGCTTGTTCGCGGGTATCGATCTCAGCGAAGACGCGGCGACGCGTGCGAAATCCGGCAAATACCGGAAGAGCATTCTGGATTTCGCTCTCGAAGACACGCAGCGGCTGAAGAGTTCGCTGGGCGCTACGGATAAACGAAAAATCGACGAGTATCTGGATGCGGTGCGCCAGATTGAGAAACGGATCCAGGCAACCGAGCATCAGGATGGAAAGGATGTGGCGCCGAATCTGGAAGTGCCCGCTGGTATTCCCGTGGACTTCCAGGAGCATGCCCGCCTGATGTTTGACCTGCAGGTGGTCGCCTTTCAAACCGATTCCACTCGCATCGCAACATTCATGATGGGACGCGAGGGCAGCGGCCGGTCCTACCGGGAAATCGGTGTCTCCGATGCGCATCACTCGATCACCCACCACCGCGGCGATGAGACGATGATCGAGAAGGTAAGAAAGATCAACCGTTATCACGTCGAGCAGTTTGCCTACTTTGTGGACAAGCTGAAAAACACCCCGGATGGCGATGGTAGCCTGCTGGATCACACCATGGTGGTATACGGAAGCGGCCTGAGCGACGGAAACCGGCACCAGCACAACGACCTTCCCGTGCTGATTGTGGGACGCGGATCCGGCTTGCTGAAGCCGGGCAGGCACGTGCAGTACGCCCCGGAGACGCCAATGAACAATCTATTCATGGCGATGCTCGACCGGATGGGCGTGAGGCCGGAATCCATCGGCGACAGTAAAGGCAAGCTGGAACATCTGACCGATCTGTAAGCTACTCTTTCACGCGGGCGAGTTGCCGGCTCATGGGCTCGTAGTGTGTGTAGGTTTCCTCATCGCTGGTTACAGACTGCCGCCATAAGACGGAGGAATTTACGTTCACACTGAAGTGAGTAGGAAGCCACAGGCCCGTACCGACAGGCGCCTGTTCTAAAGTGAATTTCGTCCCGGGTCCCACCTTTGCAATGAAGCCTCCGAAGGTGACTGGCTGAACCACTTCCGCTTGCACTTTGACCCACTGGTATTGCTTCTTATCGATCCAGAGCTTTCCTCGCATACCGGTGAGCACTTTGGCATCGCGCATCTTAGGCTTATACCCGGCTTTCGGCGTGGCGGAGATGACATAGACCTCGTGCCCGTTCAGTGAATCTTCACCCTCGATACGAAAGTCAAACGCGTTGCCCATCTCGCGCATCAGGGCGTGGTCCTGCTGCCGCTCTTTTTGGTATTTCGCAATGTGCCTGGCGCGATCGCCGGCCGACTCGTGGGACCGCCGGGCAATCTCGTCTTTTAACTTCTTGTCCTCTTGCGCCTTTTGTTCGGCTGCTAGCGGCTTGTCGTTGATCGCTACAATCTGTTCGTAGGGGTAACCTTCGATCATGAGAACTCTCTTAGTTTTCACAATTTTGGCTCCGCCGCGCTTCATTTCGGCATCGCGCTCCGTGAAGGCGTAATCCGGCGCTTTTTTCCAGTTGGCCTCATTGGCTGCAACCGATTTCTTAACGATTTCAGCCGCGTCCGGGGCCGCGGCGAAGGCGACGGCGGCAGCGGCAAGAAAAAGCGGGGCAAGAGTTCTCATGCCTGGGTGATATGCAATCCGATTACCAATGCATCCCACTGTAGTTTCAGTAGCTTCGCCGCACAATATAGCGCGCTGCGAGAGATTTCTACTGGTTTTCTATTTCTTGCAGCCGAGGGCGTCCACGTAACGGTCTTACTCGAACCAACCCGCGCCGAGTTCAGCCGCGAAGAGACGCTCCAATTTGGTTGCGAGGAAGTGTTCAGGCTTATAGGGGGCGTTCACGTTGTCATGGGGCTCTCTCGTGACGAGTGCTTTCTCTCGGGAATCCTCGAAAGCGATGTCGAACTCGCTACTGGCCTGCTCGGCGATATTGCGCCGGCGCGTCAGAGCCATCTCGATCAGCTTATGGACCGCCACCAGCACTTCATAGCGCCAGTCCCTCATCTCCGAGATACGGATCTCCTGAACGGCGTTCGCTGCTTTTGGTGTGGAATGTTTTCGATGTGGATTTTCATATGTAGCCCATGGCCTTCAATGCTTCGTAGCGGCGGATGGGAGACGACGGATAGTCGGTGCGGTCCCCATCCGGACGGTGGTGCCGGTAAGGAAACTTGATCTCGGCGGCCTTCTTCCTGACGTTCTCCCAAGCGGTCGGGATGGTGTAGCCGTTGACGATCAGCACGTACCCATCCTGGTCAAAGCCAGCGGTCAGATACAGATGCGCATCACGGCGTCCAGCGGCTCCTTGGGAACCCTACCGCACCCACCGGGTCAAACGCCTGCCGCCGGACCGGATCTCGGACGTCTTGATCCGGGTTGCGAACCTCAGGCCTGAGTAATCGCAGCGGACTGTGATTGTTTCCGGTGCAAAACCAGAGAGTTCCGCCTCGAACGGCGCACTCTTGTCTTTAAGACCGTGAAGGCTCCGCTAGTCCCGCCCCTGATTGCCCTTGCCACCGGCATTGCGCTGACGCGATGGGCACGGTTTGAGACGCTGGAGCTGGCGTACGTGATCGCCGCTTTTTCTCTGCTGCTGCTCCTGTCCTTGCGGTGTGCGACGCGGCGAACTACCCTGCTATGCGCACACCTCGTGATCCTGTTCCTGGGAGCGTTTGCCGCTACCCGGCATCGTCCCGGACCTCCGCCGAAGTTGAATGCGGAATCGGGCGAGGTGATTGAGTTCGACGGCTGCCTGATTGAGCCGCCCGCGTTCTCGGAAGGACGCGAGCAGTTTCTGATGGAGCTCGCTCCCGGCGCCCGCGTACGTGTGACGCTCACGCCGCGCGATGGCGAAACAATGCCGCTGCTGCGGTACGGGCAGCATCTGCAGGTGATTGCCAAGGTGCACCTGCCGCACAACTTCGAGAATCCAGGCGCATTCGACAATGAACGCTATCTCGCGCGCCAGCACATCTACTGGTCGGCGTCGGCGCGGGGAGTCTCCCAACTTAAGATTCTTTCCGGCCGTTGCGGGTCGCGCGCATGGGCCGCGGTCTTCGCGCTCCGAGTGGCCGCGCTGGGGCAGCTGGAGACTCTGTATGCCGATGACGAGTATTCCATGGGCATGATGGAGGCGATGCTTCTCGGCGAATCGTCGAAGCTGCAGAAGGGATGGACGGACCACTTCCGGCGGACCGGCACCTACCATGCGCTGGTCATCTCCGGATTGCATGTTTCCGTACTCGCCGGAGTGCTGCTGTTCCTGCTGAGAGTCTGCTGGCTGCCGCAGAACTGGGCGCTGTTCACTGCGGGATCGGCCGCGTGGCTGTATGCACTCGTCACCGGATGGCAAACGCCGGTGGTGCGCTCGGCCGCCGGCTTTACCTTGTTTGTGATCGCCCGCTATTTTTTTCGGAAGGGTCACATCCTGAATCTGCTTGCGGCGGTCGCTCTGGTGTACTTGCTGCTCGATCCCGACCAGTTAGCCGATGCGGGTTTTCAGCTGTCGTTCCTTTCGGTCGCCGCGATTGCCGTGTTCGCCATCCCTCTGCTGGAGAAGACCTCCGAGCCTTACAATCGGGCGCTGCGGGCAATGGGAGACGTGGCAGGCGACCTTCACATGGAGCCGAAGGCCGCCCAGTGCCGCGTTGAGCTGCGATTGCTGGCGGAAACTGCGTCGGCGTGGTGCCGGATTCCGTTGGCGTGGCCGCTCGGGCTTCTCGGGTTCGGTCTGCGGGCCATCTTCTACATCTACGGACTGGTGCTAGTCTCGGCGGTGATCCAGGTTGCTCTGGTGCTGCCGATGATTTTATATTTTCATCGCGTCTCACTTTCCGGTATTCCGGCCAACGTCCTGGTGGTTCCGCTTTTATCGGCTGCGGTTCCGGTGGGCTTTGCTGCGATCCTGACAGGCTGGCAGCTCCCCGCGATCCTGGCGAAATGGCTGCTGCTTCTGTCGCGGCTTGTGGTCGACTGGCACGTAGCTCGTGAACCCGCGTGGCGGATTCCGGATCCGCCTGTGTGGCTATCGGTAGCCTTCACTGCTGCCTTGCTGGCGGCGGCGCTGGCCGACACAAAATGGCGGCGCTGTGCTGCCTTGGTGGTCACGTTGCTGCTCTTCGCGGTGTTGTGTGTCCATCCATTCCCGCCAGCGGTAGATTCAGGCAAGTTGGAGTTGACTGCGATCGATGTAGGGCAGGGCGACAGCCTGCTGGTCACTTTCCCCGATGGCAGGATCATCCTGGTGGATTCGGGCGGCTTCCCCAGCTTCGGCGCGAGAGCTAAACCAAAACTGGATATCGGAGAGGACGTAGTTTCTCCTTATCTGTGGACCCGATCGATCCGGCGTATTGACGTTCTGGTCTCCACGCACGCGCACGAAGATCACATGGGAGGGGCGGCTGCCGTGATCGAAAATTTCCGGCCCCGGGAGCTTTGGACGGGAGCGAACCCCGAGAGTCCCGGATGGCATGCCATACAGGATAAGGCCAGGCAATTTGGAGTAAAACTGGTGCCGATGCAGGCGGGCATGGCCTTTGCCTACGGCGGCGCCGCACTTGAGGTGCTGGCCCCCACCGCCGGCTATGAAACAGCGGCCTCGCCTAAAAATAACGATTCGCTTGTATTACGGGTCCGCTTCGGAAAGCATACGTTCCTGCTCACAGGCGACATGGAGCGCCAGGTGGAAGACCAGTTGCTCGCCGATCACGTGCTGTCGCGTGTGGATGTTCTAAAAGTGGCGCATCATGGCAGCAAAACATCCTCGGGCGTGGACTTCCTGGATGCGCTGCGCCCGGCATTCGCCATCGTTTCCGTGGGGGACGGCAATCTCTACCGCCATCCGCACCCGGATGTCGTGGGGCGCCTCAACGAGCGGCACGCAGCGATTCTGAGAACCGATCACCTCGGATTGGCGACTGTGCGGTCTGACGGCAAACGTTTAGAAATTTCCACGCAGCACTGGAACGCCGGCGCGGGTTATGCACCAATAGTCAGCGGACCTGAACGAGCGTTTTGAGATCCATGCCGGACGCGGCATTGCCCCGGGCGGATAAAGGCAGCGAAAGGGCAACATCGATATTTTTGCAAGTCTTCTCTGTGCAAGCCTGTCCCCGGATGTCGATGCGCGCCGATCCCGCCGCGGAGTGGCGGACTTTGGCTACAAACAGCGCCTGGCGCTCGAAGCCCCAACTGAACCATCGCAGATCGGGCTTGGAGAAGTCCTTCGGCGAGGACTGATACCAGGGTCCCGCAAGTTCCAACCCATTTCCCATTCTTATCTGGGTAGGTTGATCGATGCCGAGCGAGGGCTTGCCGGCCAGCTTCTCGGCCGCGCGATGCTCGTTGTCGATGGCAAACGTGTGCCAGCCGGGCTGCAGGGAGGCCTCGATCAGCAGGAGATCCCCGTCTAATCTCGCCTTGTAGGTGACGCACGGCTTCATGTCATGCAGAACATCCACAGGCGCACTCCAGTCGGCCGCCAGGCCCAATGAGGCGCAGGCAAGCGCGAACCAGGCTATTTTATTCAGTAGGGTCATTTGCGGAAAAACATCCTTTGCGTCTTGACCGGCAATTTCATTCGCTTGCCGTCGCGGATTACATCCAGTGTAACGGTATCGCCCGCGCTCTTTCGCAGCTTGATGTACAGCTCCGGAGTTTTCGCGATACTGTCGCGATCCACCCCGTCCACGGCATACACGATATCGCCGGTCTTCAGTTCATGAACCTTCAGCATTTCGGCGAAGCCTCC
>DATLBY010000119.1:0-7265 GCA_035526665.1 Bryobacteraceae bacterium
TCCCGCGCCGGAATCCCAGCGGGCTCCGGCGTCAATCCACGCGCGCAGGGTCTCTACTTCGGCTGCAGTAAGTGGAGTCTTGCCGGGCGGCATCTGTAAGTCGCCCTCGCGCTTCACCGCTTTATAGAGCAGGCTCTCGGAAGCCCTCCCCGGAATAATCGCCGGGCCTCGTTTGCCTCCGGCCAGAGTGCTCTTGATGTCGCGGAGATCGAGATCCGACATGCGCGTCTGCCCGTGGCAGACTACACATTTTGCTTCCAGAATCGATCTCGCAGCGTCGTCAACAGCGCGGGATTGAGCTGGTGTTTGAGAGAGAAGTACGCCGGCGAGCGCCACGGGGCTCAACCACAGAAACGTTAGGCCTGTCATTACCTTCTTATACTGATGATATTGCAATAGCGTATCAGAAATAACCGCTTGGCACTTCGCATTAGATACGACGGTCTTCCGAGCTTACAATTTATTGGAATGGTGATAAACAAAAAAATCGCGCTGGTAACCGGCGCCGGCAGTGGTATTAGCCGCGCCGCGGCGCTCCGTCTGCAGTCTGCGGGGTACGCGGTGGTGCTGGCAGGGCGTCGAGTTGCCGAGTTAGAAAAAACGGCTGGTATGGCGGAGCCCGGGTGCGGCCGCACATTGGTTCTACCCGCCGATGTCAGCCGGCCTGACTCCGTGAACGCCATGTTCGATCGCATCCGCTCCGAGTTCGGAAGGCTCGACGTACTGTTCAACAATGCGGGCTTGAACGCTCCCGGCATTCCGATTGAGGACTTGCCCTTCGAGACGTGGACCTCGATTGTGAATGTAAACCTCACGGGCGCTTTCCTGTGCGCCCAGGCCGCGTTCAAATTAATGAAGGAACAGAATCCCCAAGGTGGACGGATCATCAATAACGGCTCCATAGCCGCGGATGCGCCTCGCCCGAATCACGTGCCATACACAGCAACAAAGCATGCCATCACCGGGATTACTAAATGTTTTGCCCTGGATGGCCGCAAGTACGATATCGCATGCAGCCAGATCGATATAGGGAATGCAGCCACGGAGATGACGGAGCGCATCAACAACGGAGTCATGCAGGCGAACGGGACTCTGATGGTGGAGCCGCGCATGGAACTTCGCCATGTCGCCGACGCTGTGTTGTACATCGCTAACCTGCCGCTTGAGGCGAACGTTCTTTTCATGACGGTGATGGCCACCAAGATGCCGCTGGTGGGCCGGGGCTAAATCAGATTCGCGCCGTGGTAGCCGACCTCGTTGGATTGATGCACAAAGCCAGGAGGCCCGAGGCGACGCACAGGGCGCTCGCCGTTAGAAAGGTCGAATTCCAACCGAAGTGCGTCGCCAGGTATCCTATGCATACTGCGCCCATCGCTCCCCCGACATTACCGAGCGTGTTCATCACCGCCGAAACCGATCCGCTATAGTCGCCGCCGATGTCCAGCGAGATCGCCCAGGAAATCGGAACCGTGAGTTCCAGGCCGGCCAGCGCCAGCGTAAGAAATGCCATGCTGGTGAAGGGCGATTGGGCCAGAACGCCCGGCACCAATGCAGCGGCGGCTATGGCAAAACCGGCCACCAGGATCATTAGGCGCCCTTTGCGCAAATCCCCCCAGCGCCGCGTCAGCTTGTCGGAAAGCCAGCCGCCCAGAATGTTTGTGCTGGTGGCGGCAAGTAGCGGCAGGCTGGCGCCCAGACCCACTTTGATTTGCGTGTAGCCTCGTACTTCCACCAGATAGGTGGGCAACCAGAACAGATACATCCAAAGCACCCAGCCGTAGCAGAAGTAC
The DNA here is from genome assembly GCA_035526665.1 of Bryobacteraceae bacterium. Classification (GTDB taxonomy): domain Bacteria; phylum Acidobacteriota; class Terriglobia; order Bryobacterales; family Bryobacteraceae; genus DATLBY01. The sequence continues at coordinate 1,791 of DATLBY010000119.1, forward strand.
ATCGAGCTCAAAAACCAGAGATCCCGGCTTTGAAGTATCTGTCTCCACGGGACGGACCGCTGTGGGCGTTTGGTAGCGGTTGCGGGTTGCCCAATCAGCCTTAACTCCGCCGCGTTCACTGCCGGGTGTTCGTGGGGGGAGTTGCGGTAGGCCAAAGACCAAATCACCGCACAGAGCACTCCAAGGGCGCCAAAAGAAAAAAAGACCGATCGCCATCCCCAACCGGCCATGATCGCAACTACCATCGCCGGAGCAAGGGCTGCTCCTAATCGCGAGCCCGAATGCTGAAAACCTTGCCCAAAAGCTCGCTGTTCCAGCGGCAGCCATCGAACAATGGCGCGGGAGCTTGCGGGAAACGCCGCGGCTTCACCGGCTCCAAACAGGAAGCGGGTAGCCGCCAGAGTCAGCGCGTTGAACGAGAGGCCGGTTGCCGCCGTGAACACCGACCACCAGGTGAGTGCCGCCGCAAGAACAATCCTCGCGCCGTAACGGTCGGCCATCCATCCCGCCGGAATCTGAAACAGAGCGTAGGCCCAGTTGAAGGCGGAGACACTCCATCCCATCGTCACCTTATTGAGATGGAACTCCTTCATGATGGCCGGCGCCGCGGTGCCCATGCACACACGGTCCAGATACATGATGAATGCCAGGAAAAAGGTGAGCACCAAAATGCGATAACGAACTCGCGTGGCCGTTTGGCTCACCGGCGTTGTCGGGTCGTCGTATGGGGCCTTTTTTGTTGCGGTTTGTTCGTCCACGATTGCTCTTAGTCCGGCCAGAATATCACGCGCCATGAAACATTCGCCAAATGACCAGAGCAGTCCGTTACCGCTCTGTCTTAAAATGAATACGCCGGCAGTCATCTTTTTGTGTTTTGGAGTTTCGATGAGAATCAATCCGGATAAATGTGTCGCCTGCGGAAACTGTACGTACGTGTGTCCCATGGGCGCCATCTACGTGGACCCCGCGATAAAGCGCGCCACCATCAACCGTGACGAATGTGTCGAGTGTTTCGCCTGTTATAACGGCCTGAGCCAGGAACACCTGAATCCGGTGATGGTGCGCACCACGCGCAGGATCTTTCAGACCTTGCGCCTCCGGTTCGATCCTGAGCCTGACGTCTGTCCGACTGCCGCATTCGAGCCCGACGAGCTGGTCTGGCCCCGGGTGGTGCGCCGCGCATTCTCAGATCCGCGTGTCCCGCATGAATCCACCGGTGTGGAGGGGCGGGGAACTGAGGAAGTGAAAACGAATGACGTGTCCGGCCGTGTGCAGGTGGGCGAAGTCGGTTTCACTATTGAATTCGGGCGGCCGGGAGTCGGCGTCTGGTTCCGGGATATCCAAAAGGCCTGTTGGGAGCTGGCTCGCGCCGGGGTGCACTTTGAAAAAAAGAACCCGATCACTTCCCTCATGTCCGAAGTGAGTACGGGAACAATCCGGGAAGACGTCATGGGTGAAAAGCTAATGTCCGCGATCGTCGAGATAAAAGTCCCGGTGGAACGGACTGAGGAAATCATCCGCTTGGTCTGGAATATTGAGAAACAGGTGGATACGGTGGTGGCTCTCGGTGTGGGAACACGCTGCGATGCCAGCGGAGACGAGATCGTGGTTGCGCCCGTGCTGGAGAAACTTGGTTACAAGCTGGAGCGGGCGAAGACGAACACGGGGTTGGGCAGGATTACCAATATTGTGTCTGCCGCGCAAATGCAAACATCAGGAGCTGGGCGATGACGAACACTCTTCACAGGGCTGGCGATGCAGAGAGCTTTCGCGACGATTACGTAATTTTCGCGATTGCCAGCCGCGGAAAGAATGAGGAGGGCGCGCTCGAGAAGCTGCGTGAATTCCTCCAGCTGGCAGTCCGGTTCGGCCCGGTGAATCTCGGTGATGCCCGTCACGGCGGAGCCCTGCGGCCGTGCCGGAACATGAACCCGACCTCCCACTGGAAGCGCGATATCGAGCCCAACTTTGCCGCGGTGATCGCTGGTCTGGATCACATCACAACCGTCGCGGCCGTTTTCGATGACCGCGTCAAGGCGGAGGAATTCCTCAAGGCCGTGAAGGATCGTGACTTTGGACTAAGCATCAACATTTCGACGAGCATCGACGGCGCTGACCAGTGCTGTCATGCCGCCGGGATATCGCGTCACAGCGTGGGCTACTCTCTCGGCTTCGAGGGCAAAACCGAGCATTTGCCGAACAATCATGTTCTGATGCTTTCGACCATGTGCGGGCACGGCATGGTGGCCAGTTCCCTGGCGAAAAAGATGATCGATTGGGTCAAGGAAGGCCGCCGCACTCCCGAGCAGGCGGTGACTTACCTGGCGCGCTTCTGTTCCTGCGGTGTCTTCAATCCCGCGCGTGCCAAACGGATTCTGGAAGACGCGCGGGTGAGCACAAAGTAACTGCCCTACGCCAAAATATCCTTCACCACTTTGCCGTGCACGTCGGTGAGGCGAAACGCCCTGCCTTGAAATTTGTACGTCAGCTTCGTATGGTCGATGCCGAGAGAATGCAGCACGGTGGCATGGAGGTCATGGACATGGACCGGATTTTGCACCACGTTGTAGCAGTAATCATCGGTCTCGCCATAAGTAATGCCGGGCCGGATGCCGGCGCCCGCCAGCCACATGGTGAAGCAGCGCGGATGATGATCCCGCCCGTAATTATCGGCCGTTAGCTTACCTTGGCAATACACGGTCCGGCCAAATTCGCCGCCCCAGACCACCAATGTGTCTTCCAGCAGTCCGCGTTCCTTCAGATCCTGAATGAGCCCGGCGCAGGCCTGGTCGGTATCCCTGGCCTGCCCGGGAAGCTGTTTTGGCAGGTCGTTATGCTGGTCCCAGCCGCGATGGAAAAGCTGGATGAAGCGGACTCCGCGCTCGGCCAGCCGCCGCGCGAGCAGACAATTTGCCGCAAACGTCCCGGGCTTGCGGGCGTCCTCTCCGTACAGCTCGAACGTGTGAGCCGGCTCTCGTGAGAGATCGATCAGTTCGGGAACGGAAGTCTGCATCTTAAACGCCATCTCGTATTGAGCGATGCGCGTCGCAATCTCCGGGTCGGCGAACTCCTCCAGCTCGATCTGGTTTAGCTTCGCCACATCATCAATAAAGCGGCGCCGTTGGCTGGCCGCGAAACCGGCCGGATTCGACAGGTACAACACCGGATCGCCCAGCGAGCGAAACTTCACGCCCTGGTACCTGGTCGGCAGGAATCCACTGCCCCATTGCCGGTCGGCCAGCGGCTGATCGTTCGGATTTCCGCTGCCTTGCGAGATCATGACGACGAAGGCGGGCAAATCCTTGTTCTCGCTGCCCAGTCCATAGGAGAGCCAGGCGCCGATGGACGGCCGTCCCGCCAACTGGAAACCGGTCTGGAAGAAAGTCACCGCCGGATCGTGATTGATAGCCTCCGTGTACATGGATTTGATAAAGCAGACGTTGTCTGCGACCTTCGCGAAATGCGGCAGCAGCTCGCTGACCCAGGCCCCCGAACGTCCGTGCTGCTGAAACCGGAATGACGAGGCAGCTACCGGAAAAGTAGTCTGCGTGGAAGTCATCCCCGTCAGTCGCTGACCCATCCGGATCGAATCCGGCAGCTCCGACTTGTGCAGATCTTTAAGCCTCGGCTTGTAATCGAACAGGTCCATCTGCGAGGGGCCACCGGACTGGAACAGGTAGATGACGCGCTTGGCCTTGGGCGCGAAGTGCGGCAGCCCGGCCAAGCCCGCTTCGCTGCCCAGCAGGTTTTCGGCCAGCACGCTCGCGAGGGCGGTGCCCCCCAATCCTCGGGCGGCCTTACCGAAGAAATACCGGCGCGTGAGCAGCATCCTTCTGTCGTTTAGATCCATGCTCACTCCTTGGTGACCGTCACATCCAGATTCAGGATCACACTCGCTACGGCCGTGTAGGCCGCTGCTTGGCTCGGGTCTAATTTAGAATCCAGCGGCGCGTTCCCGTTGCCGGTATATTTGGCCGCAGCCGCGCCATCGCCTTGAAACGTGTCCAGATTGTATTGATAGCTGGAGAGCAGGATGTCGCGTTCACGCTGCTTTGGTGGTCTCGCAGCAGCCAACTCGAAACCGTAGGAGATACGCTCGGCCGGTGAGGGCCCTGCTTCCCGCACCATCCGCAGCGCCAGTGAGCGGGCGGCTTCCAGGTACGTAATATCATTCATCAGGTTCAGCGATTGAAGCGGCGTGTTGGTTCGCAGTTCGCGTACTACGCAGGTCTCCCGGCCGGCGGCATCGAAATTCATCATAGTGGGAGGCGGTGCTGTCCTCTTCCAGTAGGTGTAGAGGCTCCGGCGATGCAGCCCCTCTCCCGTATCCGGCCGGTAATCCTCTCCGCCGGCCAGCTCCTTCCACAGCCCCGGCGGTTGATACGGTTTCACCGAAGGTCCCCCGATCTTCTCCACCAGCAGTCCCGACATGGCGAGCGCTTGGTCGCGCAGCATCTCTGCCGGCAAGCGGTAGCGCGGCCCGCGCGCCAGCAGACGATTTTCCGGGTCTCTCTGAATCAGCTCAGGAGTCACCTTGGAAGACTGTCGGTAGGCTGCGCTCATCACAATGACCTTCTGCATCGCCTTCACGTCCCAGCCGCTGCGGATGAATTCCGTGGCCAGCCAGTCCAGCAGTTCGCCGTGTACCGGCCACTCACCCTGCGACCCAAAATCCTCCACCGTTTTCACCAGGCCGGCGCCAAAATACATCTGCCAAAACCGGTTCATCGTGACGCGCGCCGTGAGCGGATTAGACGGATCCACCAGCCACTTCGCGAAGCCGAGGCGGTCTTTGGGCGCCCCGGATGGCGGCGCGGGAAATACTGCCGGAACCCCGGGCCAGACCTTGTCGCCGGGCCGGTCATAAGCTCCGCGCAGCAGCACGTGCGTGTCACGTGATGTAGCGCTTTCCTGCATTACCATGACCGTCGGAAAACTTTCGACGACTTGTTCATGCTGTTGACGCAACTCGACAATCTCCTTGCCAAGAGCCTGCAGGTCCGGCGGCGCGTACCGTTCGAGGAAGCACCAGCGCAATTTGGCCGCCTGGGCTGCGCTTCGCTGCGCCGGAGCCATGCGGGCAAGCTGGCTGATGGAATCCGGCGTCGCGAGCACGGCAGCCTCTTCTGGCCGCAATGCCGCGCGGTAGATGCGGACGTTTTCGATCGATCCGTGAAAGTGATTCTCCGCGCCTAGCCCCGCACCCAACCGCAGCGGCTGCTTCACGGCGAAGGATTGGTTCAGATCGTCCAGCTCCACTTTGAGCTTGAGCGGCTGGCCGTTTAGGTAAATCCGGACTCCCTTTGCAACGCGCGAACCGTCATAGGTGAGCATCACGTGCGACCAGCGGTTCAGTTCGATGGCCGCCTCGGATTGCACGCGTGCTCCATCGTCCAGCCACCGTTGTACCAGGTTGGCCTGCAGATGCCCGTCCTTCAAATACAAGCCGAAACCCTGTCCTTCAACCTGGTCCTG
>DATLBY010000120.1:0-13520 GCA_035526665.1 Bryobacteraceae bacterium
TATTTTCCTTTCTTCGGATGGCAGCAAAACTGCTGGCAGCCTTGCTGGTGTCACTTCCTAACAGGCACAATCCGCTGGTAAAGAGACTCACTCTTGCAGTGAAAGGTTTCGAGACATGACGGGCCACAAATTTCTTAGCAAATATAAGGAAATGCGGGATTTTTCAGCAACGCCAGAGCCCTCCGGAGGCAACCCGAAAGCAGGCCGTGGGCGGGTCAAAAAAACAGTATTTGTAGTCCAAAAGCACGACGCAAGCCACCTTCACTACGACTTCCGTATAGAAGTGGACGGAGTTTTAAAATCCTGGGCAGTGCCCAAAGGACCGTCGGCGGATCCAAGTGACAAACGGCTCGCCATGCCGACGGAGGATCATCCGCTCGAATACACGGAATTCGAAGGCAAAATCCCGGAGGGCAACTATGGGGCAGGCGCCATGATTATCTGGGATACGGGTACGTACCGGAACCTGAAAGATATATCGATGAGCGAGGCACTCGACAGCGGCCACCTGGCGATTTGGCTCGATGGCAAAAAGCTGAAGGGTGGATATTCGTTGCGGCGGGTAGAAATACGGGACAGGGTAAAGTGGCTGTTGGTGAAGATGAAGGACGCCGAAGCCGGCCAAAGGGATTTGATTGTTGACCAGCCGAATTCCGTAATTAGCGGACTTTCCGTGGAGGAGATGGACCAGCGTGGCTGAGGTTCGCGCCGGAGGGCGCAGCATCCCCATCACCCACGAGGATCGGATACTCTTCCCGAGAGACGGCATCACCAAGGGGGATGTGATCGAGTACTACCGCCAGGTTGCGCCAGCGATGGTTCCGCACTTGAAAGGCCGGCGGTTGACTATGCAACGCTATCCCCGCGGCATCGACGGGGAGAGCTTCTTTCAGAAAGAAATTTCCGAGTACTTCCCCGATTGGGTCCACCGGGTGACCGTCCCCAAAAAAGGTGGCACCGTCACGCACGCTGTTTGTGATAACGCCGCCAGCCTGGTGTATCTCGCGAACCAGGGCTGCCTGACTCCCCATGTGGGACTCGCGCGCCTTCCCCATCTGGAACATCCGGACCAGATGATCTTCGACTTGGACCCGGCGGAGGACGATTTTGAGATCGTCCGGTCGGTTGCCTTTTCCATGAAGGAATTGTTGGAGGACATCAAACTGAAGGGATTCGTAAAAACGACCGGATCGCGGGGATTGCACCTCGTACTGCCACTCGATCGCGTGCTGGAGTTTAATGAAGTGCGCTCCATCGCGAGGCAAATCGCCGAGGTGCTGGTGGCCCGCAGACCCAAGGACGTCACCCTCGAGCAGTTGAAGGCAGACCGCAAAGGACGGCTTTTCCTGGATACGAATCGAAACGGAACAGCTCAGACGGCCGTGCCTGCCTTTGCGGTGCGGGCTCGCGACGGCGCGCCGGTTGCGGTGCCAATTTCGTGGGACGAGCTTCAGGACAAGAGGCTGAACGCGCGCACCTTCCATATTCGCAACGCTGTGGCGCACCTGAAAACAGGGAACAATCCGTGGACGGGCATGGCGCGTGCGGCAAAGTCCCTAGGCCCGGCGTTGGATCGACTGCTTAAGCTGCCGCGTTAGATGCTCCGCGGCCTTTTCGGGAATCGTTAGATTCTCGATGTACCGCGTGACTACCTTCATCACGCAATCCTCTTCGCGCCGATCGCATTTGGTGGTTTGCAGAATCTCCAGCAGCGATCCGTCTACGTAGGCGTCGATGATGGCCGGGTGCACATAGTACTTGCGGCAGGTCGCGGGACGATTCCCCAGACGTTCGGCCACCGTTTTTATCGCGGCGACAATATTTTTCTTTGAGTCGGCGCCGTTCTCGGATTTCCCCAACTCCTCAAAGGCAAGCGCGGCGAGCCCGGTACCACCCCAGGTGCGAAAATCCTTAGCGGTGAATTCTTCGCCGGTAATTTCGCGCAGGTACTCGTTCACATCAGCGGAGTCGATACGGCAATGGTTTCCGGCCTCGTCCACATATTGGAAGAGCTCATAGCCGGGAATATCCCGGCACTGCTTGACGATTTTCGCCAGCCGTGGGTCGCTCAACTCAATATCCTGAGCCTGCCCGCTCTTCCCGCGAAAATGGAACCGGATTTTACTCCCCGAGATATCCACGTGTTTATCATGCAGCGTCGTCAGCCCGTAGGAGCAGTTCTCCTTGGCATACTCGTCATTGCCGACGCGCATGCAGGTCCGCTCCAGCAGCCGTACCGCCGTGGCCAGAACTTTACTTTTGGGGAGTCCAGGCAGGTTGAGATCGTCCTCCACCCGCTTGCGAATCTTCGGCAGCGCGGCGCCGAACGCCAGCATGCGGCCGAATTTGGTCTGATCCCGGACCTTGCGATACTCCGGATGATAGCGATACTGCTTCCGGCCTTTGGCGTCCCTCCCGACAGCTTGCAAATGGCCCGAGGCGGACGGACAGATCCAGACTTCGGTCCAGGCTGGTGGGATTACCAGGGACCGGATGCGTTTGAGCTCGCCTTCGTCAGTAAGTTTTTTCCCATCGGGATCGAAATACTCAAAAGTGTCCCGTTTTTTCACACGCGTAATACCCGGTCCCTCATCTAGCACGTAGCGAAGCCCCGCCACCGAGGCGGACTTCAGCGGATCCTGCGGAAATGGAATAACCTTGCGCGAGCGCCCCACGATTCGTTAGATCGGGAGACTGGCGGAAAAGTGTCTTAGGGTCAGAGATAACATAGAATTTTGACGGAGAGTGAATGAACCGAAGGACATTCCTTGCAGCTCTCCCAACCTGTGCGCTCAGCGCGGAAACCCCGCTGGCACAGAGGCTGGCAAATGACCCGCACCGGCCAAAGTATCACTTCCTGCCGCCCGCCCACTGGATGAATGATCCCAATGGGCCCATTTACTGGAAGGGTCAGTACCACATGTTCTACCAACACAATCCGAACGGGGTCTTCTGGGGGACTATGCATTGGGGGCACGCGGTGAGTCCCGACATGATCCATTGGTCTCATCTGCCCGTCGCGCTGGCGCCGGACCCTGCGGGCCCTGACAAAGACGGTGTCTTTAGCGGCTGCACCGTGAGTAACGACGGCGAAGCCACGATTGTGTATACCGGTACAAAGCCTGAGGTCCAGTGCATTGCCACCAGCAGCGACGACCTGTACTCCTGGAAGAAGAGTGATTCGAATCCTGTGATCGCCCGGCCGCCGGACGACGTGCAGGTGACCGGGTTCCGCGATCCCTGGGTCTGGCGGGATGCGGACACTTGGTATATGGCTCTCGGATCCGGCATCGCAAACGTTGGCGGCGCCATACTGCTGTATCGCTCGCCGGACCTGAGAGAGTGGACCTATCTTCATCCAATTTATGTGGGGCAGAAAGACGTCAAAGCCACATCGAAGAACCAAGTGGTGTCGGGCGAAATGTGGGAATGTCCTTCCTTCTTTCCCCTGGACGGCAAACACGTACTCCTGGTGTCGACGCAGGAGACAACGCCATATTACGTGGGTTCGTTCACGGAACTGAAATTCACGCCGGAATTTGAGGGCCGCCTGGATACGGGCGCCTATTATGCCGCCACCTCGCAGTTGGATGCGCAGGGGCGGAGAATCGTGTGGGGCTGGATTCAGGAGACGCGTGGGCGCGAGGCACAGAAGGCTGCCGGCTGGTCAGGCGTGCTTTCGCTGCCCCGGCTGCTCTCACTCAAGGAGAATCAGTTGTCCATTCAGCCCGTGGCCGAGTTGCGAAAGCTCCGTGGAAAGCGATTGAACGTTGTGAACTTTTTCCTTCCGGATAATCGGCCGATGCGGATTCCCGGAGTGGCAGGCGACGGACTCGAGATTATTGCGGAACTGGACCTCGGCGACGCCGATGAGGCGGGGCTGCATGTCCTGGTGGCGGAAGATGGCAGCGAGTCTACAGCCATTTCGTATCAGCGCGGGCGGAACCGGCTAAGCGTCGGTACGCCGAGCAGCGAGGAGCGCGGAAACCTTACCCTGGCGGCTGCGGAGCCGCTACGTCTGCATATCTTCGTGGATTGTTCCGTGATCGAGGTGTTCGCCAATGGGCGGGCCTGTGTCACTGGACGGGCCTACCCTACAAGAGCCGATAGTTTAGGCCTCCGCGCATACGCGAAGGGAGGATCGGGGAAACTCAGGTCGATGCAGGTGTACGAAGTGAAGCCGATTTCCGCCGACCGGCTCACCACATGACTATTTCACGAAGGTCGAGGATTTACCAGCGAAGTCGAGCACCCATCCGGGAAAGACGCCCAGGAAAATAGTCGCCGCCGCGGAGATCCAGAGGGCTGTGCGGATACCTGCACCCAGCGGTTCCAGGCGAGCCGTGGAATCGGTCGACTCATGCATGTACATGACGACGATAATTCTCAGGTAGTAATAGGCGGCGACTGCGCTGTTGAGGAGCCCGAGTATGCTCAGCCAGATCAGATTGCCATCGAGTGCCGCTTTGAAAACGTAGAATTTCGCAAAGAAGCCGCCGGTGAGCGGAACCCCGATAAGCGACAACAGGAAGATCGTGAGTAGTGCCGCCGTTCCAGGCTGTCTGGTGCCAAGTCCCGCCAGGTCGTCCACATTCACATAGCGCTCTCCGCGGCGTGCAATATGGATGACCACGGCGAACGCCCCAATATTCATGAAGGCATAAGAGGCCAGATAGAACATGGCAGCCGCCGTGCCGATCTCGGAATGTGTCGTAACCGCGACCAGCACATAGCCGGCGTGTGCAATCGAGCTATACGCCAGCAGCCTTTTGATATTCGACTGCGTGAGCGCGGCGAAATTACCAACCACCATGGTGAGCAGCGCCGAGAACCAGACAATCGGTTCCCAACGGTTGCTGATCGAGCCAAAGGCAGTCATGTACACGCGGATAAAGACCGCGAATGCGGCCGCTTTGGGACCGGCCGACATGAAGGCCGCAACCGGCGCTGGCGCACCCTGGTAGACGTCAGGCGCCCAAACTTGAAACGGAGCGGCCGATACCTTGAATGCGAATCCGACGAACATCAGCGCCGCCGCCGTGCCGGCAAGATTGATGGAGGGCGCAATCTCCCGCGTGCTCAACTGCCGGTGAATCTCCAGCAGATTGGTGGACCCCGTGAGGCCATAGATCCACGCAATCCCGTACAGGAGAAACGCAGTCGCAAAGGATCCGAGAAGGAAATATTTCAGTGCCGATTCGTTGTTGCGTTTGTCATCCCGCAGATAGCCCGCCAGAATGTAGGTGGCAATGGAGGAGATCTCGAGTCCGATGAAGACCATCATCAGTTCTGAAGCGGTAGCCATGATGCACTGGCCGACAATAGAAAACAGTATCAGGGCGTGGTACTCACCGGGCTCGGCCCGTTCGCGCCGGAGGTACTGGCCGGAGCTGAAAACCGCCAGGATGCCGACTACGATAACCAGTACGCGAAAGAACGTGCTGAAGCCATCGACCACCAGCATGTTTTGAAATGACGAGCCGGGGTTTGAGTAGGCAACCACGGCCGCCCATAGCGCCGCGAACAATGCCGCCAGGGAGAAATTCGCCAGTATGCCTTTATTCTTGGCGCTGGTGAGCGGTTCCGCCACCATCAGCAATGTGCCGGCGATCGAAAGGATAATCTCGGGCAGGAATCGAAAATACTCCGCGCCGGTTGGGATGTAGTTAGTGGGCATTGGTCGCCTCCTGTACCGGCGCCGCTTTCACGCGAAATTCCACGTTGACTTTGCTCTGGTCGAGAATGACGGCGTTGGACGCGCTGATGGACGGCAGGAAGGATTGCGGCACCATCCCCATCCAGACCATCAAGACAATCAGCGGAATAATCGCGGCCCATTCCCGCGTGCTGAGGTCGGGCATGTGCGCTTCCCCATGCGATGCGGCATGATCACCATGACTATGATTCCCATGGGCATCGGCGTGAACGTCGCCGTGCTCTTGAGAAGCGGCAGTACCGGGACGGCGGCCGAAGAAAGTCTGCTGGTACATCCACAGCATGTAGCAGGCCGACAGGATGACGCCGATTGCCGCGAACACTGTCCAGTAGAAATTCACTTGTGATGCACCCTGCAATACCAAAAATTCACCAATGAAATTATTGAGCGTAGGCAAGCCGATGCTGGCGAGCGTGGTGATTAGGAACACCGTAGCCAGCCACGGTGCCGGCGTCGCTACTCCGCCGAAATCCGCAATCGCCAGTGAGTGGCGGCGTTCGTACAGATAGCCGACCAGGATGAAGAGCGCACCGGTGGAGATGCCATGATTCAGCATCTGGTAGACCGCTCCGTCAAGACCCATTTGGGTGAAAGAGAACAGGCCCAGCACCACGAATCCAAGATGGCTCACTGACGAATAGGCAACCAGCTTCTTCATGTTCGGCTGGACCATGGCGACCAGCGCGCCATAGATAATACCGATGATCGCCAGGACGATGATCCAGGAAGCATTCTCATGCGCGGCGTTTGGGAACATCGGCAGGCAAAAGCGGAGCAGACCGTACGTCCCCATCTTCAGCATGACGGAGGCCAGCATCACGGAACCGGCCGTGGGAGCTTCCACGTGCGCATCCGGCAGCCATGTATGCAGCGGGAAGAGCGGAACTTTGATGGCAAACGCGAGGAAAAATGCCAGGAAAAGCCAGAGTTGTTCGGCGTGGCTCAACAGCAGGCGCCCGCTAGACATCATCGCCAGCAGCGTGGGGTAATCGAATGTGCCTGTCTTGTTGTACAGATAAATGATCGCGCCCAGCATCAGAACGGATCCGGCCATTGTGTACAGGAAGAATTTCACAGCGGCATAAATGCGGCGCTCGTGTCCCCAGATGCCGATCAGGAAATACATGGGAACCAGGCAGACTTCCCAGAAAACATAAAAGACGAACAGGTCGAGGGCTACAAACACGCCGATCAAACCAAACTCCAGAAGCAGCAGAAAGGCGAAGAACTCTTTCACGCGTTTATCGATGTACTTCCAGGAGATCAGCATCGCGATCGGAGTCAGGAAGGTGGAGAGCAGCACCAGCCAAAGGCTGATACCGTCCACGCCGATGTGATACCGGATGTTGGGGTATTCAATCCACGGCGTATCGGTGACGAACTGATAACTGGATGGATTGTTTAGAACCGGCGGGATTAGCGCGAGCGAACCGGCAAAAATCAAGAGCGAGATGATGAGTCCCGCCACGCGAACGGCATTCACGTTCTCCTTAGGGAGCAGCAGGAGAAGCACGAACCCAACGGCGGGAATAATGATGAGAAGGTCCAGAAGATTCATCGGATGCCTCCCCGGATGCCCATCGCGAGGATAACCATCACCGACCCCAGGACCACCCAGGCGGCATAGCTTCTGATATTCCCGGATTGCAGGCGCTTGAGGGCCCAGCCTACATTGCGCGCGCGGGCCCCGATTCCATTCACCGTGCCGTCGATCAGGCCCGCATCAAAACCTTTCCAAAGAATGCTGCGCGAGCCCTGCACAGTGGGCTCGACAATGGAGGCATCGTACATTTCGTCCACAAAATATTTGTTATAGAGCAGGCGGTAGGGAGCGCTGAAGGTGCGCGCCATCGAATCCGCCATGGCCGGCTTGGCCACATAGAAGAGCCATGCAAACCCGATGCCCAGCAGTCCGGCCGCGGTAGCGATGTAGGCCAGTATGGGCTCGTGCGCCTCTTCCGATTTCGGAAACATGGGCTCGAGAAAGTGCGGTATCGGCAGGAATCCGCCGCCCAGCGACAATAACGCCAAGACCATCAGCGGAATCGTCATCACGAAAGGAGACTCATGCGGATGATGATGCCCGCGGTACTTGCCGAAGAACGCTAGAAAGACCGAACGGAAAACGTAAAAGGCCGTCATGCCCGCGGTCACAACGCCTACCCAGTACATCCACGGTGCGTGATGATAGGCGGCCATTAGAATCGCGTCCTTGCTGAAGAATCCGGAAGTAAACGGGAAACCGGAGATTGCCAGTGCCGCGGCGAAGATCGTGACGAACGTATACGGGATGTGCTTTCGCAAGCCGCCCATGTGCTGCAGATCCTGTTCGCCGCTAAGCGCGTGGATCACGCTGCCGGCCCCTAGAAACAGCAGGGCTTTGAAGAAGGCATGGGTCACCACGTGGAAGATGCCGGAGGCGAATGCGCCTGAGCCGAGCGCCAGAAACATATAGCCGAGCTGGGAAACCGTAGAGTACGCGTACACCTTCTTGATGTCGTTCTGCACCAGGCCGATGGTGGCTGCCATTACCGCTGTCGCCAAGCCGATAACCGCGACCACATTCATCGCGATGGGCGAATGCACGAACAGTTCCGAGGAGCGGCACACCATATAAACGCCGGCCGTAACCATCGTGGCTGCATGGATGAGGGCCGATACCGGCGTTGGACCCGCCATCGCGTCGGGCAGCCACACGTATAAGGGAATCTGCGCCGATTTTCCGGTCGCGCCCACAAACAGCAGCAGACAGATTGCAGTGAAGATCCCGGAGCCGGTATCCACCGGCATCCCCTTCGCGGCTCCCATTACTTTGCCAAAATCGAGCGTGCCGAAGGTGATCACGATCAGGAACATGGCGAGTGAGTAGCCAAAGTCGCCGATGCGGTTTACGATGAAAGCTTTCTTTCCGGCGTCACCGGCAGTCTTGTCCATGAAGTAGAAGCCGATCAGCAGGTAACTGCACAGCCCCACTCCTTCCCAACCGATGAAAAGGATGAGAAAGTTGGCTGCCAGCACCAGCACCAGCATGAAAAACATGAACAGATTCAGGTAGGCGAAAAAGCGGTAATAGCCGCCCTCATGCGCCATGTAGCCCGTGGCATAGATGTGAATCAAAGCGCCGATACCGGTCACCACCAGGAGCATGACCGCCGAGAGCCGATCGACGGAAAAATCAAACCCGACATTGAATGCGCCGCTCTGAATCCAGGTGTAGTAGTGTTCGAGGTAGGCTGCTTCCGGAGCCTCCTGCCCGAACATGCCCAGGGCGGAAAGAGTCTTCAAAACCCAGAGAAACGAAAGCAGCACCGAGCCCACGGCGACGGCGCTGACCAGCGCTTTGGGGAGCTTCCGGCCGAACAGGCCATTGATCAGGAAGCCTGCCAGCGGAAGTATAGGGATTAGCCAGAGATGATGCATCGATTAGTTTTTCAAAATGCTGATTTCGTCAATCTGCAGTGTGGAGCGATTCTTAAAGACCGTCAAAATAATTCCCAGTCCCACGGCGGCCTCAGCCGCGGCGACCACCATTACGAAGAAGGAAAATATATGGCCGTCCACTTGAGCGTGTTTGTAGGAGAAGGCGATGAAGCTGAGGTTCACCGCGTTCAGCATCAACTCAATGGACATGAAAACGGTGATAATGTTTTTTCGGAAAAGGAAACCTGCCACGCCAAGTGCAAATAGAATCGCGCTCAGCAGCAGATACCAGGAGAGCGGAACCGAGGCAGGCAGGCCGGGAATCGTCGCCATTCGTTAGATCTCCTTCCTTGCGAGCACAACGGCGCCCAGGATAGCTATCAGGATGAGGATGGATGTCACTTCGAAAGGCAGCAGATACTGCGTGAACAGGCTCAGGCCGATTTCCTTAGCGCCGCCGCCGGTAAAGCTGCCGAAATTCACGCCTTTCGACGTGGGCAGCACTCCCTGAATAATGAAGCCGAGAAGTCCGATGAAAACAGCGAACAGTGGAATACCAAAAAATTTCACGAAGCGCGATTTGCCCGAGCGGTGTTCCGCTCCCGC
Organism: Bryobacteraceae bacterium; assembly: GCA_035526665.1. GTDB lineage: Bacteria > Acidobacteriota > Terriglobia > Bryobacterales > Bryobacteraceae > DATLBY01. The sequence continues at coordinate 9,743 of DATLBY010000120.1, forward strand.
ATTTAACAGCATGATGACGAAAACGAACAGCACCATGATGGCGCCGGCATAGACAATCATCTGAGCGGCGGCGATAAACTCACCACCCAGCAGCAGGTACAGAACCGCCAGCGCGCCCATGACGCCTACCAGCGACAGAGCGCTCGAAATCGGATGTGTCTGTACTACCAGGCTGATCGCGGAGACCACCGCGATAAAGGCGAAAATCAGAAATAGAAGCGCGTCCATTGTCAGTTTAAGAGTTCCAGGCGACCAGAAAGCCCGTAATCAGCAGGTTCAGCAGGGCCGCGGGAAACAGAAACGTCCATGCGAAGCTCATCAGCTGATCGTAGCGGAAGCGCGGCAGCGTGCCGCGAATCCAGATAAAAACAAAAAGCAGTATCAGCACCTTGCCGCAAAACCAGAAGAGCGGCAACAGGAACGGCTGCAGAAATGGGACCAGAAAGATGCCGGCAATGCCCAGGAACAACACACCGGCGATCGGCAAAGTAATGCGGTCAAACGGCCTGGCGGGATTCAACCCGTGGAAAATCGCCATCACTCCGGCACCGGCGAACAGGAGCGCCGGAATGAACTTGGATCCGTACTCCGCCGGGAAGATCGGATGCCAGCCGCCCAGGAACAGCAGCGTCGCTACCGCAGTCACCGTCACCATGTTGGCGTATTCCGCCATGAAGAACGCCGCGAATTTCATGCTGCTGTATTCAGTGTGAAAGCCGGCGACCAGTTCGTTCTCAGCCTCAGGCAGATCGAAGGGAACACGATTCGTTTCCGCGAAGGCGGCAATTAGAAAAATAAAGAAGCTGAAGATCTGCGGGAACGGCATCTGGAAAATATTCCAGCGCGGGATGACGCTCAGGTAGTAGCCATCCTGCATGTTTACCATCTCGCGAAAACTCAGAGTATTAGCGAGCAGGAGCGGCGCGGCAATGGCGAGCGCCATGGGAAGCTCGTAGCTGATCATCTGAGCCGAACTCCGCAGCCCACCGATCAGCGCGTATTTGTTGTTGGAGGACCAACCCGCCAGAGCGACTCCATAGACGCCGACCGAAGAAATTGCCAGCACGAACAGAATGCCGATTTTCAAATCTGTCAACTGCATCCACGTCTTGACGCCCATGACCTCGATTTCAGGACCGAAGGGAATCACCGAAATGGATATCAGGGCGATGAAGACGGCCAGGAATGGCGCCAGCATGTAGAAAAACTTGTTCACGTGAGCTGGGAGCAGGTCTTCCTTGGTAAGCAGCTTGATGACATCGGCCAGCGGTTGCAGCAGGCCGTGCGGACCCACACGCTGCGGCCCCACGCGCAGTTGGATGTGCGCCAGCACTTTACGTTCAATCCACTGCAGGTAGGCAAGCGCCGTGAGCAGGACGAACGCCACCAGACCTGCTTTGATCAGACTAATGATGTAAAAATTCATTTGCGAGTTCTACACACACGACTACCGGGTCTTTGCATTCCGCTGAAGCTAGGGAGTTTCCACTCCGGATTCAAACAGGCCTACAGACCGCTCCAGAACCGTATTCAGAGTCTTCGAATAACGTCCGAGCGAACCGGACGTGAACAGCGTGTTGCGCGCCGAGTGAATCAGATCCGGCCGCGATTCCACCGGTACGCGGCCATTTACCGGCATGGTCTGCGCCGCCCCACCCGTGGCAATTACAGGTAAGGAAACATTATAACCGCGAACCGTCTTGCGAATCTCTTCAAAAACTTTGTCGAAGTGGGCGAGGCCCAGATCGATCCCCATCTCTTTTGCCAGCAACCCGAAGATTTCCAGGTCCGGCTTCGCGCCCATTACTTTGTGAGCCCGCTTGAGACGCTGCACTTCGCCGCAAACATTCGTCACGGTTCCCTCTTTTTCATACGCCGAGGCCGCCGGGAAAATAATGTCGGCGCGTTGCGCGGTCTCGGTGAGGAACATCTCCTGCACAACGACAAATGCGTTCCGGGAGGCGAGCTGGCGCGACTTCAGCGGGTTGGCGCCTACCACCCAGAGCAGATCCAGATCCGGCGCCGCGAGCATCTCGTCCAGGTTCAGGCCGGGCTCGATCACAGGTTGATAACCGGGCAGCAGACCCGGCGTAAGCCCCATGTCCACCGCGCCGCGCGAATTCGAATAGTCCAGCAGCGCGACGTACTTCACCGGTATTCCCAGCGAGTCACCGAAGGCCACCAGCCGGCGGACCACTTCGCCCTTGATCGTATCGCCAAAAAGAATTACCAGCTCAGGCTCGGCTGCCAGCCTGTCACGCAACGATTCCACTGCGGCCAGCTGATCGCCAGATTTGGCGATCAGGCTCGCGACCGAGTATTTTCGTTCCCGGACAGGACCCGGCGTCACGGTATACGTATGCGAAGCGTGGTGCCGGAAATTGGCGCGCAGTTGGAACGCGAGCAGAGGCTGTTCTTCGGCCAGGTCGGCTCCAATTATCAGGCTCGCTTTAGCGGTGTAGAGATCCGCCACGGTTGCCAGCGCGTTTGTCTTACCCGACAAGGCATCCAGCAGCGTAGCTAAATCGCCTGTACGGTGATGGTCGATGTTGCGTGTTCCCAGCCCCTTGCGTGCAAACCGCTGCAGATAGAAATTCTCTTCGTTGGTGGTGTGGTTCGATGCCACCACGCCGATGTTCGCCCGCCGGTTCCTCACATCGTTGAATTTCTCGGCCACCGTGAGCAGCGCGCGCGACCATGAGATCGGCTCGAACTTATCGCCTACACGCTGCAGGGGCGACTGCAGACGCTCGGGGCTTTCTGCAAAATCAAACCCGTAGCGTCCCTTGATGCACAGAAACTCGCCATTGATCCCGGAGCGGTCCCGATTATTCCCGCGTACAATCACGTCGTTGCGAACGCCCAGGGTCGTCTTGCATCCGTTAGAACAATGGGTGCAGATCGTCCCGACGTGGTTCATCTCCCAGGGACGCGTTTTGTAGCGGTAGCTACCGCTGGTCAATGCGCCTACGGGACAGATGTCGATGCAGGCGCCGCACTCGTCGCATTCCAGATGATCGCCCTGGTTCGGAGCAATCTCGGAAACAGCGCCGCGGTTGACCACACCCAAGGCCCCTACGCCCAGCCCTTCATTGCAAATACGGACACAGCGATAACAGAGAATGCAGCGCGGAGCGTCGAAGAAGACCACCGGCGACCACTGTTTCTCATCCACGTGGAGCTTTGTTTCGGTATACCGGCTCTCCCCCGCGCCATAGCGGAACACCATGTCCTGCAACTCGCACTCGCCGCCCTTATCGCACACCGGACAGTCCAGCGGGTGATTGGTGAGCAGGAATTCGAGCATGGATTTGCGGGCTTCCCGCACCACCGGCGAATCGGTCCGCACCACCATGCCCTCTGCTACCGGAATAGTGCAGCCGGCCTGCAGCTTGGGCGTCTTCTCGATTTCCACCAGGCACATGCGGCAAGCGGCTTGCAGGGACAGGCCCTCGTAATAGCAGAAGGCGGGAATCTCAATACCGGCCGTCTTTGCGGCGTCGATCAGCAGCATGCCGGCCGGAGCAGTCACCTGCCTGCCGTCAATCGTTAGAGTTACAGAATCAGCCATTGTTGAGGTTTAAACCACTTGCACAAATCGATTGGTATCTTCATAGGAACCCGGGCTCACGCGCAGCTTCGCCTCGAATTCATGCCGGAACTTCTCCACAATCGAGATCGTCGGCAGCGCGGCCGCGTCCCCTAGAGGACAGAAGGTGCGCCCCAGCATATTTTTCGCCAGATCGCCGATCAAACTGATGTCGCTGGATTGTCCCTG